>NZ_CP007130.1:600000-900000 GCF_000522985.1 Gemmatirosa kalamazoonensis
CGACGATCCACGTGATGATCGCGTGGTTGCCGCTGCGCTGCAGCCCGCACACGCGCAGCTCGAGCTCGTTGATGACCATGGGAGACGTCTGAAGCGTCGTCATGCGCGAGAGAAGAGGACGAGGCGCGCCGCGCTGCGCACGTTGGGCGCGAACGGATCGAGGAGCAGCGCCGCGACGAGCGCGCGCAGCGCGCCGCCGCGGTCGCCGGCGAAGTGGCGGCAGAGCGCGCGGTCGCACCAGCGCTCGGCGGGGCGGGGCGGCGGCGCGCTGCCTTTCACCGGCTCGCGGTCGGTGATCCCGCGCCGCCCGTACGCCCGCCGCAGGTTGTCGATCGTCACCGGGAGCCGCCGTTCGGTGATCCCCTCGCCGCCGCTCGCGTTCGCGTCGTGCAGGCGGTAGCGGACCAGCACGTCCGGCAGGTTCGCCAGGCGTCCGACCTCGGCGAGCCGCAGCCAGAAGTCGTGGTCCTCGCCCGTCGCGTGGGGCGTCGCGGGATACCCGCCGGCATCGAGCGCCGCCTGACGTCGGAACGTGGCACTCGGGTTCCAGATCGCGCCCCCCAGCCCCTGCATGTGGGCGCCGTCGATCGCCTCGTGCGCCAGGTAGCGGCCGCCGACGATGCGAACCGGCCGCCCCGCCGCGTCGACCGCGACACACCGCGCCCCGACCGCCACGCACTCGGGGTGGCGGTCGAGAAACGCGACCTGGCGCACGAGCCGCTCGGGGAACATCGCGTCGTCGGCGTCGAGGTTGGCGACGAGCTCTCCCTGCGCCGCACGGAGCCCGGCGTCGCGCGCGGCGGCCACGCCGCCGTGCGGCACCCGGAGCACGCGCAGCCGCCGGTCGCCCG
Source organism: Gemmatirosa kalamazoonensis (assembly GCF_000522985.1). NCBI lineage: Bacteria > Pseudomonadati > Gemmatimonadota > Gemmatimonadia > Gemmatimonadales > Gemmatimonadaceae > Gemmatirosa > Gemmatirosa kalamazoonensis. The sequence goes on from NZ_CP007130.1 coordinate 600,852, forward strand.
CCGCCGCGCGCGTCGCCGCGTCGACCGACGCGTCGGTCGAGCCGTCGTCGACGACGAGCAGCTCGAGGTCGGCGAAGCCGCTGGCGAGCACGCTCCGCACGGCGTCGCCGACGTAGCGCTCGGCGTTGTAGACCGGCATGAGCACCGAGACGCGGGGCGCGGCGGCGGTCGACTCGGCGGCGGGAGCGGCGGGGGGCGGGAGCTGCGTGTGAGTCATGCGCGACCTAGCGTATGTCCGTCCAGGGAATCCGGGCAAGCCTGGTGAGCGCGTACGCGCGAGCGCACGGGCGCCACGCCCGCGCGGCGTTGCCCTTTCGTGACCTGGGCGTTACCGTGGCCGGGCACCACTGGAGCGCCGTGGACCCCCGTTGTCGCGGCACCGTCTCCCTCACCGCCACGTCGGAGCTTCCCCGTGTACATCGATCCCGCCGCGGGCAGCATGATCCTGCAGATGCTCGCCGCAGGCCTGGTGTCCGTGCTCGCCCTCGCGAAGAACGTCCGCCGGAACATCGTGCTCGGCATCAAGTCCCTCTTCGGGCGCCGAGAGTCGCGATGACGCTGCAGGTCGTCGCCGGGTCCTTTCGAGACCCGAGCGGGTTCGTGTACACGAAGAACGGCACGCTGTATCGGCAGGTCAACCGGGTGTTCGCCGAGGAGTACGACGCGGTGCGCGCCTCGGGACTCTACGAGGAGCTCGCATCCGCCGGGCTCCTCGTCGCGCATGCGGAAGACGATCCAGCCGCCGCCGCGACACCGGACGCCCACGTGGTGCTCCGCCCGGAGCGCGTGCCGTTCATCTCGTATCCCTACGAGTGGTCGTTCGGGCAGCTGAAGGACGCCGCGCTCCTCACGCTCGACGTGCAGCGGCGCGCGCTCGACCGGGGGTTCGCCCTGCGCGACGCGAGCGCGTACAACGTGCAGTTCGTCGACGGCCGGCCGATCCTCATCGACACGCTGTCGATCGGACGCTACACGGTCGGGGAGCCGTGGATCGCGTACCGGCAGTTCTGCGAGCACTTCCTCGCCCCGCTCGCGCTCATGGCGCACACCGACGTGCGGTGCGCGGCGCTTCAGCGGCAGTACCTGAACGGTATCCCGCTCGACCTCGCGAGCAAGCTGCTGCCGACGCGCACGCGATTCAGCCCGTCGATGCTGCTGCACATCCACCTGCACGCGCGCGCGCAGCAGAAGTATCAGCACGCCGACGTGAAGGCGGAGACGGGCGGCCGCCGCATGACGACGGCGGCACTCCGCAACTTCCTCACGAGCCTGCGCGACTCCGTGGAAGGGCTGAAGTGGGAGCCCGCGGGCACGGAGTGGGCGGACTATACGACGAACACGAACTACAGCGACCGCGCGCACGACGCGAAGAAGGCGCGCGTGGCGGAGTTCGCGAGCCGCGCCGGCGCGCGCGTGGCGTGGGACCTCGGCGCGAACACGGGGCTGTTCAGCCGCGCGGTGCGTGACGCCGGCGTGCCGACGGTGCTGTCGTTCGACATCGATCCGGCGGCGGTGGAGCGCAACCATCGCGCGATCAAGGCGAGCGGCGAGCGCGGGATCACGCCGTTCGTGCTCGACCTCACGAACCCGTCGCCGGCGCAGGGGTGGGCGCACGAGGAGCGCATGTCGCTGGCCGAGCGCGGACCGGCGGATCTCGTGCTCGCGCTGGCGCTCGTGCACCACCTCGCGATCTCCAACAACGTCCCGCTCGAGCGCGTCGCGGCGTACCTCGCGCAGCTCGGCCGGTGGGTCGTGATCGAGTTCGTCCCGAAGAGCGACTCGCAGGTGCGTCGACTGCTGACGAACCGCGAGGACGTGTTCCCCGGCTACACCCGCGAGGGGTTCGAGGCCGCGTTCGCGCCCCACTTCACGACGGCGGCGTGCGTACCCGTGGAGGAGTCCGAGCGATGGCTGTATCTGTTGGAGCGCCGTTAGGCACCTCGCCGCTCACGCCCGACGTCGCGCGCGGGCCGCACACGCCGGGCGGTGCGCCGGCGCGCCGCAGCCGGTGGACGGTGCTCGCCGCGCTGTACCCGCTGCTGCTCGGGGTCTTCCCGGTGCTCGACGTCGCCGCCGGGAAGGCGGGGACGTACTCGGTGAGCGACCTGGTGCTGATCGTCGCCGTGCTCGCGGGCGTCGTCGCCGTGGCGATGCTCGCCGGCGCGGCCGTGGCGCGGCTGCTCGGCCGCGACGAGCCGCTCGCGCGCGGCGCGCTGCTCGCCGCGTTGGGCGTCGTGTGGGTGCTGTACTACATGCCCCTCGCCGAGGCGCTGGCCGGCGTGTGGCGGCCGCTCGGGCGGGCGACGGTGCTCGGCGGCATGCTGCTGCTCGGCTCCGCGGCGCTCGCGTGGCTCGCGCTGCGGCGGCGCTGGATCCTCGGCGCGCTCGGCAAGTTCGTGACGCTCGCCGGCCTGCTGCTCGTCGGCAACGCGACGGCGCACGTGGTGGTGGAGAACGCGCGCAGCGCGCGCCGCATCGACGAGAGCGCGATCTGGAAGCTCGTGAACGCGCCGGTGCCGGTGCGCCCGGCGCTCGCCCGCCCGGGACCGAAGCGCGACATCTACCTGTTCGTGCTCGACGGCTACCCGAACGCGTCGGTGCTGCGGCAGAAGTTCGCGTACGACAACGGCGCGTTCCTCGACAGCCTGCGCGCGCTCGGCTTCACGATCCCGCAGCACAACCGCAGCAACTACACGCACACGATCCTGTCGCTGTCGTCGATGCTCAACTTCGAGCACGACACCCTGCTGGCGCGCGCGCTCGCGCCGGAGTCGCAGGACCACACGTTCCCCACGCGGCTCATCCAGCAGAACCGTGCCGCGCGGTTCCTGAAGTCGCAGGGCTACCGCTACGTGCTGTACCCGACGTTCTGGTTCGAGCCGACGCGCCGCAGCCCGATCGCCGACCGCACGTTCGCGGACGCGCGCGTGCGCAGCCCGGTGCGCGCGGCGCTGCTGCGCGGGGAGCTGCGCCGCACGATCTTCCGCTCGACGCTGCTCTCGAAGTTCCGCGCGTTCCGCCACAACTACGACGCGGAGTACATGCTCGACGAGTTCCGCGCGCTGCCCGAGGTGCCCGCGGACAGCGCGCCGACGTTCACGTTCGCGCACTTCATGCTGCCGCACCAGCCGATCGTGCTCGACGATCGGTGCCGGCCGATCAACGGCGAGGGGCGCATCGCGGGCATGATGGAGAACCCGGGGCCGACGAAGCTGTTCCTCGGCGCGGTGCACTGCGCGAACACGCAGGTGCTCGGTGTCGTCTCCGAGCTGCTGCGCCGCTCCGCCACGCCGCCGATCATCATCCTCGTCGGCGACCACGGCACGATCAGCCGCCGACCGGGCGAGAAGACGCGCGCACCACAGGACTCGATCGTCGCCGAGCGGCTCGGCGCGTTAGGCGCGTTCTACATGCCGGACGGCGGGGCGGCGATGTTCGCCGACTCGAGCACCCACGTCAACGTCCTGCGCCGCGTGTTCCGCTACTACCTCGGCGCCGACCTGCCCGACCTCGGGAACGACGGCTTCTTCACGGCGCCGGGGTCGCAGTACCGGTTCGTGCCGGTGGACGAGCGGATCGTGATCGGGGGCTGATCCTGTTCGTTGAACCGCAGAGGACGCAGAGGGCCGCAGAGGACTGCAAGTGTTGTCCTCTGCGGCCCTCCGCGTCCCTCTGCGGTTCAAACGAAAAGCGTCAGCGATGCTGCGCGAACATCCACGTGTAGAGATCCGGCGTCGCGTACGCCGTGTCCCACGTGTTCTCGCTGTGCGTGCCGGTGGGGTACTCGGTGTACTTCACGGTGCCGCCGGCGCTCTGCAGCGCGGCGACCATGGCGCGCGGCAGCGCGACGCTGAACTGCGCGTCGTTGTGGCCGTGGAAGAGCCACATCGGCACCGTGCGCAGCGCCTGCGCGACCGCCGGGAACGACGACTGCGCCGCGGCGGTCGACACGCCGAGGATCTCGGCGTCGGCCGGGGCGCACGAGATCGGCACGAACGCGGCGAAGCGCGTCGGGCTGCGGTACGCGATGGTGTACGCGAGCACGCCGCCGAACGAGATGCCGGTGAGGTACTCGCGCTTCGGGTCGATGCGATACGTCGCCACGACCTGATCGAGCGCCGCCGTCGCGATCGCGAGCATCGTCTCGCGCGGGAACGTCTCGCCGGCCGGGATCTGCGGGAACACGCCGAACGCGGGGAACGTCGCCGCCTGCGCCTTCACGACGAGCGCGAGCCCCTGCTGCACCTGCAGGTTGCCGTCGCTGCCGCGTCCGTGGCCGCCATGGAGCGCCATCACCACCGGCCACGTCGTGCCCGTGGTGTACGCCGCGGGGACGAAGACCTGGTACGGGTAGGCCACGCCGCCGACCGTCACGGTGCGCTTCACGAACGTCCCCGCCTCGGGCACCGTGGTGCCGGTCGTGCTCGTTCCCCCACCCGACGGCGTCGTGACCGCGGGGGTGCCGCTCAGCAGCTCGGTCGGGGATCCGCCCCCGCCGCACGCCGCGACCGACACGATCGTGCAGGCGAACAGGGCGAACAGGCTCCGGACATCGCCGCGCATTTTCCCTCCGAGAAGTGGCAGACACCGACGGCCGCGCACGCGCGGCTCCCATGCGTTCTACCCGGTCGGACGCGCCCCGGTCTCGTGCGACCGCAGCCGGATGGGCCGCGGCGTGACGGGGCGCACGCTCGCGGCGAACTTCTCCGACGTGAGCTACCGGTGCTGCGCCAGGAGCCAGTCGAACAGCCCCGGGGTCTCGTAGGCCTCGTGCCAGATGTCGTGGGTGCCGTCCGGCAGCTCGGTGTACCGGACCGGCGCGCCCATGTCCTGCCGGATGCGGACGATCCGGCGCGCGCTCGCCACCGGGATGCTCCCGTCGCGACGGCCGTGGAAGAGCCACATCGGCACCGGGCCGGCGCGCTGGATCACGGCGTGGAGCACGGAGTCGGCGTTCGCCCCGGCCGGACGGTCGGTGAGACAGACGACGCACACCTCGCCGGAGACGGGCACGTACGCCGCGAACCGGCTCGGGTTCTCCGCCAGCAGCTCGTAGCCCAGCTTCGCGCCGAACGAGTAGCCGGTGAGATAGGTGCGCGCGCTGTCGCCGTGGAACTCGCGCGTCGCGTCGTCGAGCGCGCGCATGGCGATGCGGGCGAAGATCGCGCGCCCGACCCCGTGCTCCAGCTTCGGCGCCTGCGGGAACACGACGATGGCCGGGAAGCTGTCCCGCCGCGCCCGCACCGTCTCGCCGAGGCCGGCGAGCGTCTGCTGCTGCCCGTCGGTCCCCATGGCGCCCGAACCGTGGAGGTACAGGATCACCGGCAGCCGACGCTCGGCGTCGTACGCGCGGGGAACGAAGACCTGGTACCGGTAGTCCACGCCGCCGTCGCGCACGGTGCGCATCACGAAGCCGTCGCCGGTCGCGGTGGCAGTGCGGGGTGGCAGGGTCGCGGCGTGGGCGGTGCGCGGCCCGTGGTCCCGGCCGGTGCACGCGGCGAGCAGGACGAACACGATCGGAGCGAGCGAGAGACGAGGCATGGTCATCTGCTACCCCACCCCGTCGCGGGCGGCTCCAGCAGATTGAGAGCTCTTAGCGGCGCGGCGGCGACGAGTGCCGCGCTGTAGCCGGGGGCGGCTGCGAGCCCGGTGATCGCCCAGCGTCCCGTGGCCTCGACGTCGAGCCGGTCGGCGACGAGCGCGGCCGCGCCGCCGGGCGCGAACGGGACGTCGAAGTGCCGCAGGCCGCGCGTGATGCCGTGGCCCGTCGCCTTCAGGTACGCCTCCTTCCGCGACCAGGTGGCGAAGAAGCCCTCGACGACGCGCGCGTCGTCCTCGCGGAGCGCGTGCAGCGCCCCCAGCTCCGCGGGGGAGAAGAATCGCTCGGCCAGCTCCAGGCACTCCACGGCCCGGTCCCAGCGCTCGACGTCGACGCCCACCGGCCCGTGCGCGGCGACGGCGACGAGCGCGAGGTCGCCGGAATGCGAGAGGTTGAACTCGAGCGCGGCGTCGCGGAGGAACGGCTTGCCGTGCTCCCCCACCCCGAACGCGAGCGCCGACGGCGCCGCGTCGAGATACGCGGCGAGCACGCGCCGCAGCCAGCCGTGGGCGACGCCGAAGCGGACCCGGTCGGCCGGGCGGTGGAAGCGGTCCATGCGCGCGCGCTCGTCGTCGGAGAGCAGCGCGCGCAGCGCGGGCAGCTCGTCGGCGGCGTCGAGCCGGACGCGCCAGACGTGCGCGTCACCCGGTCGCAGCGCGGGCGGCGCGGCGACCGCACGCCAGCCGTCGGTCACGAGCGATCGGCGTCGCGCACGACGGCGGCGAGCCGCTCGGCGAACGCGGGCAGATGACGCGTGATGAGCCCCACGTGCGACGACGGGACCTCGCTCACGCGCACCCCGCGCACGAGCCGCCCCCATCCACGCGTGGGATCGCGCCGCGCGCCGAGCACCTCGCTCGCCCAGACGACGTGCACCGCGCCGGCGTACGGCCGCTGTACGTACGCGACCGCCGCGCGCTGCTGGTGGAGCAGCGTGGCGAGCCCCGGCCCGGCCGCGCCGGCGCCCATGAGCCGCTCGTCCTCGCCGAGCCGCGCGTCGACCGGCGGCGCGCCGTCAGGCGCGGCGGCGGGGGCCGCGTTAGGCACTCCGTTAGGCCGCGTACCGGCCAGGCGGCGCCGGACGTTGCGCGACACCCACGCGAGCTGCTCGCCGAGCGGCCGGCGCGCGACGTCGACCACGCGGCCACGGTAGTAGCGCGCGCTGCGCAGGATCCCCGCGCGGCGGTCGAGTCGCCGCGCGCTCGGCGTGAGCGCGTCGACCGCGGCGAGCAGCGGCACGAGCCGACGGAACGGCGCGTTCAGCGCGGCGGTGTCGACGAGGACGAGCAGCTCCACGCGCTCGCCGGCGGCGGCGAGCTGCTGCGCGATCTCGTACGCCACGAGCCCGCCGACGCAGAACCCACCGACGAGATACGGGCCGTGCGGCCGCACGCGGCGCAGCTCCGCGACGTGGCGGCGCGCCATCGCCTCGATCGTCGCCGGCGCCTCGGTGCCGTGCGGCGCGTCGGGGCGCACCGTCGGCAGCACGATGAGCGGCCGCTCGGGCAGGTACCGCGCGAGCCGGCGACAGTACCACCCGCCGCCGCGCACGTCGCCGTGCACGAACACGAGCGGCGTGCCCGCGGCGTCGGGGTTCAGCACGACGAGCGGCGGCTCGCCCGCCGCCTCCACCTCGCCGGCGAGCACGCGCGCGAGCGCCTCGATGGTGCTGTGCTCGAACAGCGTGGCGACGGCGAGCCGGTGCCCGCGCACGCGCTCGATCTCGACGAGCATGCGCATGGCGAGCAGCGAGTGGCCGCCGACGGCGAAGAAGTCGTCGTGGATGCCGATCGGGCGATGGCGGAGCAGCGACTCCCAGATCTCCACCAGCTCGTGCTCGAGCGTCGTGCGCGGCGGCGCGTACGGCGTGGCGGAGCCGGTGGACTCGGCGCCCGCGGGCGCGGGGAGCGCGCGGCGGTCGGCCTTGCCGTTCGCGTTCAGCGGGATGGCGTCGAGCGCGACGAACACCGCCGGGACCATGTACTCGGGAAGCTGGGCGCGCAGGAACTCGCGCAGCGCCGCGGCGTCGTCGGCCGCGCCGGGCTGGTAGGCGACGTACGCGACGAGCCGCTTGTCACCCGGCACGTCCTCGCGCAACAGCACCACGCACTGCCGCACCGCGCGATGCCGCGCGAGCGCTTCCTCGATCTCGCCGAGCTCGATGCGGAAGCCGCGCAGCTTGACCTGGTTGTCGATGCGCCCGAGGTACTCGACGATGCCATCGGCGCGGAGGCGGGCGAGATCTCCCGTCCGATAGACTCGGGACTCGGGACTCGGGACTCGGGACTCGGACGCTTCTCCCTCCCGAGTCCCGAGTCCCGAGTCCCGAGTCCCGAACGGATCTCGGATGAACTTCTCCGCCGTGAGCTCCGCCCGATTGCGGTAGCCGCGCGCGACCTGCACGCCGCCGATGAGCAGCTCGCCGGGGATGCCCAACGGCTGGCGCTCGAGCGTGTCCGGGTGCACGACGTAGACGCGCGCGTTGTCGATCGGCCGGCCGATCGGCACCGGCGATCCGTCGTGCGGCCCGTCGACGCGCGGGTCGTGCGTCCACGACGTCGCGTACACCGTGCACTCGGTGGGGCCGTACAGGTTCGTGAGCTTCACCGGTGCGATGCGATCGAGGCGCGCGAGCAGGTCGCCGGGAAGCGCCTCGCCGCCGGAGACGAGCAGCCGCAGCCGGCTCAGCGCCTCCGCCGACGGCGTCTCCAGCACCATCTGCAGCTGCGACGGCACGAGCTGCATGATCGTGACGCCGTCGCGTGTGACGGTGCCCATCAGGTAGTCGGGATCCTGATGGCCGCCCGGCTTCGCGAGCAAGAGCCGCACGCCGGCGACGAGCGGGAGGAAGAACTCCCAGATCGACGCGTCGAAGCTCGCCGGGGCCTTCTGCAGCACGCAGTCGTCGGCGCGCAGCGGGAACGCGCGCTGCATCCACTCGACGTAGTTGACGACCGCGCGATGCGGGATCATCACGCCTTTCGGCCGCCCGGTGGAGCCGGAGGTGTAGATGACGTACGCGAGGTCGCTCGGGGCCGCGTCGTTAGGCAGCCGGTCGCCGCTCTCGCGCGCGATCTCGGGCCAGCACGCGTCGAGCTCGAGGACGTTCGTCGCACTCGGCGGGAGCACGCCGCGGTGCGCGCGGTCGGTGAGCACCACCGGGGCCGCGGAGTCCTCGAGCATGTACGCGATGCGGTCCTCGGGGTAGTCCGGATCGAGCGGCACGTAGTGGCCGCCCGCCTTCATCGCCGCGAGCTGGCCCACCACGAGCTCGAACGACCGCTCGAAGCAGAGCGCGACGCCGACGCCGGGCCCGACGCCCTCGCGCTTCAGCCGGCGCGCGAGCCGGTTCGCGCGCGCATCGAGCTCGGCGAACGTCAGCGTCTCGCGGCCGACCTGGAGCGCGATCGCGTTAGGCACGCGGTCGACCGCGGCCTCGATGCGGGCGATCAGCGTGCTGTCGTGCGAGTACTCGCGCGCCGTGTCGTTCCACGCGTCCATCCGCGCGCGCTCGGCGGCGCCGATGAGCGGCAGCCGCGTGACCGGCGTGTCCGGCGCGGCGACGATCCCCTCGAGCAGCGTGCGGAGATGGTCGAGCATCCGCTCCATGCGGTCGCGGTCGAACGCGTCGGTGCGGTACTCGAGTACCACCGCGAGCCCGTCGGCGCGGTCGGCGGCCGAGAGGCTCACGTCGGCCTTCGTCCATCCGCCGTCGGCGGCGAAGCGCTCCACCTGCACGCCGGCGAGCCCCAGCCGCTCGGGGCGGTCGTCGTGCAGCGTGAACAGCGACTGGAACAGCGGCGCCGTGCTGCCGCCGCGCGCCGACGCCAGCTCGAGCACGAGCTTCTCGTACGGCACCTCCTGATGGTCGAACGCGGCGAGGCTCGTCTCGCGCACGCGCGCGAGGTGCTCGGCGAACGTCGGCGCGCCGCCGAGTCGCGCGCGCACGACGAGCGTGTCCGCGAAGTAGCCGACGAGTCCCTCGACCTCGGGCCGCGTGCGGCCGGCGATCGGCGTGCCCACCAGCACGTCGTCCTGCCCCGTATAGCGCGCGAGCAGCACCTGCCACGCGGCGAGCAGCGTCATGAACAGCGTCGCGTCGTGCGCGCGGGCGAGCGCCTTCAGCGCGGCCGCGAGCTCCGGCGGGAACAGCGCCTGCACGCGCGCCCCCTCGGCCGACGGCAGACCGGAGAGTGGCCGGTCGGTCGGCAGCTCGAGCGCGTGCGGCGCGCCGGCGAGCGTGTCGCGCCAGAACGCGAGCAGCCGCTCGAGCCGCTCGCCCGACAGGTGCTCGCGCTGCCACGCGGCGAAGTCGCCGTACTGGATCGGCAGCGGCGGCAGCTCGGCGTCGACGTCGGCGAGCGCGGCCTCGTAGGACGCGGCGAGCTCGCGGAACATCACGCCGCGCGACCAGCCGTCGCTCGCGATGTGGTGCGAGACGAGGACGAGCACGTGCTCGTCGTCGCCGACGCGGAACAGCGCGGCGCGCAGCAGCTGGTCGCGCGCGAGGTCGAACGGCTCGCGCATCACGTCGCGCGCGCGGTCGGCGACGACCGCCTCGCCTGCCTCTCGCAGATCTTCCACGCGCAGCGTCACCGGGCGCGCGGGACGCACCTCCTGCACCGGGCCGTCGTCCGTGGCGCGCACGACGGAGCGGTAGATCTCGTGCCGCTCGACGTGCGCGTCGAGCGCGCGCTGGAGCGCGCGCACGTCGAGCGGCCCGCGCAGGCGGTAGGCGCGCGGCGCGTTGTACGCGAAGAAGCCGGGGTTCGCGGCCTGGAGCAGCCAGAGCAGCTCCTGCGCGAACGACAGCGGCGCCGGCGTGCCCGCCGGTCGGCGCGGGATGCCGGTGCGCGCGGCCGGCGGCGCGTAGTCGACGGGCAGGCCGGCGGCCTTGAGGAAGAGCGCCCGCTTCGCGGGCGACATCTTCGCGAGCCGCTCCTCCAGCGCCCTGTCCAGGGCCGGGGCGCCCTCGCTCACGTCGTGCCGCTCCCCTCTTCGAGCAGGCGCAGCGCGTCCTCCTCGCTCATCTCCTCGAGCGCGGCGAGGCGCAGCTCGGTGTCGATGCGCGACGCGAGCTGCTCCACCGTCGGCGTCTCGAACAGCGCGCGGATGGGGAGGCGGATGCCGAACGTCTTGCTGATCTTGCCGAGCATCCGGATGGCCATGAGCGAGTGGCCGCCGAGGTCCATGAAGTTGTCGGTCACGCCGACGCGCTCCTTCTTCAGGACGTCCGCCCAGATCGCGGCGAGCTGCTCCTCGGTCGGCGTACGCGGGGCGACATAGGTGTCGACCGCCGCGGCGCTCGCGTCGGGGGCCGGGAGCGCGCGCTTGTCGACCTTGCCGTTCGGCGTCAGCGGCAGCGTGTCGAGCAGCACCACCGCGCTCGGCACCATGTACTCCGGCAGCTGCGCCGCCAGCCACTCGATCAGCTTCTCGCGCGTCGGCCGGTCGCTGTGGCTCACCGCGTAACCCGCCTGCTTCGGCACCGCGTACGCCACGAGCGCCTCGTCCCGCAGCACGACGACGGCCTGCGCGACGCCGGGATTCGCGCGCAGGACCTGCTCGATCTCGCCCAGCTCCACGCGGAAGCCACGCACCTTCACCTGATCGTCCACGCGGCCGAGGAACTCGATGCTGCCATCGGGGAGGCGGCGCACGCGGTCGCCCGTGCGGTACACGCGCTCGCCTTTGAACGTCACGAACCGCTCGGCGGTCAGATCGTCCCGCTTCAGGTACCCACGCGCGACACCGGCGCCGCCGATCAGCAGCTCGCCGGGGATCCCGACTGGCTGCTCGTTGCCGAACGTGTCGACCACGTACGCATGCGTGTTCGCGAGCGGCTTGCCTAACGGCACGGTCGGGCCGCCTAACGAGTCGGGTGTCACCTCGTGGGTCAGCACGCCGACGGTGGTCTCCGTGGGCCCATAGTGATTGAGCACCCGGCACGTCCCGGCGTTCAGGAACGTCCGCGCGACTTCCGGCCGCAGTGCCTCGCCGCCGACGACGAGCCACTGGCGGGGCAGCGCCCCGAGTGCCTGCCCGTGGTTCGGCGTCGCCTTGATCACGTCGAGCGGGTGCGCCGCGACGTACTCCGCGAACCGCGCGGGATCCGTCGTCACCTCCTTGGAGAGCACGTGCAGCGTGCCGCCCGCGATGAGCGACGGCAGAAGCGCGGTGTTGCCGAGGTCGGCCGCGAGCGTGCTGACCATGCCGAACTGCAGCCCATCGAGCGTGCCGAGCACCCGCGCGATCGCGCGCGCGTAGTGCACCGCGTTCGCGTGCGTGACGGCGACGCCCTTCGGCGTGCCCGTCGACCCGGAGGTGTAGAGCACGTACGCCAGATCGCCCGGCGTCGCCGTGCGCTCGAGACTCGTGTCCGCGAGGACGCCTAACGCCGCGGCATCGAGCGTGACCGCCTGCACGGCTGCAGGCAGCTTCGCCGCACCCACCGCATCGGTCACCACGACCTTGGCTCCGCTCTCGGTGAGCTGGGTCGCGAGACGGGCCGCCGGGGCGTCCACCGAGAGCGGCATGTACGCGCCGCCCGCCTTGAGGATGCCCAACAGGCCGACGATCGCGTCGGCCGAGCGGTCGAGCAGCAGGCCGACCGGCGCGTTAGGCACCACGCCGAGCGAGTGGAGATGGCGCGCGAGCCGGTTCGTGCGCGCGTCGAGATCCGCGTACGACAGGGCCGCGTCCGCGCCGACGACCGCCGTGCGCTCCGGCACGCGCGCCGCCTCCGCCTCGAACAGCGCGACCAACGTCGCCGGCGCGCCCGTGTCGGCGGCCGTGTCGTTCCATGCCGCGAGCTGCGTCCGCTCCGACTCCGTGAGCAGCGGGATCCGCGACACGCGAACGTCGGCGTCGGCCACCGCCGCCTCCAGCACCTGCTTCACGTGCGCGAGGAACCGCTCGACCGAGTCGGGCCGATGCAGGTCCGTGCGCGCGCGCAGCGTGAGCGCGAGGCCGTCGGGGCGGTCGCTCATGAACAGCGTGAGGTCGAACTTCGTCGTCGCCGCGTCGAGGCCGAACGGCTCCAGCACCACCTCGCCCATGCGCGGCGACGGGAGCTGCGACGAGTCGAGCTGGGTGAGCACGACCTGGAACAGCGGCGCGACGCCGACCGCGGTGCGGCCCTCGAGCTCCAGCACGAGCTTCTCGAACGGCACGTCCTGGTGATCGTACGCACCGAGCGCGCTCTCGCGCAGGCGCGACAGCAGCGCGCCGAACGTCGGATCGGCGGCGAAGCGCGCGCGCTGCACGATGGTGTTCGCGAGATACCCGATGAGCCCTTCCGTCTCCGGCTGCGCGCGCCCCGCGATCGGCGACCCGACGAGCACGTCCTGCTGCCCGGTGTAGCGGTGCAGCACGGTCGCATACGCCGCGAGGATCACCATGTACGGCGTCGCGTCGTGGCGCTGGCCGAGCTTGCGAATGCCGTCGCGCAGCGCGGCGTCGAGGTGCACCGTGCGCGCGACGCCCTCGTACCTCGAGACGTTCGGCCGCGCGAAGTCGGTCGGGAGCCGCAGCACGTGCTCCGCGTCGCCGAGCTCCTCGCGCCACCAGCCGAGCAGCGAGGCGAGCCGGTCGCCCTGGAGCTGCTCGCGCTGCCAGATCGCGTAGTCGGCGAACTGGATGGGAAGCGCCGGAAGATCCGCGTCGCGCCCCGCCGCGAGCGCCTCGTAGAGCGCGGCGAGCTCGCGGAACACGACGTCGCGCGACCAGCCGTCGAACGCGATGTGGTGCGACTCGAACAGCAGCACGTGTTCGTCGGCGGCGAGGCGCAGCAGCGTCACGCGCAGCAGCAGATCCGACGCGAGGTCGAACGGCCGCGCGCTCCGCTCGCGCACCACGCGCAGCGCCTCCGCCTCGCGCGCGTCGGCGGCGAGCGACGAGAGGTCGACGACGTCGAACGGCACGGGCCGCGGCGGGTGGATCACCTGCACCGCCTGGTCGTCGTGCGTCGCGTACGTGGTGCGCAGGATCTCGTGGCGCGCGACGAGCGCGTCGAACGCGCGATGCAGCGCGTCGACGTCGAGCGGGCCGCGGAGACGCCGCGTGCGCGGGATGTTGTAGGCGACGTTGCCGGGCGCGGCGCGGTCGGCGAGCCACAGCAGCTCCTGGGCGAACGACGCCGGGAGCATGACGGTCTCGCTGGCCGCGGTGAACGGCGGCGTGGCGTGCGGGTCGAGCGTGGAACCGGACATCTGCACTCCTCAGTGGCTCGCGCCGGCGGGGGGGGGCCGGCGGGGGCGGGCTTACCGATACGATAGGCGTCGCGCGACACGCTGCCGATACCGCCCGACGGGCCGGCCGGCGGCGTGCCCGCACCGCGCTCGGCGTCGATGCGCGCGGCGAGCTGCTCGACGGTGGGGGTCTCGAACAGGGTGCGCAGCGCGAGCCGCACGCCGAACGTCTTGCTGATGCGGCCCAGCACGCGGATGGCCATGAGCGAGTGGCCGCCGAGGTCCATGAAGTTGTCGGTCACGCCGACGCGCTCCTTCTTCAGCACCTCGGCCCAGATGGTCGCGAGCTGCTCCTCGGTCGGCGTGCGCGGGGCGACGTAGGTGTCGGCCGCCGCGGCGCTCGCGTCGGGGGCCGGGAGCGCGCGCTTGTCGACCTTGCCGTTCGGCGTCAGCGGCAGCGCGTCGAGCAGCACGACCGCGCTCGGCACCATGTATTCCGGCAGCTGCGCGGCCAGCCACTCGACCAGCTTCTCGCGCGTCGGCCGATCCGAGTGCGACACCGCGTAGCCTGCCTGCTTCGGCACCGCGTACGCCACCAGTTCTTCCTCATTGAGGACGACGACGGCCTGCGCCACGCCGGGATTCGCGCGCAGCACCTGCTCGATCTCGCCCAGCTCCACGCGGAAGCCGCGCACCTTCACCTGATCGTCCACGCGGCCCAGGAACTCGATGCTTCCATCCGGGAGCCGCCTCACGCGGTCCCCGGTGCGGTAGACACGCTCGCCATGGAACGCGACGAACCGCTCGGCCGTCAGGTCGTCGCGGTTGAGGTACCCGCGCGCCACACCCGCGCCCCCGATCAGCAGCTCGCCGGGAATCCCCACCGGCTGCTCATTGCCGAACGTGTCGACCACGTACGCGTGCGTGTTCGCGAGCGGCTTGCCTAACGGCACCGTCTGCCCGCTCAACGAGGCCGTGGTGACCTCGTGGGTGAGGACGCCGACGGTGGTCTCGGTCGGGCCATAGTGATTGAGCACCCGGCACGTCCCCGCGTTCAGGAACGTCCGCGCGACTTCCGGTCGCAGTGCCTCGCCGCCGACGACCAGCCACTGACGGGGCAGCGCCCCGAGTGCCTGCGCGTGGTTCGGCGTCGCCTTGATCACGTCGAGCGGATGCGCCGCGACGTACTCCGCGAACCGCGCCGGATCCGTCGTCACGTCCTTCGAGAGCACGTGTAGCGTCCCGCCCGCGATGAGCGAGGGCAGGAGCGCCGTGTTCCCGAGGTCCGCGGCGAGCGTGCTCACCATGCCGAACTGCAGCCCATCGAGCGTGCCGAGCACCCGCGAGATCGCGCGCGCATAGTGCACCGCGTTCGCGTGCGTCACGGCGACACCCTTGGGCGTGCCCGTCGAGCCCGACGTGTAGAGCACATACGCGAGATCGTCCGGCGTCGCCGTCGGCTCGATGCTGGCGCCCGAAAGCGCGCCTAACGAATCGAGCGTGACCGCCTGCACGGATGCCGGCAGCTTCCCGGCCCCGGCCGCGTCGGTGACGACGACCTTGGCCCCGCTCTCCGTGAGCTGCGTCGCGAGCCGCGCCCCCGGCGCCTCGACCGACAGCGGCATGTACGCCCCGCCCGCCTTGAGGATGCCGAACAGCCCGACGATCGCCTCGGCCGAGCGATCGAGCAGCAAGCCCACGGGCGCGTTAGGCGTCACGCCCAACGACCGCAGCTGCCCCGCGAGCGCGTTCGCCCGCGCGTTCAGCTGCGCGTACGACAGCGCCGCGTCCGCGCCGACGACCGCCGTGCGCTCCGGCACCCGCGCCGCCTGCGCCTCGAACAGCGCGACGAGCGTGGCGGGAGCGCCCTCGTCCGCCGCGGTCTCGTTCCACGCCGCCAGCTCCGCGCGCTCCGCCGCCGTCGCCAGAGGCATGCGCGACACGCGCTGCGTCGCGTCGGCCGCCGCGCTCTCCAGCACCGTCGCGAGATGGCCGAGGAACCGCTGGATCGTCGCCGGCTCGAACAGCTCCGAGCGATACTGCGCCACGAGCTGCAGCCCGTCCGCGCGCTCGGACACGAGCAGCGTGAGGTCGAACTTCGTCGCCGCCATGTCGACGCCGAACGGCTCGACGGTCACGCCGTCGAGCGCGAGCGCGGTCGACGCGCCGGTGTCCTGCATCGTGAGCACGACCTCGAACAGCGGCGCGTCGGCCAACCGCTCCTGCCCCTGGCGCAGCTCGAGCACGAGCTTCTCCAGCGGCACCTCCTGATGGTCGTACGCGCCGAGCGCGCTCGCGCGCACGCGGCCGAGCAGCTCGGCGAACGTGGGGTCGCCGGTGAAGTCGGCGCGCTGCACGAGCGTGTTGTTCAGGTACCCGACCACCGACTCCAGCTCGCGCGCCGAGCGGCCCGCGCTCCCCGAGCCGATCAGGACGTTCGCGCGGCCGGTGTAGCGGTGCAGGACGGTCGCGTAGGCCGCGAGCAGCACCATGTACAGCGTCGCGTCGTGGCGCTGGGCGAGCGCGCGCACCGCGGCGAGCGTGTCCGCCGACAGCGTCGCGGTCGCGCGCGCGCCGGCGAACGTCGGCACCGCCGCGCGCGGACGGTCGGTGGGGAGCGCGAGCGGCTCCGTCGCCTCGCCGAGCTGCGCGCGCCAGAACGCGAGGAGCTTCTCCAGCCGCTCACCCGAGAGCTGCGCGCGCTGCCACGCCGCGAAGTCGCCGAACTGCACCGGCACCTCGGGCAGCGACGCTTCCCGCCCGCCCCGGAACGCCGCGTACGCCGGGGCCAGCTCGCGGAGCAGGATGCCTAACGACCAGCCGTCGAGCACGATGTGGTGCGACTCCAGCAGCAGCACGTGGTCCGCGGGGCCGAGCACGAGCAGCGTGGCGCGGAACAGGTGCTCCTTCGCGAGGTCGAACGGCCGGCGGCCGCGCTCGCGCGACACGCGCTCCGCCTCGCGCTCGGGCCACGCCGCGCCGCTCAGATCCACGACGTCGAGCGCGACGGGCGCCGGCGGGTCGACGAGCAGGCGGTGCTCGCCGTCGACGTCGGCGAAGCGCACGCGCAGCGACTCGTGCCGTGCGGCGAGCAGCGACAGCGCGCGCTCCAGCGCCGCGACGTCGAGCGCGCCGCGCAGGCGGCGCGACACCATGAGGTTGTACGCCGTCATGCCCGGCGTCGCGCGATCGAGGAGCCACAGCAGCTCCTGCGAGAACGACATGGGCACCGGCGCGTCCGGCGCGCGGCGCGGGATCCCGGCGCCCGCCGACGCGTCGATCCCCTCGGCGTCCAGCAGGTCGGCGAGGAGATCGAGGTCGTCGTCGAAGCGATCCGGCGCGTCGCCGGCGGAATGGTGCGTCATGGTCGTGGTTACCGCGGGTCGGTGCTGGACTTCTCGCGCCGGAGACGCTCGCGCTCCTCCGGCGTCATCTGCTGCGCGCGGCGGAAGAGCCGCGCGATCGTCGTCGTCTGGCCGGCCTTCGGCTCGAGCTCCGCGAGCGCCCGCGCCACCCCAGCCACGGTGGGCGCCTCGAAGAAGCGTCGCAACGGGAGCGAGGTGCGGAAGATCCGGCTCACCTGCCCCGCGATCCGCGTCGCGAGCAGCGAGTGGCCGCCGAGGTCGAAGAAGCTCGTCTCGATCCCCACGCGGTCGCGCGCGAGGACCTCGCGCCACACGCCGGCGACCACCGCCTCCACGTCGTCGCGCGGCTCCAACAGCTCGTGCGCGGGCGCCGCCACCTCGGGCGCCGGCAGCGCCGCGCGATCGAGCTTCCCACTCGGCGTCAGCGGGAGCGCGTCGAGCCGCACGAGCGCGGCCGGCACCATGAACGTCGGAAGCCGACCGCGCAGCGCGGCGAGCAGCGCCGCCGCACCCGGGTCGCCGCCGGCCGCGGCGCAGTAGTAGCCGACGAGCGCCTCCGCGTCGCCGACGTCGCGCCGCACCGTGACCGCGGCCGACGCGACGCCCGGCTGCGCCGCGAGCAGGCTCTCGATCTCGCCGAGCTCGATGCGGTAGCCGCGCAGCTTCACCTGCTGGTCGAGGCGCCCGAGGTAGTCGAGCTGCCGGTCGGCGCGCCAGCGCACGCGGTCACCACTGCGGTACATCGTGGCGCCACCGCCGACGAACGGATCCGACACGAAGCGCTCGCGCGTGAGCTCCGGGCGGTTGAGGTACCCCGCCCCGACCCCGAGCCCGCCGATGAACAGCTCCCCGGGCACCCCCACCGGCACGGGCGCGCCGGCGGCGTCGAGCACGTACGTGCGGCACCCGGGCAGGGGCCCGCCGATCGGGATCCCGCGCACGCGGTCGCCGAGGCGCGCCATCGTCGGCATCACCGTCACCTCGGTGGGCCCGTACGCGTTGAAGAGCCGCCTGCCGGGCGCCCACCGCTCGACGATGTCCGCGCCGCACGCCTCGCCGCCGGAAAGCACCGTGCGGAGCGCCGGCACGCGCGACGGGTCGATCGCCCGCAGCATGACCGGCGGCAGCAGCGTCGCGGTGATCCCCTCCGCGGCGATCATCGTCGCGAGCGCGTCGGGGTCCGTCTGCACCTCCTTCGACACGAGGTGCAGGCACCCGCCCTGGCACAGCGACCAGAGGATCTCGAGCACCGACGCGTCGAAGCTGAGCGCGGAGAACTGGAGCACGCGCTCGTCGGGCGTCACGCCGAGCTCCTGGCCCAACGCGCTGGCGAGGTTGCACGCGCCGCGGTGGCGCAGCAGCGCGCCCTTCGGCCGCCCCGTGGAGCCTGACGTGTAGATGACGTACGCGAGGTCCTCGGCCCCGGCGCCGCCGTCGAGGCGCGCGTCGACGGCGCCTAACGACTCGTCGTCGGCGAAGACGAGGGTCCCCGCCTCCGGCACGCGCCCGACGAGCGCGCGCTGCGTGAGCAGCACGGGCGCGCCCGAGTCCTGCACCATGAACGCGAGCCGCTCGCGGGGGTAGTCGGGGTCGAGCGGGAGGTACGCGCCGCCGGCCTTCATCACCGCCAGCGCGCCAATCGGGAACTCCATCGAGCGCTCGACGCACAGCCCGACGATCGTGCCGCGTGACACGCCCGCCGCGCGCAGTCGGTGGGCGAGCGCGTTCGCCCGCCGCTCCACCTGCGCGTACGTGAGGCGCTGCTCGCCGAAGCGGAGCGCGACCGCGTCGGGGCACCGCTGCGCCCAGCGCTCGAACATCCCGTGCACGGTGGGCGCGAGCTGTTGCACCGCCGGCCGCGCGCTCCACGCGAGCAGCGCCGCGCGCTCCGCCGCCGTGGCGAGCGCCAGCCGCGACACGCGCTCGTCAGGCGCGGCCGCCGCCGCCTCGATGAGGGTGCCTAACTGCGCGACGAGCCGCGCGACCGTCGCCTCGTCGAGCAGGTCGCGGCGGTACTCGACGGCGGCGCGCAGCCCATCGGGGCGCTCGGCCATCAGCAGCGACAGGTCGAACTTCGACGCGCCGACGTCGACGCCCAGCGGCTCCATCGTCGCGACGCCGAGCCGCTCGGGCGCCTCGTGCACATCCTGCACGCTGAACATCACGCGGAACAGCGTGGCCTCTGCCGCCGGCGCGCCCGCGCGCAGCTCGCGCACCAGGCGCTCATACGGCAGCGCCGCGTGCTCGAGCGCGCGCAGCGCGGCGTCTCGCGTGCGCGCGAGCAGCTCGGCGAATGTCGGGTCGTCGTCGAAGCGCGCACGGAGCGCCAGCGCGTTCACGAGGTGCCCGACGAGCGGCTCCGTCTCCCGACGCGCGCGGCCCGACACCGGCGCGCCGACCACGAGGTCGTCCTGCGCGCTGACGCGGAACAGCAGCGACTGGAACGCCGTGAGCAGCACCGCGAACGGCGTCGCGCCGTAGCGCGCGGCGAGCGCGCGCGCCGCGTCGCGCGTCACCGCGGGAAGCGTGACCGCGTACCGGGCGCCGGGCCCGCCCGCCGACGCCGAGCGCGGGTGGTCGAACGGCAGGTCGATCACGGCGGGCGCACCGCGCAACGCCTCGCGCCAGAACGCGAGCGCCGGTGCGGCGCGCTCGTCGTCCACGCGGGCGCGCTCCCACGCCGCCACGTCCGCGATGTGCACGTCGAGCGGCGGCAGCTCGTGCCCGCGCCCTTCGTAGTACGCGGCGAGGTCGCGCAGCAGCGGGACGATCGAGCCGCCGTCGAAGACCGCGTGGTGCGCGACGAACAGCAGCACGGCGTCGTCCGCGGCGCGGCGCACGAGGCCCACGCGGAACACCGGGCCTGCGGCGAGGTCGAACGGCCGCGCCGCGATCTCGCGCAGCGCGTCGGCGGCCGCGGCGTCGTCGGCCGCGTCGACGAGCTCGAGACCGACCGGGCGGGACGGGTCGACGACCTGGCGCGGCCCGCCGCTCGTCTCGACGAACGTCGTGCGCAGCGCCTCGTGGCGGGCAACGAGCGCGCCCAACGCGGCCTCGAGTCGCGCCACGTCGAGCGGCCCGCGCACGCGCCGTGCGAGCGGGACGTTGTACGCCGCGGTGCCGGGCGCCATCTGCTCGTGCAGCCAGAGCAGCTCCTGCGCGAATGAGAGCGGTGCCGGCCCCTGATCCGCGCGCCGCGGGATGCGAGCCTCGGCGCCGGCCGTACCGCCCTCCGCCAGCCGCCGCACCACGAGCGCGGCGAGATCGGCCACCGTCCGCGCCTCGAACAGCGCGCCGATCGTGAGCCGCACCGGCACCACATCGGCGAGCCGCGCGATCACGCGCATGGCGAGCAGCGAGTGCCCGCCCAGCGCGAAGAAGTCGTCGTCCACGCCCACGCGCTCGACGCCCAGCGCGCCGGCCCACGCGTCGGCGATCTGCGCCTCGAGCGGCGAGCGCGGCGCGGTGTACGGCCGAGCCGCGGCGGCGACCGCCTCGGCCGACGGCGCCGGAAGCGCACGGCGGTCCACCTTGCCGTTCGGCGTCAGCGGCAGCGCGCCGAGCACCATCACGGCGTTAGGCACCATGTACTCGGGCAGCGCCGCGCGCAGCCGCTCGCGCGCCGCGCCGAGCACCGCGTCCGCCGCGGCGGCATCGTCGAGCACCACGTAGCCCACGAGCTGCGCGTCGCCGCTCTCCGCGCGCCGCGCCGCGACCGCCGCCTGCGCCACGCCCGCGGTGCGCGCGAGCACGCTCTCGATCTCACCGAGCTCGATGCGATAGCCGCGCACCTTCACCTGATCGTCGAGGCGGCCGAGGTACTCCAGCCGGCCGTCGACGTGGCGGCGCACGAGATCGCCGGTGCGATACATCCTCGGTGCCTCGGCGCTCCACGCTCCACGCTCCACGCTCGCTTCCACGTCCGTCGGACCGAGCGTGGAGCGTGGAGCGTGGAGCGTGGCAGGGGCGAACGGATCCGGGACGAATCGCTCGGCCGTGAGATCTGGCCGACCGTGATAGCCGTGCGCGAGCCCCGCGCCGCCGATCCACAGCTCGCCCGGCACGCCGAGCGGCGCCGGCTCGCCGGTCGGCTCCAGCACGTACAGCGTGGTGTTCGCGAGCGGCTCGCCTAACGATATCGGGCCCGGCGTCGCGACGTGCGCGCGCGTCGACCAGATCGTCGTCTCCGTCGGGCCATACACGTTCCACAGCGCGGCGCCGCGCGGCACGAGTGACTCGGCCAGCCCCGGCGGCCACGCCTCGCCGCCGCACAGCATCGTGAGCGTCGGCGTGCCGCTCCAGCCGGTCTCCAGGAGCAGGCGCCACGTCGCGGGCGTCGCCTGCAGCATCACACCGCGCGCGCGCGCCGCGGTGCGCTCGACGAGCGCGCGCAGCGCCGCGCCATCGACCGCGGTCGCGCGCGACGCGAGCACGACCTCCGCGCCGGTCACGAGCGGCAGCCACAGCTCCAGCCCCGCGATGTCGAAGCTGATCGTCGTCACCGCGACGAGCGCGTCGCCGGCCGCGAGCCCCGGGCGCTCGGCCATGCTGGCGAGGAAGTTCGCCAGCGCGCGGTGCGGGATCATGACGCCCTTCGGCCGCCCCGTGGAGCCGGAGGTGTACAGCACGTACGCGAGCGACTCCGCGTCGACGTCGCACGGCGCGAGCGCGTCGATCGGGTCGCCGCTCGCCCACGTCACGCTCTCGATCCGCTCGATGGGCGCCTCCACGGCCGGCAGCCGCGGCGCCGACTCGGCGTCGGTGAGCACCGCGCGCACGCCGGCGTCGCCGAGCACGTGCGCGATGCGCTCGGCCGGGTACGACGCGTCGACGGGCACGTAGGCCGCGCCGGCGCGCAGCACGCCGAGCAGCGCCGGGACGAGCGACGCGCTCCGCTCGACGCACACGCCGACGCGGTCGCCGGGCCGCACGCCTAACGATTCGAGCCGCCGCGCGACGAGCGCCGAGCGGCGCGCGAGCTCGGCGTACGTCAGCGTCTCGTCCTCGGCGCGGACGGCGACGGCGGCGGGCGACGCGGCGGCCACGGCGAGCACGCGCGCCGGCACCGTCCACGCGGGGAGCGGGCGCGCCGTGTCGTTCCACCGCTGCAGAACCGTCAGGCGCTCCGCCGCGTCGAGCAGCGGCAGCCGGCTCACGGCCACGTTCGCGTCGCGCGACGCGGCCTCGAGCAGCGTCGCATAGTGCGCGAGCAGCCGGTCGATCGTCGCCGCGTCGAACAGGTCGGTGTTGTACTCCGCCACGGTGACGAAGCCGCCGTCGGGAGCGGAGCGCACGACGAGCGTGAGCTCGAACTTCGCCGTCTCCTTCGCCACGCGCGCCGGCGCGACGTCGAGGCCGGGGATCCGCGGCGGCCCGCCGAGACCGTCGAGGAGCTGGAACGCGACCTGGAAGATCGGGCTGCGGCTGCGGTCGCGCGTCGGCTGCACGCGCTCGACGACCTGCTCGAACGGCACGTCCTGGTGCGCGAGCGCCTCGGCGGCCGCGTCGCGCACCTGCGCGAGCAGCGCGGCGAACGGCGCGCCCGCATCCACCGCGACGCGCACGGCGAGCGTGTTCATGAACAGCCCGACGATCGGCTCCAGCTCCGTGCGCCGACGCCCCGACGTGATCGAACCGATCGCGAAGTCCGCCTGTCCGGTGTACCGGTGCAGCACCGCGGCGAACGCGGCGAGGCACGTCGCGTACGGGGTCGCGCCGCGCGCGCGGGCGAGCGCGCGCACGCCCTCGGCCACCGCGGCGGGGACGTGCCGCTCGCGCTTCGCGCCGGCGACGGTCTGCACGGCGGGACGCGGCCGGTCCGTCGGCAGCTCCAGCGGCGCGACGCCCGTTAGGCGCGCGCCCCAGTAGTCGAGCTGACGCGCCGCGGCGGGCGACTGCAGCGCGCGGCGCTGCCACACCGCGTAGTCGGCGTACTGCAGCCCGAGCGGCGCGAGCGCGTCGCCCGCGTACGCGCGCCCGATCTCGTCGAGCAGCACGCCCATCGACCAGCCGTCGGCGACGATGTGGTGCAGCGTGAGCAGCAGCACGTGCTCGTCGTCGGCCGTGCGCAGCAGCGCGGCGCGCACGAGCGGCCCGGCGGCGAGATCGAACGGCGCGTTCGCGTGGGCCGAGCTCTCGGCCGCCACGCGCGCGTCGCGCGCCTCGGGCGCGAGCGCGCGCAGGTCCGTCACCGGCAGCGGCACGCGCAGCGTGGGGAGGATCACCTGCGCCGGCGCGTCGTCGCGCAGCGCGAACACGGTGCGCAGCGCCTCGTGCCGCGCGACCACGGCATTCAGCGCGTGCTCGAGCTTCGCGGCGTCGAGCGCGCCCGTCAGGCGCAGCGCGACCGGCAGCGTGTACGCCGCCGACTCGGCGTCGATCTGGTCGAGGATCCAGAACCGCTGCTGCTGGAACGACGTCGGCAGCACCGGCGTGTCGCCGTCGCATGCGACCGGCACGAGCGGATGCGCGTCGTCGTCCGCCGCCACGCCCGACAGCTCGTCGACGAGCGCCGCCACGCGCGCCACGGTCGCGCCGCGCAGCAGCTCGTCGAGCGGCACGTGTACGCCCAGCTCGTGGCGGATGCGGCCGAGGACGCGCATCGCGAGCAGCGAGTGGCCGCCGAGGTCGAGGAAGCCGTCGTCCACGCTCACCGCGGGCAGCGAGAACGCGTCGGCCCACATCTCCGCGATGCGGCGCTCGGTCGGCGTGCGCGGCGCGACGATCTCTCGCGCCGCACGCGCCTCCGGCAACAGCGCGACGAGCGCCTTGCGGTCCGCCTTGCCGCTCGGCGTGAGTGGCAGCGCGTCCAGCGTCACGAACTGCGACGGCACCATGTGCGGCGGCAGCGACGCGCCGAGCGTGTCGCGCAGCGCTTCCGCGTCAGGCACCACGGCGTCCGGTTCGGCGACGACACACGCGACGAGCTGCGGGCCGGTGACGGCGTCGTCGCGCACGACGACCACCGCCTGCGCGATGCCGGGCACGCCGGTGAGCGCGCTCTCGATCTCCCCGAGCTCGATGCGGAAGCCGCGAATCTTGACCTGGAAGTCGAGCCGCCCGAGGTACTCCACCGTGCCGTCGGGCCGCCACCGCGCGAGGTCGCCGGTGCGATAGAGACGGGACCCGGGACTCGGGACTCGGGACTCGGGCGCTTCTCCCCCCCGAGTCCCGCGTCCCGAGTCCCGCGTCCCGAACGGGTCCGGAACGAACCGCTCGGCGGTCAGCTCGGGGCGGCCATGATAGCCCATCCCCACCTGCACGCCGCCGAGGTACAGCTCCCCGGCGACGCCTAACGGTACGAGCTGGCGGTGCGCGTCGAGGACGTGCAGCGTCGTGTTCGCGACCGGCCGGCCGATCGGCACGACCGCGGGCGGCTCGGGGCTCGGGGGGCACGGCCAGTACGTCACGTCCACCGCGCACTCCGTCGGCCCGTACAGGTTGTGCAGCCGGCTCCCCGGCAGCGCCCGATAGAACCCCGCCACCAGGTCCGGCGCCAGCGCCTCCCCGCTCGCCAGCACGTCCCGCAGCGAGACGCACCCCGCCGCCGTCGGCTCCGCGAGGAACGCGCGCAGCATCGAGGGCACGAAGTGGCACACCGTCACCCCGTGCCGCTGGATCGTCGCCGCCAGGTACGCCGCGTCGCGATGCCCCCCGGGCCGCGCCAGCACGAGCTTCGCCCCGCTCATCAGCGGCCAGAAGAACTCCCACACGCTCACGTCGAAGCTGAACGGCGTCTTCTGCAGCACCACGTCGCCCGCGCCCAACGCGTACTCCGCCTGCATCCACCGCAGCCGGTTCACGATCCCGCGGTGCGCATTGAGCGCCCCCTTCGGCCGCCCCGTCGACCCCGACGTGTAGATCATGTACGCCACATCGTCCGCCGCCGGCCGCGGCAGCGGCACAACGTCATCCGCGTGATCCGCCACATCCGCGCGATCCGCGTCCTCCGCCGCGCCGTCGAGCAGCACGAGGGTCGCCTGGTGCGCCGGCAGCGTCCCCGCCAGCGCCCGCGTCGTCAGCAGCACCGGCGCCCCGGAGTCGGCGAGCATGTACGCCACGCGCTCCGCCGGGTACTCCGGATCGACGGGCACGTACGCCCCCCCCGCCTTCCCCACCGCCACGAGCGCGACCACCAGCTCGACCGAGCGCTCCGCGCACACCGCGACGAGCGCCCCCGCACCCACGCCTAACGCGCGAAGCCGCCGCGCCAGCGCTGCCGCGCGCGCCTCGAGCGCCGCGTACGTCAGCGAGGCACGCTCGTCCACCACCGCGACCGCGTCCGGCGTCCGCGCCGCCTGCTCGGCCAGCAGCGACACCAGCGTCGCGTCCTCGCTGCCCAACGATCGCGCCGTGTCGTTCCACTCGGCGAGCTGCGCGCGCTCCACGGCGGTGAGCAGCGGCAGCCGCGACACCGGCCGCTCGGGCTCCGCCACCGCACCGGCGAGCAGCACGCCGAAGTGCTCCGCCATGCGCGCGATCGTCGGCGCGTCGAACAGGTCGGTGCGGTACTCGATCATGCCGTCGTAGCCGCGCGTCGTCTCGCGCAGGCCGAGCACGAGCTCGAACTTCGCGCTGCCGAAGTCCGTCGGCACCACCGACGCCTCGACGCCGTGCAGCGCCGGTGCGGCGATCTCGCCCGTCGCGAGCTGGAAGCTCACCTGCGCGAGCGCGCCCGCGCCGCCCGTCCCGAGCTCCGCGGCCACGAGGTCGAGCGGCACGTCCTGGTGCTCGAACGCCTGCATGCTCGTGTCGCGCACGCGCGCGACGAGCGCCGCGAACGTCGGGTCGTCGTGCAGCGCCGTCCGCAGCACCACGAGGTTCGGGAAGTAGCCGACCACGCGCTGCAGCTCCGGCAGCGCGCGCGCGGACACCGGCGTCCCCACGGCGACGTCGTCCTGCCCGGTATACCGCGCGAGCAGGGCCTGGAACGCGGCGAGCAGCGTCATGAACGGCGTCGCGCCGTGCGCCCGCGACAGCGCACGCACCCGCTCGGCCAGCTCCGCCGGAAGCGTGAAGCGGTGGCGCGCGCCGGCGAACGACGGCGTCGCGGCGCGCGGCCGGTCGGTCGGCAGCTCCAGCCGCGTCAGGCCGCGCAGCCGCTCGCGCCAGAAGTCGAGCTGCGGCGCGAGCGCGCCCGCGGCGTGCTGCGCGCGCTGCCACACCGCGTAGTCGGCGTACTGCACGTCGAGCGGCGGCAGCGACTCGCCCGCATAGAGCGCCGCGAGGTCGCCGAACACGACGTCGCGCGACCCCTCGTCGCACACGAGGTGATGCGACACGAGCGCGAGCACGTGGTCGTCGGCGCCGAGTCGCACGAGCAGCGCGCGGAGCTGCGGATCGCGCGCGAGGTCGAACGGGCGGCGCACGAACGTGCCTAACAGATTCTCGAGCGCTCCGTCGTCGCCGGCCGTGAGGTCGGCGCACGCCAGCGCGACGGGTGCGGGCGCGTCGATCACCTGCTCCGGCCCCGCCGCGCCGCGCACGAAGCGCGTGCGCAGCGCCTCGTGCCGCGCCACGAGCCCGTCGAGCGCCCGCCGCAGCGCGGCGACGTCGAGCGGGCCGCGCAGGCGCAGCACGCGGGGGACGTGGTACGCCACGAGCTCGGGGAGCGCCTCGTGGAGGCTCCACAGGAACTCCTGGCCCAACGACAGCGGCGCCCGCGCGGCGTCGGGCCGGCGCGGGATGGTCGTCGCACGCGCCTGCCGCGCCGCCTGGAGCTGCCGCTCCACGAGCGCGCGCCGCTCCGGCGACAGCTGCGCGAGCCGCGCGGCCAGCGCCGGTGTCATCGACGTGCCGCCGCCGTCGGGCGTCGTCATTCCTTCGCCTCGCCGGCGCCCGTGGTGAGGCCGCGCACCTGCTCGTCGGAGAGCCCCTCGATCTCCGCCAGCGCGCGCGCCAGCTCCGCCTCCTCGCGGGCGCGCAGCTCCGTGTCGACGATCGCCGCGATCTGCGTCACGGTCGGCGTCTCGAACAGCGCGCGCAGCGCGAGCCGCACGCCGAGCTCCTTGTTGATGCGTCCGAGCACGCGGATGGCGAGCAGCGAGTGGCCGCCGAGGTCGAGGAAGCTCTCGGTGACGCCGATACGCTCCTTCTTGAGGACGTCCTGCCAGATGCGCGCGACCGTCCCCTCGGTCGGCGTGCGCGGGGCGACGTAGGTGTCGGCCGCCGCGGCGCTCGCGTCGGGGGCCGGGAGCGCGCGCTTGTCCACCTTGCCGTTCGGCGTCAGCGGCAGCGCGTCGAGCAGCACCACCGCGCTCGGCACCATGTACTCCGGCAGCTGCGCCGCCAGCCACTCGACCAGCTTCTCGCGCGTCGGCCGGTCCGAGTGCGACACCGCGTAGCCCGCCTGCTTCGGCACCGCGTATGCCACGAGCGCCTCGTCCCGCAGCACGACGACCGCCTGCGCCACGCCGGGGTTCGCGCGCAGCACCTGCTCGATCTCGCCGAGCTCCACGCGGAAGCCACGCACCTTCACCTGATCATCGACGCGGCCGAGGAACTCGATGCTTCCATCCGGGAGCCGCTTCACGCGGTCACCCGTGCGGTACACGCGCTCGCCATGGAACGCGACGAACCGCTCGGCCGTCAGATCGTCGCGCTTCAGGTAGCCGCGTGCGACACCCGCGCCGCCGATCAGCAGCTCGCCGGGAATCCCCACTGGCTGCTCGTTGCCGTGCGCGTCGACCACGTACGCATGGGTATTCGCGAGCGGCTTGCCTAACGGCACCGTCTGCCCGCTCAACGAGGCCGTGGTGACCTCGTGGGTGAGGACGCCGACGGTGGTCTCGGTCGGACCATAGTGGTTCAGCACCCGGCACGTCCCCGCATTGAGGAACGTCCGCGCGACCTCGGGCCGCAGCGCCTCGCCGCCCACCACGAGCCACGTCGTCGGCAGCGCCGTCCCGAGCGCGACGACGTGGTTCGGCGTCGCCTTGATCACGTCGAGCGGGTGCGCCGCGACATACTCGGCGAACCGCGCCGGGTCCGTCGTCACGTCCTTCGAGAGCACGTGCAGCGTGCCACCCGCGATGAGCGAGGGCAGGAGCGCCGTGTTCCCGAGGTCGGCCGCGAGCGTGCTGACCATGCCGAAGTGCAGCCCGTCGAGCGCGCCGAGCACGCGCGAGATCGTGCGCGCATAGTGCACCGCGTTCGCGTGTGTGACGGCGACGCCCTTCGGCGTGCCCGTCGACCCGGAGGTGTAGAGCACGTACACCAGATCGTCCGGCGCGGCCACAGAGTCGACGTTCGCATCCGACGATGCGCCCGACGCGTCGACGGTCACCGCCTGCACGGACGCGGGCAGCTTCCCGGCCCCGGCCGCATCCGTCACGACGACTTTGGCCCCGCTCTCCGTGAGCTGCGTCGCGAGCCGCCCCGCCGGCGCCTCGACGGAGAGCGGCATGTACGCGCCGCCCGCCTTCAGGATGCCTAACAGCCCGACGACTGCCTCGGCCGAGCGATCGAGCAGCAGGCCGACCGGCGTGTTGGACGACACGCCTAACGACCGGAGCTGCCGCGCGAGCGCGTTCGCCCGCGCGTTCAGCTCCGCATACGACAGCGTCGCGTCCGCGCCGACGACCGCCGCGCGCTCCGGCACCCGCGCGGCCTGCGCCTCGAACGACTCGACGAGCGTGGCGGGAGCGCCGAGCGCCGCGGCCGTGTCGTTCCACGCCGCGAGCTGCGCCCGCTCGCCGGCGGTCAGCAGCGCGATCTTCGAGACGCGCACCTCGGCGTCCGCCACCGCCGCCTCGAGCACGCTCCGCACGTGCCCGAGGAACCGCTCCGCGTACCCCGGCATGAACAGGTCCGTGCGGAAGCCGAGCGCGAGCCGCAGCCCCTGAGGCACCTCGGCTACCAGCAGCGTGAGGTCGAACTTCGTCTGGCCGATGTCGAGGCTCAGGAACTCCAGCGACGCGGCGCCGAGCCGCAGCTCGTCGGGCAGCGTGTCCTCCATCCTCAGCACGCAGGAGAACAGCGGCGCGTGGCTCGGCGTCCCCGGCGCGTCCGCCGCGCGCAGCTCGAGTACCAGCTCCTCGAACGGCACCGCCTCGTGCTCGTACGCGTCCACCGCGTTCTCCGAGATGCGCTCCAGCAGCTCGGCGAACGTCGGATCGTCGGCGAAGCTGGTCCGCATCGCGAGCGTGTTCGCGAAGTAGCCGAGCAGCCCCTCCACCTCCGGGCGCGTGCGGCCGGCGATCGGCGAGCCGGTGATGATGTCCGCCTGTCCGCTGTACCGGTGCAGCACCGTCTGATACGCGGCGAGCAGCACCATGTACGGCGTCGCGCCGTACGACTGCCCGAGCTCGCGCAGCCGCGCCACGAGATCGTTCGGCAGCACGCTGTCGCGGCGCGAGCCCGCGAAGCCCTGCGCCGCCGGACGCGGGAAGTCGGTCGGCAGCTCGAGCGTCGGCAGCGGCTGCGCGAGACGGCCGCGCCAGTAGTCGAGATGCTCGCGCAGCTCCGGCCCCTCCGCCGCCGCGCGCTGCCAGATCGCGAAGTCGGCGTACTGGATCGGCAGCGGCGCGAGCGCAGGGGCGCGCCCGGCCGAAAGCGCGTCGTACGCGGCGCTCAGCTCGCGGAACAGGATTCCCTTCGACCACCCGTCGGAGACGATGTGGTGCGACACGAGCACGAGGATGTGATCGTCGGCCGCCAGACGGATCAGTCGCGCGCGCAGCAGCAGGTCCGCGCCGAGGTCGAAGCACGTCGTCGCCTCCGCCATCACGAGCCGCTCCGCCTCCGCCTCGCGCGCGTCGGCCGGCAGCGACGTGAGATCCACGACCGGCAGCGCGAACGGGCGGTGCGCGTGCACCACCTGCTGCGGCTGGCCGTTGGGCCCGGAGCGGTACGTCGTGCGCAGCAGCTCGTGCCGCGCCACGACCGTGTCCAGCGCGCCGCGGAGCGCCTCGGCGTCGAGCGCCCCGCGCACGCGGATCGCGCGCGGCACGTTGTACGCCGTCAGTCCCGGTGCTGCCCGGTCGAGCAGCCAGAGCAGCTCCTGCGCGAACGACATCGGCGCGACGTCCCCCGCCGTCGTCGCCCGACGCGGGATCCCGCCCTCCTCCGGTCCTGCGCTCTGCCCCGCCATCCGTGCCTCCGTCGTCATCGCCCGTCGCTCGTCCACCGTCACGCCGTCCCCGCCCGCGCGCGGTCCACCGCGCCCGCGAGCTGCTCCAGCGTCGACGCCTCGAACAGCGTGCGCAGCGGCAGCCGCACGCCGAACGACTTGCTGATCTTGCCCAGCGCGCGGATGGCGAGCAGCGAGTGCCCGCCGAGCGCGAGGAAGTTGTCGCCCAGCCCCACGCGCTCCTTCTTCAGCACCTCCGCCCAGATCGCGGCGAGCTGCCGCTCCGTGTCGGTGCGCGGCTCTGCGAATTGCTCGCCCTGCTGCTCCGCCGCATCGGGGGCGGGGAGCGCGCGCTTGTCGACCTTGCCGTTCGGCGTCAGCGGCAGCGCGTCGAGCAGCACCACCGCGCTCGGCACCATGTATTCCGGCAGCTGCGCCGCCAGCCACTCGACCAGCTTCTCGCGCGTCGGCCGGTCGCTGTGGCTCACCGCGTAGCCCGCCTGCTTCGGCACCGCGTACGCCACCAGTTCTTCCTCATTGAGGACGACGACCGCCTGCGCGACGCCCGGATTCGCGCGCAGCACCTGCTCGATCTCGCCCAGCTCCACGCGGAACCCGCGGACCTTCACCTGATCATCGACGCGGCCGAGGAACTCGATCGACCCATCGGGGAGGCGGCGCACGCGGTCCCCGGTGCGATAGACACGCTCGCCATGGAACGCGACGAACCGCTCGGCCGTCAGATCGTCGCGCTTGAGGTACCCGCGTGCGACGCCCGCGCCCCCGATCAGCAGCTCGCCGGGGATCCCCACCGGCTGCTCGTTGCCGAACGTGTCGACCACATACGCGTGCGTGTTCGCGAGCGGCTTGCCTAACGGCACCGTCTGCCCGCTCAACGAGGCCGTGGTGACCTCGTGGGTGAGGACGCCGACGGTGGTCTCGGTCGGACCATAGTGGTTCAGCACCCGGCACGTCCCCGCGTTCAGGAACGTCCGCGCGACCTCCGGCCGCAGCGCCTCGCCGCCCACCACGAGCCACGTCGTCGGCAGCGCCGTCCCGAGCGCGACGACGTGGTTCGGCGTCGCCTTGATCACGTCGAGCGGGTGCGCCGCGAAATACTCGGCGAACCGCGCCGGGTCCGTCGTCACGTCCTTCGAGAGCACGTGCAGCGTGCCGCCCGCGAGCAGCGCGGGCAGCAGCGCGGTGTTGCCGAGGTCCGCCGCGAGCGTGCTCACCATGCCGAAGTGCAGCCCGTCGAGCGCGCCGAGCACGCGCGAGATCGCCCGCGCGTAGTGCACCGCGTTCGCGTGTGTGACGGCGACGCCCTTCGGCGTGCCCGTCGAGCCGGAGGTGTAGAGCACGTATGCCAGATCGTCCGGCGCGGCCACAGAGTCGACGTTCGCATCCGACGATGCGCCCGACGCGTCGAAACTCACCGCCTGCACGGACGCGGGCAGCTTCCCTGCCCCGACCGCGTCGGTGACGACGACCTTCGCCCCACTCTCCGTGAGCTGGGTCGCGAGCCGCGCCGCCGGGGCGTCCACCGAGAGGGGCATGTACGCGCCGCCTGCCTTCAGGATGCCCAACAGTCCGACGATCGCCTCGGCCGAGCGGTCGAGCAGCAGGCCGACCGGCGCGTTAGGCACCACGCCGAGCGACCGGAGCTGCCGCGCGAGCGCGTTCGCCCGCGCGTTCAGCTCCGCATACGACAGCGCCGCGTCCGCGCCGACGACCGCCGTGCGCTCCGGCACCCGCGCCGCCTGCGCCTCGAACAGCGCCACCAGCGTCGCCGGCGCGCCCTCGTCCGCCGCGGTCTCGTTCCACGCCGCCAGCTTCGCGCGCTCCGCCGCCGTCAGCAGCGGCAGCGCCGACACGCGACGCGTGGGCTCCGCGACCGCTGCCTCCAGCACGGTCGTCAGATGGCCGAGGAACCGCTCCGCGTAGCCGCCCGTGAACAGGTCCGTCCGGTACCACAGCGCGAGCTCCAGCCCGTCGGCCCGCTCCGTCGCGAGGATCGTGAGGTCGAACTTCGTCCCCGCCGCGTCCAGCTCCACCGGGCTCGTCGCCGCGTCGCCGAGCGTGAGCTCCGCGCCGAGCGTGTCCTGCATCGTCAGCACCACGCGGAACAGCGGCGCGTGCGACTGCGCGGCCCCACGGCTCCGCTGTAGCTCCAGCACGAGCGACTCGAGTGGCGTGTCCTGGTGCTCGAACGCGCCGAGCACCGTCTCCGACGCGCGCGCGAGGAGCGCCGCGAAACTCGGATCGCTCTCGAAGCGCACGCGCATCGGAAGCGCCTGCGAGAAGTAGCCGACGACGTCCTCCAGCTCGCGCCGCGTGCGGTTCGCGACGGCCGACCCGATCACGATGTCGTCCTGCCCCGAGTAGCGGCGCAGCACGGTCGCGTACGCGGCGAGCAGCACCGTGTACGTCGTCGTCGACGTCCGCTGGGCGAGCGCGCGGATCGCGGCGTGCAGCGCGGGCGGCAGCACCACCGTGCGCCGCGCGCCGGCGAAGCTCTGCACGGCGCCGCGCGCGAAGTCGGTCGGCAGCTCCAGCACCGGCAGGTCGGCCAGCCGCGCGCGCCAGTAGCCCAATGCGGTCTCCAGCGCCTCGCCGCGCAGCGTCGCGCGCTGCCACGCCGCGAAGTCGCCGTACTGCAGTGCCGGCGGCGGCAGCTCCGTGCCCGCGTACAGCGCGCCGAGGTCGCGGAAGATCTGCCCGTACGACCACGCGTCGGACACGATGTGGTGCGTGAGCAGCAGCAGCACGTGGTCGTCGTCGGCCAGCCGCGCGAGCGCCGCGCGGAACCCCGGCTCGCGCGCGAGGTCGAACGGACGGTTCGCCTCGGCGCGCAGCGCGGCGAGCGCCGCCGCCTCGCGCTCCGCGGCGGGCACCGCGCGCACGTCGTGCACGACGAGCGCGAACGGCGCCGCCGGTCGCACCACCTGCACCGCACCGTCCCCCTCCGCGGCGAACACCGTGCGCAGCGACTCGTGGCGCGCCACCAGGCCGCCTAACGCGCGCTCCAGCGCCCCGACGTCCAGCGGGCCGCGCACGCGGCGCGCGAGCGGCGAGTTGTACGCCGTCAGGCCGGGCGTCGCGCGGTCGAGGAGCCACAGCACCTCCTGCGCGTACGTCGCCGGCACCGGCGCCGCCGGGTCGCGCGGCGCGATCGCGCCGCCGCCCTCGTCGGGCGCGTCGAGCCCCTCGGCCGCCAGCAGCTCCTCGATCAGCCGCTGGCGCTCCCGCTCGAGGTCGAGATCCGCGCGCGTCGTCTGACTCTCCATTCGTCCGTCCCGTCGCTGCTCAGGTGCTCGCGACGCGGGATGCTCCCGCGCGCCGTAGTTCGTCGGGCGTCATCGCCAGCACGCGGCGCACGACCTGCGCGACACGCTCCAGCTGCCCGGGCTTGCGCTCCCGCGCGGTGAGCGCGGCCGCGAACGCCGCCACCGTCGGGTGCTGGAACAGCAGCCGCACCGGCGCCTCGACCTGCAGCGTCGAGCGCACGCGCGACACGATCTGCGTGGCCACCAGCGAGTAGCCGCCGAGCGCGAAGAAGTCGTCCTCGGCCCCCACGCGCTCCACGCCCAACACCTCGCCCCACAGCGCCGCCACGACGGCCTCCGTCGCGGTGCGCGGCTCCACGTACGCGCGCGCGCCGCCGACTCCGTGCTCGTGCGCGGCCGCCGCCGGCGCCGGCAGCGCGGCGCGCAGCGCGTCCACCGTGGCGCCGGGCGCGGACACCATCGCCAGCAGCGCGTGCCGCAGCCCCTCCGCCATCTCGCGCGCCGACGCGTCGTCGAAGTAGCGCGCGTCGTACGTCACCCGCAGGTCGAGCGCGTCGCTCCCCGCCACGATCACCGACAGCGGGTACGCCGTGCGCGTCGGCACGTGCACGAGCTCCGTGCGCACCGCGTCGCCGAGCCACGAGCGCGTCAGCTCCTCCGCGTCGTCGTGCTGGAACACGAGCAGCGTCTCGAACAGGCGCGCGCGCCACGGCACGCCGCTCCACTCCTGCACGCGCTCCAGCGGCGTGTGCGCGAAGCTCTGCATCTCGGCGAGCCCCTCGTGCACCGTGGCGAGCCACGCGCCTAACGATTCGCCCGGCGCGACGCGTGCCCGCAGCGGCAGGTTGTTGATCGTCAGCCCCACGAGCCGCTCCACGTCCGGCACGCCCGCGTCGCGCCCGGCCACCGTCACGCCGAACGACACGTCGTCGTGGCCGCTGCGACGCGCGAGCCACAGCGCCCACGCCGCCGCCACGAGCGTGTTCGCCGCCACGCGGCTCGCGCGCGCCAGCGCGTGCACCTCACGCGTCTCCTCGGCCGTGAGCGTCGCGCTCACCTCGGCCGGCTCGGACGCGTCGACGTCGCCGCGCAACGGCAGCAGCGGCAGCCGCGGCGGCGGGGCGAACCCGTCGAAGTGCCGCGCCCAGAAGCGCCGTGCCTCGTCGAGCGGACGCTCCTGCTGCCACGCCACGAAGTCCGCGTAGCGCGCCGCGCGATCGAGCGCCGGCCGCTCGCCGCGCACGAGTGCCGGGTACGCGCGCGAGATCTCCAGCAGCACGAGCGGCCACGACCAGCGGTCGAGCAGCAGGTGATGGTTGCTCCACACCAGCTCGTACTCGTCGTCCGCGAGTCGCACGAGCATCAGCCGCATGAGCGGCGCCCGGTCCAGCGCGAATCCCGCCGCGCGATCGGCCTCCAGCAGCTCGTGCAGCCGTCGCGTCTGCTCCTGCTCCGTCAGGCCGCGCAGGTCGTGCTCGGCCCACGGCAGCTCGGCGCGGCGCCGGACCACCTGCACCGGCTCCGACACGCCGTCCACCGCGAACGCGGTGCGGAAGATCGCGTGCCGCGCCGTGACGAGATCCCACGCCGCGTGCAGCGCCGTCGCGTCGAGCGGCCCGCGCAGCCGGTAGCGCCACTGCTCGAACCCCGGATCGCCGGCCGAGTGCGCGTAGCCGAGGAACAGCCGCTGCATCGGCACGAGCGGGTAGACGTCCTCCACGTCGCGCGCGCCGGCTGCGCCGTTCGTCAGGCGATCCACCGCCGCCTGGTCCAGCCGCGCGAGCGGGAAGTCCGACGGCGTGTAGCCGCCGACGCCGGGCGCCGTGCAGTGCGCGACGAGCGCGCGCAGCGCGGCGACGTACGCGTCGGCCATGCCGGCGATCGTCTCGCGGCGGTGCGTGCGCTCGCTGTAGCTCCAGCGGATCTCGAGCCGCCCGTCGATCACGAGCGCGTTGATCTCCAGCAGATGGCGGCGCACCGTGCGCGGCCCGTACCACGACCCCGTGCTCTCCGGCGCGTGCGCGAACAGCGTCGACCCGGCGACCACCTGGTCGAACTGCCCCATGTAGTTGAACACCACGTCCGGCGTCGTCTGCGCGCGCAGCGTCTCCGCGCCGTCGCCGAGGTAGCGCAGCACGCCGTAGCCCACGCCGCGGCCGGGCACCGCGCGCAGTCGCTCCTTCGTCTCGCGCAGCCGCGCGCCGAGGTCCGCCGCGCCCAACGGCAGCCGCACCGGGAAGATGGTCGTGAACCAGCCGAGCGTGCGCGACAGGTCCGCCCCGTCCACCAGCGCCTCGCGGCCGTGCCCCTCCAGGTTGACGACGATGTCGCCGCCGCTCGGCCCGACCCAGCCGCCGAACGACTCGGCGAGCGCGGCGAGCAGCGCATCGTTGATCTGCGTGTTGTACGCGGCGGGCACCGCCTGCAGCAGCGCGCGCGTCTCGTCCTCGCCGAGCCGCACCACCACCGTGTCGGTGTACGCCGCGAAGTCCTCGCCCGACGCGGCGAGATCGCGCGGCAGCCGCACCGACGCCGGCGAGCCGACCGCCTCCCAGTACGCCAGCTCGTTCCGAAGCGTGTCGCGCACCGACGCGTCGTTCAGCCGCGTCGCCCACGCGCCGAACGGCGTCGTGCGTGCCGGCAGCGCGATCGGCGACCCGGCCGCGCGCTGCGTGTACGCCGTCTCGAGATCCTCGCGCAGCACGCGCCACGACACGCCGTCGATCGCCAGGTGGTGCACCGCGACGAGCAGTCGCGCCGGTCGGTCCGCTCCGAGGCGGAACAGCGCCGCGCGCAGCAGCGGGCCGCGCGCGAGGTCGAGCGTCCCCTGCACGCGCACGCTCGCCTCGGTGATCGCCGCGTGCTGGGACGTCTCGGGCAGGTGCCCCAGCTCCACCACCTCGATGTGCGCCGCGGGCGCGTCCGCCGCGCACCGCGCGCGCCACCCGTTCGGCGTCCGCTCGAAGCGCAGGCGCAGGCTGTCGTGGTGCCGCGTCACCGCGTCCACCGCGTCGGCGAGGACGGCGTCATCGAGCTCCGCCGGCGCGGTGAACAGGAAGGCCTGGTTCCAGTGGTGGAGCTGCTCGCGCTGCCCCTCGAAGAACCAGTGCTGCACCGGCGTGAGCGGGACCTCGCCCACGATCTCGGCGTGCGCCACCGCGTTCGCCGTCGTCGTCTGCGCGACGTGCGCCAGCGACGCGACGGTCGGATGACGGAGCACCTGCGTCAGCGAGAGCTTGAGCCCTGCGAGCGCCGCGCGTGCGACGATCTGCACGCTCAGCAGCGAGTCGCCGCCGAGCTCGAAGAAGTTGTCGTCGACGCCGACGCGCTCCACGCGCAGCACCTGCGCCCAGATCTCCGCCAGCGTACGCTCGGCGTCGGTGCGCGGCGCGACGTAGCGGCCGGACAGCGCGGCGCGCCCCACGCCCTCCGCGTCGGGAAGCGCGCGCCGATCGACCTTGCCGTTGCTCGACAGCGGCAGCGCGGGCAGCCACGCGAACACCGCGGGCACCATGTACTCCGGCAGCGTCGCGAGCAGGTGCTCTCGCAGCGCGCCCGCGGACAGCGGCTCGCGGGCCGCGACGAGGAACGCCACGAGGCGCTGCTCGTTGCCGGCGCCGCGCGCGACGACCACCGCGTCGCGTACGCCCGCATGCGCGAGCAGCGTCGCCTCGATCTCGCCGAGCTCGATGCGGAAGCCGCGAATCTTGACCTGGAAGTCGAGCCGCCCGAGGTACTCCACCGTGCCGTCGGGCCGCCACCGCGCGAGGTCGCCGGTGCGATAGAGCCGGGACTCGGGACTCGGGACTCGGGACTCGGGCGCTTCTCCCCCCCGCGTCCCGCGTCCCGAGTCCCGCGTCCCGAACGGGTCCGGAACGAAGCGCTCGGCGGTGAGATCAGGCCGATTGTGATAGCCCATCCCCACCTGCACGCCGCCGAGGTACAGCTCCCCGGCGACGCCGATCGGCACCGGCCGCCGCTCGGCGTCGAGCACGTAGACGCGCGTGTTCGCGACGGGCCGGCCGATCGGCACGACCGCGGGCGGCTCGGGGCTCGGGGGGCACGGCCAGTACGTCACGTCCACCGCGCACTCCGTCGGCCCGTACAGGTTGTGCAGCCGGCTCCCCGGCAGCGCCCGATAGAACCCCGCCACCAGGTCCGGCCCCAGCGCCTCCCCGCTCGCCATCACGTCCCGCAGCGAGGCACACCCCGCCGCCGTCGGCTCCGCGAGGAACGCGCGCAGCATCGAGGGCACGAAGTGGCACACCGTCACCCCGTGCCGCTGGATCGTCGCCGCCAGGTACGCCGCGTCGCGATGCCCCCCGGGCCGCGCCAGCACGAGCTTCGCCCCGCTCATCAGCGGCCAGAAGAACTCCCACACGCTCACGTCGAAGCTGAACGGCGTCTTCTGCAGCACCACGTCGCCCGCGCCCAACGCGTACTCCGCCTGCATCCACCGCAGCCGGTTCACGATCCCGCGCTGCGCATTGAGCGCCCCCTTCGGCCGCCCCGTCGACCCCGACGTGTAGATCATGTACGCCACATCGTCCGCCGCCGGCCGCGGCAGCGGCACAACGTCATCCGCGTGATCCGCCACATCCGCGCGATCCGCGTCCTCCGCCGCGCCGTCGAGCAGCACGAGGGTCGCCTGGTGCGCCGGCAGCGTCCGCGCGAGGGCCGCCGTCGTCAGCAGCACCGGCGCCCCGGAGTCGGCGAGCATGTACGCCACGCGCTCCGCCGGATACTCCGGATCGACGGGCACGTACGCCCCCCCCGCCTTCCCCACCGCCACGAGCGCGACCACCAGCTCGACCGAGCGCTCCGCGCACACCGCGACGAGCGCCCCCGCACCCACGCCTAACGCGCGAAGCCGCCGCGCCAGCGCCGCCGCGCGCGCATCGAGCTGCGCGTACGTCAGCGAGGCACGCTCGTCCACCACCGCGACCGCGTCCGGCGTCCGCGCCGCCTGCTCGGCCAGCAGCGACACCAGCGT
Source organism: Gemmatirosa kalamazoonensis (assembly GCF_000522985.1). Classification (NCBI taxonomy): domain Bacteria; kingdom Pseudomonadati; phylum Gemmatimonadota; class Gemmatimonadia; order Gemmatimonadales; family Gemmatimonadaceae; genus Gemmatirosa; species Gemmatirosa kalamazoonensis. Next base: position 639,354 of record NZ_CP007130.1, read on the forward strand.
CGCGTCCTCGCTGCCTAACGACCGCGCCGTGTCGTTCCACTCCTCGACCACCAGCCGCCGCTCCGATTCCGGCAGCGGCGAGAGGTCGCCGAGCAGCGCGCGCGGGTTCGCCGCCATCGCTTCGAGCAGCGTCGCGAGGTGATCGAGCAGCCGCGCCGCCGTCGCGTCGTCCACCACGTCGCGCGCGTTCTCGATCTCCAGTCGCAGCTCCGTGCCGCCGTACAGCAGCCCGGTGAGCGCGAAGTTCGTCCCGCCGAACAGCTCGAAGTCGCGCTCCGCCATCCCCCCGCCGAGCGTTCGCATCGTCGGGCCGAGCGGCAGGTTCTCGAACACTACCTGCGTGTCGAACAGCGGCGTGTCCGTGGGCACCTCGCTCCACCGGTGCACGAGTCGCAGCGGTGTGTGCTCCACCGCGAACATCGACCGCCACGTCTCGCGCAGCTCCGCGAGCCAGTCCACGAGCGACACGTCGGGACGCACGCGCGCCCGCACGGGGAGCGTGTTGATGAACAGCCCCACGATGTCGTCCGCGCCGTCGATCGTCCCCTTCCGGCACGCGCGCGTCGCGCCGAACACGACGTCCGGCTCGCCGGCGTGATACGCGAGCATGAGCGCCCACGCGCCCTGCACGACGGTGTTCATCGTCAGGCCGTGCTCGCGCGCCATCCGCTCCAGCGCCGCCGTCGGCGCCGCGTCGAGCATGCGCTGATGCAGCCCGCGGCCGCCCGCCTGCTCGTTAGGCGCGCGGAATCCCGCCGGGATCGGCGTCGGCCGCCGCAGTCCCGCCATCCGCTCGCGCCAGTACGGCTCCGCCGCGTCGAAGTCCTTCGCGCCGTACCACGCTACGAAGTCGCGGTACGCGCGCCGCTCCGGCAGCCGCGCTGCCGCCGGCGTCGCCGCCTCGTACACCGCGAACAGCTCGCGCAGCACGATCGCGAACGACCGGCCGTCCATGAGGATGTGGTGGAACGTCCACATCATCCGCCAGTCGTCGTCGGCCAGGCGCACGAGCACCACGCGCTGCAGCGGCGGCTCGCGCAGGTCGAACCCCACGCGGCGGTCCTCCGCCAGGTACGCGCGGATCCGCTCCGGCACCGCCGCCGCCGGCACGTCGCTCCAGTCCAGCTCCGTCACCGGCGGCGGCGCCTCGGCGTGCACCTCCTGCACCGGCTCCACGACCCCTTCCCAGCGGAACGCGGTGCGCAGCGCGTCGTGGCGCGCCGTCACCGTCGCCCACGCCGCGCGCATCCGCGCCGGGTCGATCGCCTCGGGCAGCGTCGCCACCATCTGCACCACGTCCACGCCCGTCCCGCGCGGCGTGCGCAGGTGATTCACGAGCATGGCCGCCTGCAGCGAGGCGAGCGGGTACGACGCGGTGGGGAGACTGCGCATGCGGCGGGAGGATGCGAGGGAGGAGCGGTGACGTGGGCCCGGAGACGCGCCGGCTACGCGCGCACCGGACGGGGGCGCGCCACCACGTGCCGCCCCGCGACGACGAGCTGGCGCAGGCTCCCGACGCGCAGGAACTCGCGGGGCGCCGAGCGAAACGCCACGCCGAGCGCGTCCAGCGCTTCCTTGGCGTAGCCGGCGATCGCCAGCTCCACCGCCGAGCCCCGCGCGAACGACGCCCGCCACCCGCGCTGTCGCTCCAGATGCTGGAGCAGCAGCTCCCGCTCCCGGAACGGCGCCGGCGCCGGCCGCGTCGCCGCGAGCCGCTGCTCGCGCCGGCCGTAGATCGCCAGATACCGCTCCGCCAGCACCGACGCGGAGAACGTGGCGCGCGTCACGTCGGAGACCGCCTGCGGATCGTGCGGCGCCTGCATCCACCCGTGGAGCAGGTCGGCCACCGTGTCGTCGCTCGCGTCGGCGGCGAACAGCCGCCCGGTCACGCCGTCCACGACCGCCTCGCGCAGTCCCATCACGTCGGGCGCGGCCACGCGCGCGCCGCACGCCGCCGCCTCGGGTGCCACGTTCCCGAACCCCTCGGAGCGCGACGTCATGAGCACCACGCCCCCCGACGTCGCCACCGCGCGATAGAAGTCCGGCATCTCGGCGTGCGGCACCGGGCCCCACCGCTCCACGGGAAGCTGCTCCACCGGCTGGCCGGCGAACGTCTCCCACGTGCGCGCGTGCGGGTCGGCGATCCACACGCGCGCGCCGCGCTCCACGAGCCGGCGCGCCACGCGCGTGAACCGCGGGAAGTCCTTCTCCGCGGACGTCGTGCGTCCCGCGAACGCCACGATCGGCGCACCGTTGCCGGCACCCGACGACGCATCCGCCGTCGCCGAGGCGTTAGGCGGGGTGAAGCGGTCGACGTCGATCGCGTTGCGCACGACCTCGATCTCGAGATCCGTGTACGGCTGGTTCACCTCCGCCATCCCCTGCGAGATGGCGGTGTACGCGAAGCAGGTCGTGCGGTCCCACACGTCGGCGAGCGCGCCGCGCGCCGTCACCACCACGCGCGCGCCGTAGCGCGTCGCGAGCCGCGCGACCACCGGGGCCGCGGGGTCCGTCGCCGTCATGTGCACGACGTCGAACTCGCCGCGCTCGAGCCGCCGCACGAGCTGCGACAGCGGCCCGAGCGTCGCGCGCCCGGTGTCGAGGAACTCCTGCAGCCGCGGCGACGACTGGCAGAACCAGTACTCGCACTGCACGCCCCGCCGCTCGAGCTCACGCCCGAGCAGCTGCATGGAGCTGGAGACACCACCGGTGTCGCACAGCATCCGGAAATGGAGGACGCGCATCGCGGCTACCGACCGGGGCTCACGCGGGCAGGTCGGCGGCCTTGATCATCTGCCCCATCGCCACGACGATCTGGCGCGGCCCCTCGAACGAGTCGCGCGCGTGCGTCGTGAGGATGTTGTCGAGCATCGCCATGTCGCCCTTCTGCCACTGGAAGCGCACCGCGATCCGCTCGAACGCCTGGCCGATCGCGTCCATCTCCTCGTCGGAGATCGCCGTGCCGTCGCCGTAGTACACGTTGCGCGGCAGGTCCTCCTCGTCGAACAGCGCGCGCAGCCCTTCGCGCGTCTCCTCGTCCACGCAGTAGATGTGGTGCAGCTGCACCTGGTTGAAGAAGACCTCCTCCTTCGTGTCCGGGTGCTTCACGACGCCCTTCGTGCGGTTGATGACGCGCAGGCCGCCGTCCGCCTTCCATTCGAAGTCGCTCCCCGCCTCGCGGAGCTGCTGCTCCACCTTCGCCTTGTCCGTCGTGTGGAAGAACTCCTCCCACGTCGGGTCGACGCCCTTCGAGAAGTTGCGCACGTACATCAGCCCCTTCGTGCGGAACTTGTCCACGATCTCCGCGGGCACCTCGTGCATCGCCTCGCGCGTGTCGAAGATCGGCGAGCAGCCGCCCTGCTTCGCCGGCGTCACGCAGAAGAAGCTGATCTTCTTGTTGAAGACCGGCAGGTGCGAGCTCTCGTTGTGGTACAGGATCATCTGGTCCGGCGGATACGGCGTCGACTCGTAGATCTTCTCGCCCGCCGCGTTGCGCGGCAGGTCGCCGTAGTCGCCGAACAGCTCCCCGTAGATCGACTTCGCCGCGCGCTCGAAGTCCGCCGGCGACGGCATGTGGAAGCCGCGGAACAGGATCGCGCCGTGCACGAGCAGCATCTGCTCGACCCACGCGCGGTGCTCCAGGTTCCAGTCCGCGAGCACGATCCCGTCGACCGTGGGCTCGAGCACGAGGGGCAGCTTCCGCGTCGCAGAGAGCTGGTAGGCGCGCACCCCGGCCGGGGCGGGGATGCTGCTCGTCGACGAGAGAGCGCTGCTTGCGTCGACCGGAACCGTCGTCATGGTGGTTGCTCCCTGAGTGGGCTGAAGCGGGGAAGACATCGAGAAACTGTGGCGTCGCCACCACATCCGGCATGTGCACCGGAGACGCGAGCGTGCGGGAGGAACGGCCTGCGTACGTGCGGTCGTCGGCGACGTCGTGACGCGCGCGTGAAGACGCGCGGCGCATGAAGGTCGCAACCCGGGTCGCGGGGCACCGGGCCGCCAGACGCGAGACTCAATCTGGCGCTCTTGCCTCAAACGGCATTACGACAGAACTTGACCCTCGCGAACGACGGGCACGGCGGCACGTTTCGCGGGTCAATAATTGGTCATCCGCGTGAGTGGGACAAGTCGCAATCCGGTCCCTCTCGAATGTGCTTCCCCCCCTTTTGGTGCAGCAGCGGACACACCGACGCCGGTGCCGTTGCGCTCCCCTCCCGCCCGGCGTCCAGTGCGCGACCACCGCGCGCACCGCCCCACGCACCGCCCCACGCGCTCACCGCTCCCGAAGCAGATGAACGTCCTGTTCGCCGTTCCGTGGGACAACATCGGCGGCGTGTCACACGTCGTGAACCGCGTCGCGCATCACGTGCGCGCGCAGGGCGGCGGCGTGTACTTCCTGCTTCCCGGATCGCACGACCGTCCCGAGTCGGGTGTTAGTCGTGAGGGCTTCCCCGCATTCTGGCTGCGCATGCGACTGCCGTGGGTCCCCGGCGCGTCGCTCCGCAACTGGCTCGCGTTCTTTCTCACGCTGCCCGTCACGCTGTTCTGGCTGACGCGGCTCATCCGTCGCCACTCGATCGACGTCGTCAACATCCACTATCCTGGCGGGCACTTCGTCTACTTCGCGATCCTGCGCCGCTTCGGCGTCGTCCGCCTCGTCACGTCCATCCACGGCGCGGACCTGCTCCCGAACGGGAGCCGCCGCCTGTCGCATCAGCGCGAGGTCCTGAACCTGCTCGCGACCTCGGACGTCATCGTCGCCCCGTCCGACTCGTACACGCACGCCGTCCACGAGGCGTGGCCGGAGCTCACCGGTCCCACGCGCACCATCCCGAACGGCGTCGACCCCGACGAGTTGGGCTACAACCCCGACGCGCCCGACGAGACCGCGCATCCGCCGATCGTCTTCTCGATCCTCCAGATGGTGCACTACAAGGGGGTCGACGTCCTGATCCGCGCGTTCGCCGGTCTCTCGGCGCGCTACCCGAAGGTCAAGCTCCGCCTCGCGAGCGACGGTCCGCAGCGCGCCGACTTCGAGGCGCTGGCCGAGTCGCTCGGCGTCGGCCATCGCGTCGAGTTCCTCGGCTTCCTCGCGCGCGAGGACGTCAGCCGCGAGCTGCGGCGCTGCAGCATCTTCGTGCTGCCGTCGCGCACGAACTCCGAGAGCTTCGGCATCGCCGCCGCCGAGGCCATGGCGGTCGATCGCGCGGTCGTCGCGTCGCGCGTCGGTGGGCTCCCCGAGCTCGTCGAGGACGGCGTGACCGGACTGCTCGTGCCCCCCGGCGACGTGGACGCGCTCGAGCAGGCGCTCCGTCGTCTGCTCGACGACGAGGAGTTCGGCCAGCGGCTCGGCCAGGCGGCCGGCAAGCGCGTGCGGCAGCAGTATCTGTGGGACCGGACCGGCGCGCTCTATCGCGATCTGTTCCAGGAGCTGCTCCCGGTGCCCGAGGCCTCCGAGCCCGACACGCGCGGCTTCGCCGTCCCCGAGCACGCGACGACGTATCGGCCGCCGGCCGCCGCCGATCGCGCGGAGCGGCCGGCCGACACCTACACTGCAGCTCCACTCACGAAGGCCGGTACGTCTCAGGAGGGTTGGTGACGGTAGTCGATGCACGCTCGGACGCCGACGTAGCCGCAGGGCCCGTGTTCGATTCCCAGCCTGGCGCGTCTCGAGCCCGCGCCGTGGCTCCCATCGAGGATGCGTCGGCCGCTCCGGCGCCGGAGCCCCGCGCGCCGACCGCCCTCGAGGACCTTCGGGTCATCGTGTCGGAGCTCGCCGAGAGCGGCGACCTGCTGAAGCAGCTCGTCCTCCGCGACATCCGCATCCGGTACAAGCAGGCGGTCCTCGGCTTCGCGTGGGCGGTGCTCATGCCCGCCGTGATCGTGCTCGCGGGGCTCGCCATCCGGTACGCCATCGCGAACGCGGGCGGTCTGAAGCTCGGCATGCACCACATCGCCGGCATGGCGTTGAAGTCGGTGCCGTGGGCGTTCTTCGCCGGGTGCATCAGCATGTCCACGCCGTGCCTCACGGCGAACGGGTCGCTCGTCACGAAGGTCTACTTCCCGCGCGAGGTGCTGCCGCTGTCGGCCGTCCTCGCGCAGACGTTCGACTCGGCGATCGGCCTGGTGCTCATCACCGCCGTGATCCCGGTGTTCCACCTCGGCGTCTCGGCGCAGCTGCTCTGGGTGCCGCTGCTGCTCCTCTGTCTGTGGATGCTCGCCGCGGCGTCGGCGCTCGTGCTGAGCTGCGCGAACCTGTTCTTCCGCGACGTGAAGTACGTCGTGCAGGTGTTCCTGACGTTCGGCATCTTCGTCACGCCGGTCTTCATGGACGCGGCGATGTACGGTCCGAAGGGATCCAGGATCGTGATGCTGAACCCCGTGGCGCCGGTGCTCGAGGGGCTGCGGCTCGTCGTCGTCGAGCACCACGACCTGCTGCAGCCGTACGTCACCCCGCGCGGCGGGTTCGTGGTGTGGCACCCGTGGTATCTGGCGTACGCGCTCGGCGTGGCCACCGTCGGCCTGGTGCTGGGCGCCCTCGTCTTTCATCGGGCCGAGCGGCGCTTCGCCGAAATCATCTGAACACCCGGCGGCAGCGTCGTCATGCGCAGTGAACCACGGATCGTCTTCGACCGCGTCTGGAAGAAGTTCCACCGCGGCGAGATTCACGACAGCCTTCGCGACCTCATCCCGGCCGTCACGCGCCGGATGCTCGGCCGCGGCACCCCCCGGGACGCGCTCGACAAGGACGACTTCTGGGCGGTGCGCGACGTCTCGTTCGAGGTCAAGCCGGGCCAGACGCTCGGCATCATCGGCGGGAACGGGTCGGGGAAGTCGACCTCGCTGCGGCTGCTGACCAAAATCCTGACGCCGTCGCTCGGGGTCGCGCAGGTGCACGGCCGCGTCGGCGCGCTCATCGAGGTCTCGGCCGGCTTCCACGGCGACCTCACGGGGCGGGAGAACGTGTTCCTCCAGGGCGCCATCATGGGGATGCGCACCCGCGACGTGGCGCGGAAGTTCGACGACATCGTCGCGTTCTCGGGGATCGAGGAGTTCATCGACACCCCGGTGAAGCGCTACTCCAGCGGGATGAACGCGCGGCTCGGCTTCTCCGTCGCGGCGCACCTCGAGCCGGAGGTGCTCATCATCGACGAGGTGCTCGCCGTCGGCGACCGCACGTTCCAGCAGCGGGCGTTCGGCCGCATCTCGGAGCTGGCGACGAGCGGGCTGCCGGTGGTGCTCGTGACGCACCAGCTGGAGCGGGTGCTGGAGCTGTGCACCGACGCGATCGTGCTGAGCCAGGGGCGGGTCGCGTTCCGCGGCCAGCCGTCGGACGCGGTGACGGCGTACATCCAGCACAACCTCCACCACGGGGGCGGAGCGCCCGCGGAACAGGACGGCGCGTTCATCGTGACGCACGATCGGGTGCAGCTGGTCGACGACCGCCCCGTGCGCTCCGGCGAGACGTTCACTGTGCAGGTGGACGGGCGATTGTCGTCGCGCGCCCCGGATGCGCTCGAGCCGCTCCAGTTCTTCGTGCGAGACCTCGCCACGGGGCGCGGGGTGTTCGCCTCCGGCGGCCGGCGACAGGGGCTCGTGATCCAGGAGGCGGGGCCGTTCCGGGTGGAGGTGACCCTGCAGGCCAACATCCCCCCGGGGCGCTACCTGCTCGAGTTCGGGGCGTTCGACTTCGCGACGAACGAGATCGCCGCGCAGCGCACCGTGGTGATGTTCACCGTGGTCGACGACGGCCAGTGGCGGGGCACGGCCCAGATGAACCCGGTGCTGCGGTTCCTAACGGCGGACTGACGGTCGAGCGTCCGGCGAGCGCCATGAGCCGCGAGGGTCCACGACCTTCGCGGCTCTCGCTTTACCGAGTAATGCGGGTGAAGCGTCCGATGCGCCCCTTCGGCGTCCGCAAGCCATTGCCTGCCAAGCGGTTGCCGGCTGGCGGGCGCGTCCGGTGGGGGCGGCGGGCGGCGCGCATCGTGAGCGACGCATGCGTGTTCAGGGGCAGAACACGCACACGGCGTTCAGCGACTGAACACGCGGTTGTTCAGCCACTGAACACGCACTCGCGCCATTCGGTGCCCGTTGGAGAACCGGATCCCCGCCGCTAAGTTCCACCCCCGCCGGATCGCGCGCCCGGTGATTGGCCTCCCTTCCCTCCCGCTGACACCCTCGGCGCGCCGCTTTCCATGCTGCTCCGATGAGCGACCTTCGCATCCTCGCGATCGCCGCGGGCCGAGGTGGGACGGGGAAGTCGACCCTCACCTTCGGCATCGCCCACACCCTCCACGAGCTGAAGGGCATGAGCGACGTCGCCATGCTCGACCTCGACCCGCAGGCCGGGCTCACTACTCGCGCCGGCAAGACCCCGGTCGCCGACCCGATCCACGAGCCGCCGGTCGACGTCTTCGGCATCTCCCTCTACCGCGCCGGCCGGGGGCTCGCCCACGCCACCGACGCCGAGCTGGCCGCGCACATCGACCGCGCCGTGCTGGAGGGCAGCCCCGACCGCGTCGTGATCGCGGACCTGCCCCCCGCCCTTCACGATCGGGTGCACCGCCTCGTCTTCGACCGCGACGACAGCTTCGTGCTGGGCGCGATCCGCTGCGAGCCGGACTCGTTCCACTCCATGAACGAGCTCGTGGCCCAGGTCGGACGCGCTGGGCGCCCGTACGTGCTCGTGCCGACGTTCCACGCGAAGAAGAACGCTCAGAACGCCACCCTCCTCGCGCTCCAGTCGCAGCACCACGGGCACGTGACCGAGACGGTGATCCCGCAGGACAACAAGGCGGTCGACTGCGTCCTCACCCGCCAGCCCGTCACGCGCTTCGCGCGCAAGTCCAAGATCGCCCTCGCCATCAGCGCACTGCTGGACGAGGTGCTCGCCACCGAGACCGTCTAGCCCCGTCGAGCGATGGGCTTCAAGCCGAAGAAGGGCGACGCGCCGCCGACCGGCCGTGTCCGGCCCAGCAGCAACTTCGAGCGGACCATGGCGCTGGCCAGCCAGATCGCCGCCGAGTCCGTCCCCGACGAGCACACCGTGTCCGCGAACGAGCAGGCGCCGGCGGTCGTGTCGCGCGGGGTGCTCGAGAGCGAACGGGACTCGGGACTGGGGACTCGGGACTCGGGGGGGACGAGTCCCGAGTCCGCCCCGAGTCCCGAGTCCCGAGTCCCGAGTCCCGACTCGCCAGTCCCGGATCCCGAGTCCGCAGTCCCGACGAGCGCGTCGCCGCGTCTCGCCTCCATGCCGATCGCCGAAGTGCGGCCGTCGCCGTTCCAGCCGAAGGGACGGCCGTCGCAGGGTGCCGTGAACGCGGTCGCGCGCGCCATCGAGCGGACGGGGAGCATCGACGCGCTCGTCGGGGCCGAGGGACACACGACGTTCCAGGCCCTGTCCGCCGAGGCGAAGCGGCTGGCCGAGCTCGCGTACAGCGTGTCGCGCGACGGCGTGCGCGACCCGATCGAGGTGCGAGTCGCCGAGGACGGCGCGGTGGAGGCGCTGTCCGGACACCGGCGCATGGCCGCCGCGCTGCTCGTCGGGCACACCGAGATCCCCGTGCTGCAGCGGGGACCGATGTCGGCCGTTCAGGCGGCCGCGACGGTGCTGAGCGGCAACCTCCACCGCGAGGACTTCACGCCGTGGCAGGAGGCCGTGCTCGTCACCGAGGTCGTCGCCCAGCGCCGCGCCGATGGGCTGCCGGCCGACGTTCGCACGATCGGCGCGATCATGGGCTACAGCCACGGGCGGGTGAGCACGCTGCAGACGATCCGCAGGGTGCTCTCCGACGAGTTCCTCACGCGGCTCGGCGACCGCGTGACAGTCGAGGAGGCGCTGGCCCGGTTCGGGAACTACTCGCGCCTGGAGGAGGTCGCTCGGCTCCCCGACGACACGCGCCGCGAGGTGATACTGCGCCGACTGCTCGGTATGGTCGAGCCGTCCTCGGCGGCGGCAGCGGAGCCCGAGACCCCGGCGGCATTCGAGCACCGGCCGAAGCGCCGCGGCGGCTTCACGATCGAGGTGCACCGGGCGATCGAGGAGCTGGCGCCGAGCGACGCCATGGCGCTGCGGGAGCTGCTGGCGACGCAGGTGGCGCGGCTCGACGCGAGGCTCGGGAGCGCCGGCCGCGGGTGAGCGACCGGCCCGCTCAGTCGAACGAGAGGTGCGGCACCCCGTCGGGGCCGAGCTCGACGTGGGGCGCGAGTCCGGCGCCCAGGGTGACGGTGACGCCGTTGAGCGTCATGCGGAGCGCCACCCGCCGATCGCCAGCCGGGGCGGGGGAGGGGGAGGGGGGAGGCGAGGAAACGGGCGGACCCACGATGGTCGGACCCGCGGTCGCAGGCAGCTCCGGCACCGGAATCGCGACAGTACCGAAGCAGTACTCGCTCGGCATGCCAGCAGTCTCGCGCACGGTGAGCACGTCGGCGTCGGTCAGCCGGCGCAGGGCGGATCGGACCTGCTTCGCGGCGTAGCCGGTGCGCTCCACGAGCTCGCGCAGCGTCACCGGCGCCGGCTGGTCGGGCGGAACGACGAGCTCGGCGAGCGCGCGCGCCACCAGTAGCGGCGCCGGCTCCCAGCGAACGGCGCGGCCGAGCGCACCCCACGCGATCTCCAGCCCCGCGCGATGGGGCACGAACGCCCGCTCCAGCAGGGTGATCGTCGCGCGGTCGGCATCGCACGCGAGCAGGGCGGCGCGCTCGAGGAGCGACAGAGCGGCGTCCTGCCGGCGCCGCTCCGGGTCTCCCTTCAGCCCCGGCAGCTCGGCACGCGGGATCGACACGGTCCACGGCCGCGCGACGCCGATGGCGCCCCGGTCGTGCAGCGCTGCCTGCAGCGCCACGAGCCACGCCCGGGTCCAGCGCACCAGCTCCGCGGGGTCGAGCGGAAGATCGGCGATCTGCACGTCGCCGGCGATGGCGGCGAGCCGCTCGGCGGCCCCGAGGTCGTCGACGAGGACCGGCTCGTGTCGGAGGGCACGCAGCAGCGTGCTGGGAGGGGCACCGCCGTTCATGGGCGGGACCTCCACCGTTCACATCCCCGCGACGGGGAGACGCTCGCGCGTCGAGGCGCGCCGGGACCTCCAACGTTCACGAGGAGAACCTATCTCGCACGGGTCGGGCCGCAAGCACGGGAGCCCCTTCCGGGTTCGAGCGGTGCGCAGCAGCGCGGCAGCACGGTGACAGCATCGTCCTAAAGCATTGCGGCTCCCGAACATCGGACTTTTGACGGGATCGGGGGAGGGGTTCCAGCACCCCTCGCCTCGATTCGGGGAACCCGTTCCATGATCGACCGGGAGGGGTGTGAACGTTGGAGCCCCCTCGCGACTTCGAGAACGTTGGATGTCCCCGCCATGGTCGACGGAACCCGTTACTCGCGCGGCGTCTCGTGCGCAAGCGTGAACGTCGGAGGCCCCCGCGGTCCCGGGACACGATACCTAAGTGTATTCCAGGCAACCCGTTAGGCTTCGCCTCACGGCCTTGGCGGCACGCTCCCTTGGTTGGGTGATGGGTTTGGTCGACTGCGTCGAAGACATCACCATCCAACCTGTTCGCTGAACGGTCGCGGAACCGGCCGTGGTCGAGCCCGCGACGCCCGGCGCCCCCTCGCGGGACCCCTCCCGCGACCCGCTTGCTCACCCCTGTAGCGGCGCCTACGTTCGGACCCCATGACCTCCGCGCCGGCCCTGCCGCTTCGAGCCGATTCGCGGCTGCTGCTCTCCCACGCCGGGGCGCCGTCGCTGCCGAGCCCCGTGGCGCTGCAGCTCCTCGACATCCCGTTCGTGCTGCCGCTGAAGCAGCTCCCCGAGCGGGTCGATGGGCAGCTTCCACGGTGGGCGTACGAGGTCACGTACAGTCTCGTCGGCGCCGACCGCACGCGCTACGAGGTGCGCGTGACCGGCGACCCGACGCTCGGCCTTCCGTTCGGGCAGGATGCCGACGTGCTGCTCGCGCTGTTCAAGATCCTGGAGCAGGAGCCCGGGCAGCACGACCTCGCGGCGGGGGTGTTCCGCAACCCGAGCTATCAGATGATCTGCCGCGCGCTCGGCAAGACGCCGACCGGGCGGCGGGTGCGCGAGATCCGCGACGCGCTCATGCGCCTGTCCGGGGTGCGGATCTACAGCCGAGTGCTGGTGGACAAGCTCGTGCGGGCGGCGAAGGTGCTGGCGGCCGACGGCACCGCGCCCGAGGTGCCGACCGCTGGTACGGTACGCCGCGACGTGACGCACGAGATGCGGTGGCTGCTCGAGTACCGCGCGCAGGAGCGGTTCGAGCGGGGCATCCGGCGGGTGCGGGCGACGATCGACGGACCGGGGAGCGTGGCCGTCGAGGACGAGCTGCGCGGCGACGCGATCGAGGAGCTCGGGCAGAGCCAGATGTGGATCCGCCACCTCGCGCTGAACCCGTTCTGGGTGGCGCAGGCGGTGAGCGGATGGGCCGGCTGGATCGACGTGGAGCGTCACGCCCGCCTGAAGAGCCCGACGGCTCGGCGACTCTATCAAATCTGTGCAGCGACAGCAGCGCGCCAGGTGGCCGCGCCGTGGCTGTTCGCGGAGGACGCACTGAGCGCGGCGTGTCTGCTCACGACCAGCGCCACGAAGAAGCCGACGAAAGTACGCCAGCAGCTCGAGAGCGCGGCCGACGAGCTACGCGAGGCCGGGGTGCTCGCCGGGGCGGAGTGGCTCGGCACGAAGCGGGGGCCGAAGACGTTCGAGGTGCACCCGGCGCCGCTGCTCCAGTTCGCCGACCTGCTGCGAGGCATCGGGCTGACCGACCCGCCGGACTTCCGCGTGCAGTACGCGGTGCTGCGACACTTTGGCGTCACCCCGGCGAAGGCGCGGGCACTGCTCGGCGAGTATCCGGGGCAGGTGGGGGAGGTGCTGCTGCGCGCCTGCCACCTCGAAGCCACCGACCCGAAGGCGATCGAGAAGTCCTGGGCCGGGTGGATCGTGCACCACGTGCAGGCGGGGACGTCGTTCCGCGGCGAGGTGGAGTTCCAGCGGTGGCGCTCGACGGCGCTCGCCGCGATCGACCCGACGGGGCGCCCGGCGCAGGTGGGCGGGCCGACGACGCGCCGACTGACCGGCGAGACCGCCCAGACGCGGCCGCAGCCCGCGGCGCTCCTCCCCGAGCCGCCGATGCCGCGGATCCCCGCGCCGTACGCGCTGCCGGAGGCCGACCCGGACGCGGCGCGGTGGTGGGAGTCCGCGCTCGCCGTCGTGCTGCCGGCCGTCGGGCCGCTGGACCGCTACGGGTTGGAGGTGGCCGTCCCGGTGGCGTGGACGGAGCCGGTGGATCCGACCGCCGACGCGGAGCTGGCGGTGTGGGTGCACCCCGACGACGTGGTCACGGCGAACACCGTGGCCCGCACCGTGACGCGGCTAGAGGCCGCGTTGTCGACCGCGGCGGGGCGGGCGGTGCGCCTGAGTGTGGAGCGACACTCGCGGCGGGCCGCGGTCGACTGACGGCGCTTCCCGGGGCCTACCTCAGGTACTGCTGCACGAAGCCGAGGACGTCCTTCCGGTCGAGGCGGAAGACACCGCCCGTGCCCCCGCAGGAGCCGTTCAGGCCGAACGACGTCACGCCGGCGACGACGTTGGAGGTGCCGAGGAAGTTCGGGCCGCCGGAGTCGCCGAAGCAGGTGCCGCCGGTGGACGCGTTGTTCGACAGCAGCAGCGAGCCGATGCCGGTGAATGCGGTGTTGATCTGCACGAGGTACGGGTTGGCGCTCATGCGGATCAGCTCCGCCGTCTCCTGCGCGGCGTTGATGCGCTGCACGCCGTAGCCCACGGCGGTGAAGCCGGTGCTGCTGCCCGGCTTCAACGCGTCGAGCTGGTCGACGCTCGGGAGCCTGCCGTACGCGGAGGCGGGGAGGTTCACCGCGGTGCGCAGCTCGATGACGCCGACGTCGTGGAGGTAGAACTGCGCCTCGGTGAACTGCGGGTGCGAGTGCCAGGCCCGCGCCTCGACGGTGTTCGGCCCGGCGAACGGATAGTTGTTGTTCCCGTTCTCGACGTCGGACTCGGTGAACACCCGCATGCCGCTGAACTCCCCCGGCTCGCCGGTGCAGTGCCCGGCCGTGAGCACCACTTTGGGGGCGATGAGCGTGCCCGAGCAGCGGTACGCGGGGCTGCCGGCGATGTCCATCACGATGAGCACGACGGCGGGGTGCGCGCTGCCGTCGAGGGAGCCGTACGTGATGCGCGACGGCCCGCGCGGGGCGAGCGGGGACGACGTCGGATCGGTCGCGCAGGCGGCGAGGGCGAAGCACGCGGCAGCGACGGCGGGCGACAGGACACGCAGCTTCATGGGGACTCCTGTTGGGGGTCCGCCACGTTACGGCCCGGGAACGCGGAATGGCTAGGGCAGGAGGGCAGGAGGGCAGGAGGGCAGGAGAGTCGTCAGCTCTCCTGCCCTCTTGCCCTCCTGCCCTCCTGCCCTCGCTTCTCAGTAGTCGGGGTTCTGCACCAGCGCGCCCGACGCCGCGGCGGTGATGTCGCGGAGCGGGATGGGGAAGAGCGCGTAGCCCGGCTTGGCGAGCGACTTCACGGTGCCCGCGAGGCCCTGGCGGACCAGATCGGGCCACCGGTCCCCCTCGAGCGCGAGCTCGATGCGCCGCTCCTTCGTGATGGCCGCGAGGACGTCGGCCTGCGTCTTCACGTCGGTGCCGAGCACATGCGGCCTCAGGCCGGCGCGCACGCGCACCTTGTCGTACTCGGCCACGGCCGCGGCGAGGTTGTTCTGCCGCGCGAGCACCTCCGCCTTGATGAGCACCAGCTCCGCGAGCCGGATGACGTGCGGATGCTCGGTGCCTGCGGTGGTCGGGTACTTCACGCCCTGCAGGCGCGTCGTGCTGTTCGGTCGGTTGATGACCGTCGACGCCTTGCGCAGGTCGCCAGCCTCGTACGCCGAGTTGAGGTTGGCCGACGGCTCCGCCTCGTGGCGGCCGGCGAACAGCCAGTAGTACCCGAGGCTGTTCGACTGCGACGCGATGAACGACACGCGGAAGATGTCCTCCGACGTGTTGTCGCCCGTCGCGGTGAACAGGCTGGCGTACGGCACGGTCAGCGTGTCGCGGCCGGCGAGCACCGTGTTGGCCGCGTCGAGCGCCCCCTGCAGGTCGGTGGCGTTAGGCGCCGACGGCGTGCCGGCGAACGCCCGATAGAACAGCACGCGCGAGCGCAGCGCGGTGACCGCGGTGCGCGTGGCCCGGCGCGTGTTCGTGTTGCTCGCCGGGATGAGCTGCGCCGCCTTGTCGAGGTCGGAGAGGATGAGCGCGTACACCTGCGCGACCGGCGTGCGGGTGTACTGCTCGGCCTCGCTCGCGCTCGCGACGGGCGTCGTGGGCGTGGGGACGGCGCCCCAGAACTTCACGAGCACGCTGTAGCTCAGCGCGCGAAGAAAGTACGCCTCGCCCTGGAGCTGGCTCTTCGTGGCGTCGGGGATCGAGGCGATCTTGGGGACCGTCGCCAGCACGACGTTGTCGCGGTCGATCTGGCGGTACAGCCCCGTCCACATGTTGGTGACCTCGGTGTTGTCGGCAGCGATCTGGTTGCTGACGATGTTGCCGAGGAACTGGTAGGTGCCGGCCCAGCGGCCGTTGTCCGACGGGAGATCGCCGAGCAGCGGGATGTCGAGGCCGTACATGCCGCTGCTCTCCAGCGCGCCGTACGCGCCGTTCAGCGCGGCCTGCGCGGTGGCGAGGTCGGTGACCGCGTTCTCGGCGGAGACGCGGTCGAAGGGCTCAGTGTGCAGCGTCTTGTCGCAGGCGGCCGTCGCGAGCACGGCGGCGGCGAGCGCGACGCCCCGGATGTATGCGAGTCGCATGATGCGTTGGGCTCTCGTGTGGGAAGTCAACGTGAAGCGGGCGCTCACCATCCGGCCGACAGGCCGAGGCTGAACGTGCGGGCCAGCGGGTAGGCGTAGTAGTCGACGCCCGTGATGACGTTCGCCGCGGCGCCGCTGCTGCTCACGTCGGGGTTGTAGCCCGAGTACTTCGTCCACGTCTTCAGATTGCGACCCGACACGTACAGTCGCGCGTTGTCGAGCCCCGTCGACGTCACGAGCCGCGTCGGGAGCTTCCAGCCGAGCGTGATCTCGCCGAGGCGGACGAACGAGCCGTCCTCGATCATGCGGCTCGACATGAGGCGCGCGCCGGAGGTGCCGTCGTAGCTGAAGCGCGGCTCGTCGGTGATGTCGCCCGGCTTCTGCCAGCGCGTCAGCGTGAGGGTGCTCTTGTTGTCGTAGCTGTAGCCACCGTCGTCGGTGAAGATGCGCATCATGTTGAAGACCTTGTTGCCCTGGCTGAACTGCAGGAAGCCGCGCAGGTCGAGGGTCTTCCACGTGAGCACGTTCGTGAAGCCGCCGTAGTACTTCGGCTGCGGCGAGCCGACGAACATGAGGTCCGCCGACGTGGGGCTCTTCGTCTCGCCGCCCGACGCCTTCGCGAACACGACGTTGCCGTCCTGCGGATCGATGCGCAGGACCTTGTACATGTAGAACTCGCCGAGCGGGTGACCGACCGCGGCCGCCGACGTGACGCGGCTGCTGACGGTGAACGTGACCGGCTGCCCGCCGTAGAGCTCCGTGACGGTGTTCCGGTTCCAGGTCACGTTGAGGTCCGACGTCCAGCCGAGGCCTAACGATCCGCGCGCGCCGTCGAGGTTCACGGTGTGGAGGCCGAGGTCGACGCCGCGGTTGCGGATGCTGCCGATGTTGTCCCAGATGGACGAGTAGCCGCTCGTCACGGGAATCGGCCGTTGCACGAGCAGGTCGCTCGTGTTGCGCTCGTACCAGTCGGCGATGACGGAGATGCGGCCGTCGAAGAAGCCGAAGTCGGCCCCGATGTCGGTCTCCTTCGTCGTCTCCCACTTCAGGTTCGCGTTGCCGAGCTGCGTGCCGGCGACGCCGGGGGCACCCGCGTACGGCGCGCCGGCCGCGAGGTTGAGCGACGCGTAGTCGCCGATCCCCTGGTTGCCGGTGACGCCGAACGAGCCGCGCAGCTTCAGCGTGCCGATGCGCGCGAGGCCGGAGAGCGCCGGCTCGTCGGTCACCACCCAGCCGACGGACGCGGCGGGGAAGATGCCGTAGCGGTTGTCCTTGCCGAAGCGCGACGAGCCGTCCGCGCGCAGGCTGGCGCCCACGAGGTAGCGGTTGGCGAGCGTCCAGTTCGCGCGCGTGAAGAACGAGACGAGGTTGTTGTCGCTGCGGCTGCCGTCCCACGACGTGACGTTCGTCGCGTTGCGCACATAAGTCGTGAAGCCGGTGGGGAAGCCCTCGCCGCGCAGGTAGCTCAGGTAGCGGCGGTTGTACTCGAGGCTCGAGCCGCCGGTGATGGAGAGGTTGTTGTTCGCCGCGCGCAGCGGCTCGGCGGTGAAGAAGCCCTCCATCACGTACTTGTCGATCGCGGTATGGCCGTCGCGGCCGATGCCGTTGAGGCTCTTCGCCGACGTCGCGTCGACCTTCGGCGAGCCCCACTGCAGCTCGTCGATGTTGAAGACGTCGGCGCCGACGCGCCCGGTGAGCGAGAAGCCGTCGGCGACGCTGTACTTCGCCTCGGCGTGGCCGAGCGCGCGGAGCGTCTGGTAGTTGTTCTGGTTGTACCGGGCGATCGCGACCGGGTTGGAGTACTTGAGCCCCTCCGTCGTGCCGCCGAATCCGAAGCTGTTGCCGAGGATCGGCCGCATCGGCTGCATGCCGATGGCGTTGGTCACCACGCCGTCGAGGCTCAGGTCACCCGGGATACGGTCGTCGTCCTCGCGCGTGAGGCCGAGCGACGTGGTGAGGAGCAGCCGGTCGCCGGCGTGCAGATCGAGGTTCACGCGGCCCGCCTGCCGGCGGTAGCCGGAGCCGATGACGATGCCGCGCTGGTCGAAGTTCGAGCCGGACAGGAAGTAGCGGAACCGATCGGAGCCGCCGCTCATGGCGAGCTGCGCGTCGCTGACGGCGGCGCGGCGGAACACCGCGTCCTGCCAGTCGAAGCTCTGCGCGTCGTCCTTGCCGGGCACGAAGTCGTAGTCCGACACCGCGTAGCCGTCGTTCTTCGCGCTCTCGTTCATCAGCTCGACGTACTGCTGCGCGTTCAGCAGGCCGATCTTCTTCTCCACCCGCTGCGTGCCGCCGTACGCGTTCAGCGAGAAGCGCATGCGCCCCGCGGTGCCGCGCTTCGTGGTGATGAGGATGACGCCGTTGGATCCGCGCGAGCCGTAGATGGCCGCGGCCGCGGCGTCCTTCAGCACGTCGATGGACGCGATCTCGTCGGGGTTGAGCGCCGAGATCGCGGTCTGGTCCTGGCCGCTCTGCGAGATCTGCTCGAACGCGCCCTGCGTGATCGGGATGCCGTCGACGACGTAGAGCGGCTGGTTGCCCGCGTTCAGCGACGCGGGGCCGCGCACACGCACCGACACGCCGCTCCCCGGCTCGCCGGAGTTCTGCACGACCTGCACGCCGGCGATCTTGCCCTGCAGCGCGTTGTCGAGCGCGGCGACGGGCGCGTTGCGGATCGCCGTGGAGTCGACGGACGCGATGGCGCTCGTCACCGTGGCGCGGCTCGACGTGCCGTAGCCGACGGACACCACCGTGGAGAGCACGGTGGCGACGGGCGTGATGGTCACGTTCACGGTGGTGACGCCGTTCGCGTCGACCGCGACGCGACGCTCGGCGGACGCGTAGCCGATGCGCTGCACGCGGAGCAGCGCATCGCCGGCGGGGACGCCGCGCACGACGTAGATGCCGGCGTCGTTCGTGACGGCGCCCCGCGCGCCGCTGCCGACGGTCACCTGCGCCCCGATGACGGGTCGCTGCGTGGCCGAGTCGGTGACGGTCCCACGGACGATCCCGGTGGCCTGTGCGGCGGCCTGCCGCGCGAGTCCGGAGCCGAGCAGCACAACGAGCGCGACGTGCCAGGGAGTGTTGCGCCTCATGCGGATCCTCGGAGGAGGGTGGGGGTGGGGGAGGGTGCCTAACGCGTGGCGGGAGGGAGCGTCGCCTTGCCGGTGCGCGGGTCGAACGTGCTGCCGGCGGGGAGCACGTGGAGCCGGATGCCGCTGGCGCCGAGGCGCGCCGGCGATGCGGCGGGCGTGACGGCGGCGTCGCGGGCGTCGAACACGATCGCCGCGCTCGCGCCCTCGATGGTCCATCGCCCGTCGGGGTCGACGCGCAGCGCGGTGCCCTCGTCGATGCCGACGCCTAACAGCGTTGGGCGCTCGAGCACGACGCTGAGCAGGCGGTTGTTGCGCTGGCGGCGGAGGAAGTGCTGGTCGACGACGGCGCCGTGCAGGAAGCCGAGGCCGGGCACGATCTCGATGCTGCGGCGCGCGACGCGCTGCCAGCCGGTGCCCGACGTGTCGACGGTGCCGTCGGCGCGGAACTGGTTGCCGGTGAGCATGGAGTCGCTCATGATCGCCGCGCCGGCGGAGGTGCCGCCGACGACGGCGCCGGCCTGGTAGCGCGCGTGGATCGCGTGCAGGAGCTTCGATCCGGCGAGCGCCCGCGCGAGGCGCGCCTGGTCGCCGCCGGGAAACCAGATGCCGGTGGCGTTCGCGACGAGACGCACGATGGAGTCGGCGTCGGCCTGGTCGCGGGTGACGTTCACGACGAACGCGTCCGCGCCGAGGGAGTCGAGCTGCAGCTCCTTCTCCGGCCCGGTGGACGGATCGCCGCTCGCCATCGGGAGGATGGCGATGCGGGCCTTCCCGGGGCCGCCGGCGAGGGCGACGAAGTGGTCGACGAGGGCCTTGGGCTGCGTGCCGCCGCCGACGATGAACAGGGTGCCGCGGGGGGACTGCGCGCCCGCGGCACCGGCGGTGGCGAGCAGCAATGCGAGCGCGGGGCGGAGACGAGCGAGGCGCATCACGTCTGACTGGAGGGGAAGGGTGGGCGATCTGGGGATACGCCCGGCAGGGAGATGCTGTTGGGACCCGAACTGCGCGAGGGGGGTCACCGCGTTCGGGACGAGTGGCGCGCCGAGGCGTGCGGCATAGACTCGGGGACGTCTCGTTCCCGCCGACCACCGACCGGAGCCTCCGATGGACGACCGCCGTCTCGCGCGCCGCGTGCGCGTGCTCGAGCTGTACTCCGCCGTCAGCACGTGCGTGCTGCTGGTGCTCGCGCTCACCGCGTTCCGCCGGCAGCCGGGGCGCGCGCGGTTCACGGAGATGGACGTGGAGCGGATCAACGTCGTGGAGCCGGACGGGAAGCTGCGCATGGTGATCGCGAACCGTCCGCGCTCGATCGGGCCGATCTACAAGGGAAAGGAGTTCGGCTACAAGGGCGGCAACCGGCCCGGGATCATCTTCTTCAACGACGAGGGCTCGGAGAACGGAGGGCTCGGCTTCTCGGGCGCGCGCGGCACGGACGGGACGTATCGGGCGTCGAGCCAGCTCGCGTTCGACCAGTACGACTCGGACCAGATCCTCTATCTCTCCTACACGGACCAGAACGGGGTGCGGCGCACCGGCCTAACGGTGGCCGACCGCGCGGAGGCGAACATCTTCGACCTCGTGCAGGCGCGCGACTCGCTGCAGAAGCTTCCCGCGAGCCCGGCGCGCGACTCGGCGCTGCAGGCGCTGGTGGCGCCGCGGAACGGCGTGCCGCTCATGGCGCAGCGCGTGTTCCTCGGGCGCGACCCGGCGAAGAGCGCGGTGGTGAACCTCTCCGACCCGCAGGGGAAGCCGCGGCTCCGGCTCGTGGTCGACTCGACGGGGCGGGCGCGCGTGGAGTTCCTCGGCGCCGACGGGCGGGTGACGTACAGCCTCCCCGACTCGGCGCGGCGTTAGGCGTGGCGTTCACGGCTCCACGTACGAGTGTTCATGGGACTGAAGAAGGACTGTCCTTCTTCAGTCCTGCGAGAACACGTACGTGGAGCCGTGAACGGCGGACATCAGGCGCCTAACGTCACGCACCGCACGGTGAGATCCTCGATGCGATCGACGTCGACGGTCACGCCGAGGCCGGCGCGCTCGAGGGGGACGCGGACGCGGCCCTCGGCGTCCATGGTCCACTCGGGGTCGACGACGTCGCGGGCCCAGTAGCGCGCGCTCGGGCTGAGGTCTCCGGGCTTCGTGAAGTTCGGCAGCGACGCGAGCGCCACGTTGTGCGCGCGACCGACGCCGCTCTCCAGCATGCCGCCGCACCACACCGGCACACCGTGCGCGGCGCAAAAGTCGTGGATGGCGAGCGACGGCCCGAAGCCGCCGACGCGTCCCGGCTTGATGTTCACGATGCGGCCGGCGCCGAGCGCCACCATGTCGCGCGCGCGGTCGAGCGAGGTGATGGACTCGTCGAGGCAGACGGGCGTCGTGAGGCGCTTCTGCAGCGAGGCGTGCTGGAGGAGGTCGTCCCACGCGAGCGGCTGCTCGATCATCATGAGGCCGAACGCGTCGAGCTGCTGCAGCACGTCGGCCTGGGCGAGCGTGTACGCGTTGTTCGCGTCGGCCATGAGCGGCGCGTCGGGAAGTGCCTCGCGCACCGCGCGCACGTACGCGACGTCGCGCCCCGGCTCGATCTTCAGCTTCACCTTGCGGTAGCCCTCGGCCACCGCGGCCGCGGCGCGCTGGACGAGCGCGTCGGGGCTCGCCTGGATGCCGAGCGAGATGCCGGTCTCGATGCAGTCGCGGGTGCCGCCGAGCAGGCGGGCGAGCGGCACGCCCTCCTTCTCCGCGGCGAGCGCCCAGCAGCCCATCTCCACCGCGGCCTTCGGCATGAGGTGGCCGCGGAAGTCGCGCTCGAGCGTCGGGAAGACGTCGCGCGGATGGGCGAACGTCGCACCGAGCACGCGCGGCGCGATCCACTCGGCGATCGCGAGCCAGCTCGTGTCGATGGTGTCGGGGCTGTAGATCGGTGTGTCGAACGCGACGCACTCGCTCCACGTGCGCGCGCCGTCGGCGTCGTGGAGCTCGAGCAGCAGGATGCGGCGGTCGGCGACGACGCCGGAGGAGATGCGGAACGGCTCCTTCAGTGGGAGACGGATCTCTCTCAGCGTGATTCGGATGCAGAGCATGGGATGTGCGCGGTGGATGCTCACGCGGAGCCGCGGAGAGCGCGGAGAACGACCACACGAGCCGGTGTCCTCCGCGTTCTCCGCGCCTCCGCGTGCGATCAGTCGTGCGCCGCGAGAACGTAGTGCGGCAGCGTAGTCGCGTCGCCGCGCGCGAACGTGGCGACCTCGTAGCCGCGGCCGAGGTAGGCGAGGAGGGCCTCGCGGGTGACGTCGCGCCAGACGGCGCGAAGGTCGTAGGGCAGCGCCTCGAGGTCGCGCGGGACGGCGACGTGGACGACCGGCGCGTCGGGGAGCGGCGCGAGCATGGGGACGCCGCGGTCGTCGGTGGGGTTCACGAGGATCCCGGGGCGGTCGGGGACCCGCGCGTCGCCGTCGAGCGCGAGGAGGTCCCACTTCGCGACGAAGCGGTCGGTGGCGAGGCGGCCGTGGAGCGGGCTGCCGGTATCGTCGCCGTACATGTTCGGCACGTACTCCGACGCGCGGGCGCCGAGGCGCGCGAGGTTGAGGTGCGCGTTGCGGGCGACGAGCGGGTCGAACGTCCAGTACATGGTCCGGGCGCCGACGCCGAGGACGAGCTCGCGCTGGTAGCGCTTGAGGCGCTCGCCGAGGTGGCCGCCGCGCGCCTCGGGACGGACGGCGAGGAGGTCGGACCAGTGGACGAGCGCGCCGTTCTCGACGCCGGTGATGCCGAA
Organism: Gemmatirosa kalamazoonensis; assembly: GCF_000522985.1. Lineage (NCBI taxonomy): Bacteria > Pseudomonadati > Gemmatimonadota > Gemmatimonadia > Gemmatimonadales > Gemmatimonadaceae > Gemmatirosa > Gemmatirosa kalamazoonensis. Next base: position 662,049 of record NZ_CP007130.1, read on the forward strand.
GACGAAGCCGAGCATACGGCCGTCCGGCCGGTCGTCGGTGGGCTCGGCGAACGCGGCGGCGCAGACGCCGCCGAGCTTCTGGGAGACGAGGAGGATGGCGGCGGGCACGAGCTCGCGGAACCCGACGCCCCAGGTCTCCTCCTGGATCGCGATGCACTCGTGGTACTCGGCCAGCGAGGCGACGCGGCGGATGGTGACCCCGTCGACGCCCGTGGCGGGCGAAGCGGACGGGGGGGCCAGGTCAGTCGTCTGAGGGATCATGCGATCGTCCGGTGGAGGACGGGTCGTGGGGCCGGTCCCATGCCGCGTTACGCCGTGCGACGCGCTCTTGCCGGTCGCGGCGCCCCAACATAGCTTGGGCCCACCTTGGTATACAATAGCGTGTACCAAAGCGTGTACTTCCCTCCTCCGGACCAGCGGCGCTGGAGCCACGCATGCCACCCACGGCTGCCCGACGCCTCGCCCCCGCCACGCCCCCGATCCTCGGCGGCTGGCTCCTCCTCGTGACGCTCGCCCTCGGCGCGCCCGACCTGCGCGCCCAGCCGACGAGCGGCCCCACCGGCGTCGTGGCCGGCACCGTCACCGACGGCGTCGCCCACACCCCACTCACCGGCGTCGCCGTCGCGCTCGACGGCACCCGGTTCGGCGCCGCCACCGGCGCCGACGGCCGCTACCGGATCACCGGCGTGCCCGCGGGGACCTACACCGCCATCGCCCGGCGCATCGGCTACAACCCCACGCGGCTGTCGGTCACCGTGACCGCGGGGCGCGAGGCGACCGCCGACTTCGGCCTGCAGGCGAGCGCCATCGCCCTCGATCAGGTCGTCATCTCCGGCACCGCCGGCGAGACCCAGCGCCGCGAAGTGGGCAACGCGGTGGCGACGATCGACGCCGCGACGGCGCTGCAGCAGTCGGCGGCGCCGAACGTGGCGAGCCTGCTGAACGCGCGCGCCCCGGGCGTCGCCGTCAGGCAGCGCACCGGCCGGCTCGGCGCCGGGCCGACGATCGAGGTGCGCGGGCGCTCGTCGCTGTCGCTCGAGAACAGCCCGCTCATCTACGTCGACGGCGTGCGGGTGAACAACCAGACGAGCTCCGGCCCGCAGGCGGTCGCCGGGCGACTCGGCGGGCAGGGCTCGCAGGTGGGCGGCCGACTGAACGACATCAACCCCGACGACATCGAGTCGATCGAGGTGATCAAGGGCCCGGCCGCGGCGACCATCTACGGCACCGAGGCGGCGAACGGCGTCATCCAGATCATCACGAAGAAGGGCGCCGCCGGCGCCGCGCCGCAGATCTCGGCGCAGGTGGAGGAAGGCTCGCTCGAGTTCGCGAACGCCGTCGACCGCGTGCAGACGAACTACTTCAAGGATCCGACGAGCGGTCAGATCGTCACGTGGAACGGCCTGCAGCAGGAGGCCGACAGCGGCCGGCCGATCTACAAGACGGGCCAGACGCGGAAGTTCACCGGCTCGCTCAGCGGCGGCCGCGACGCGCTGCGCTACTACCTCGGCTCGACGTACGAGAACGACCTCGGCATCGAGCCGAACAACTCGCTGCGCCAGTTCTCGCTGCACACGAACCTGAACTCGTCGGTGCGGCCGAGCACCGAGCTGGCGATGAGCGTGAACTACGTCGCCGGCGACACGCACCTCGGCGCCGACTACGGCGCGTCGCCGCTGTTGGGCGCGCAGGTCGGGCACCGGCTGCTGTTCGCGGGCACGCGCGGCTTCTTCGCCGTGCCGCCGGAAGTGCCGCAGCAGCTCTACGACAACTCGACGCGGGTGGACCGTTTCACCGGCAGCGCGACGATCACGAACCGGCCGGCGTCGTGGTTCACGCAGCGCGCGATCGTGGGGCTCGACTACGCGGGGAGCGACGAGCGCGCGCTGGAGCGGTTCGCGCCGCCCGAGATCGCGCGCTACCTGACGGCGGCCGCCGCCGGCGGCGCGATCGGCCAGACGCTGCGCCACAACTCGGTGTTCACGGGCGACTACAACGGCTCGGCGCGCGTGAGCCTCACGAGCGCGCTCTCGTCGAAGTCGTCGGTGGGCGGGCAGTTCTACAAGACGGCGCTGAACTCGAGCTTCCTCGGCGGCACGGCGTTCCCGGCGCCGGGCGTGGACATCGTCTCCGGCACGACGGCGCCGGTCGCGTCGTCGCAGAGCGAGACGATCAACACGACGATCGGCGCGTACGCCGAGCAGCAGTTCGGGTGGCACGACCGACTGTTCCTCTCCGGCGCGCTGCGCGTGGACAACAACAGCGCGTTCGGCGAGGACTTCAAGTGGGTCACCTACCCGAAGGTGAGCGCGAGCTGGGTGGTGAACGAGGAGCCGTTCTGGGAGCGCTGGCGGAACGCGGTGAACACGCTGCGGCTGCGCGCCGCGTACGGCGAGTCGGGACGGCAGCCGGCGGCGTTCTCCGCGCTGCGCACGTTCGCGGCGACGACGGGGCCGGGCGGGTCGAGCGCGGTGACGCCGAACTCGTTAGGCAACCCGGACCTCAAGCCGGAGCGCGGCAAGGAGGTCGAGCTCGGGTTCGAGGCCGGACTCTACAACCGCCTGACGCTCGACTTCACGTACTACAACAAGAAGACGTACGACGAGATCGTGCAGCAGCCGGTGGCCCCGTCGAGCGGCTTCCCGGGGACGCAGTACCGCAACCTGGGCCAGGTCGACAACAAGGGCGTCGAGCTGAGCGCGAACCTGCGCGCGGTGGCGCGGCGCACGGTGTCGTGGGACATCAACGCGAACGTCGCGACGAACAAGGACGTCATCCGCGACCTCGGCGGGCTGCCGACGATCATCGCGTCGTACGGCGCGGCGAACGTGGTGGGCTATCCGATCGGCGGCATCTTCGTGCGCCACGTGATCTCCGCCGAGCGCAACGCGACGACGGGGCAGGCGACGAACATCCTGTGCGAGGGGCCTAACGGCACCGGCGTGGCCTGCGCGACGGCGCCGTTCGTCTTCTGGGGCACGCCGACGCCGAAGGTGACGGGGGCGGTGAGCTCCACGGTGACGCTCTGGCAGCGACTGTCGCTGTACGGGCTGGCCGACTTCCGGCGCGGCAACAAGCTCCAGAACTCGGTGGAGCTGCTGCGGTGCACGGGCGCCGTGGGCGGCGCGCTCTGCCGCGCGAACTACTACCCGCAGGAGTACGACCCGCTCTACCTCGCGGAGACGAACATCAACGCGGTCGCCCTCGGCACGGTCGACCAGTACATCCAGGACGCCGGCTTCACGAAGCTGCGCGAGATCTCGGCGACGTACACGTTCCCCGAGCGGATCACGCGCGCGCGCACGTCGCTGACGATCGCGGGGCGCAACCTGTACACGTGGACGAAGTACCGGGGCATCGACCCCGAGTCGAACATCAACAACGCGGCGACGACGACGGCGACGCTCGACCAGGCCGTGACGCCGCCGCTCCGCAGCTTCGTCGCCACCGTGCGCGTCACGTGGTAACCAGGTGAGCCCCATGAGAACCCACCACATCGAGCGGGCGCTCGCGCTCCTGGCCACGTTAGGCGTCGTGGCGTGCAAGGACGTGACGGCGCTGAAGCAGACGAATCCCGGGCAGGTCTCGGCGGCGACGCTGTACGTGCCGCAGAACGCACAGCTGCTGGTGAACGGCGCGATCGCCGACTTCGAGTGCGCGTACACGCGCTACGTCGTCGGGAGCGGGCTGCTCGTCGACGAGCTGTCGAACGCGATCGGCTCGACGGCGAACTTCGACTACGACGCACGCCGGCTGACGACGAACGCGTCGTACGGCACGGGCGCCTGCGGCAACAACCAGCAGCCACCGATCTACACGACGCTGTCGACGGCGCGCGGCTCGGCGGACACGGTGCTGGCGCGGCTGAAGGAGTGGACGGACGCGCAGATGCCGCCCGGGGTGAACCGCACGAAGCTCATCGGCCAGGCGGCGGCGTACGCGGGGTACAGCCTGGTGCTGCTCGGCGAGGGGATGTGCACGGCGGCGATCAACCTCGGGCCGGAGCTGACGCCGGACCAGGTGTTCGCGGAAGCGAAGGCGCGCTTCGACGAGGCGGTGACGGCGGCGACGGCGGCGAACGACCAGGCGACGCTGAACCTCGCGCTGCTCGGCCGCGCGCGCACGCTGCTCGACATGAAGCAGCCGGCGACGGCGGCGGCGGACGCGGCGAAGATCCCGGCGTCGTTCATCGCGACGACGGGCACGGACAACGTGAACGTGCGCCGACAGAACTTCTCGTTCCTCGCCGTGAACCAGAACAACTGGGCGACGGTGGATCCGAGCTTCCGCGGCCTCACGCTGCCTAACGGGGCCGCGGATCCGCGCGTGGCGGTGACGAACACGACCAAGGCCGGCACGGCGCAGGGCTCGGTGATCTGGACGCCGGACAAGTACCCGACGCTGACGACGGTGATGCCGATCGCGCGGTGGGCGGAGGCGCAGCTCATCATCGCCGAGGCGCGCGCGGCGGCGGGCGACATTCCGGGGGCGGTGGCGGCGATCAACGCGGTGCGCGCCACGCGCACGGGCGTGCCGGCGTACGACGCGACCGGACAGACGGCGGCGCAGGTCCAGGCGCAGATCGTGGAGGAGCGCCGCCGCGAGCTGTTCCTCGAGGGGCACCGCCTCGGCGACATCCGCCGGCTGGGGCTCGCGCTCTCGCCCGCCGCGGGCACGGCGTACGCGGGCGGCGGCGGTACGTACGGCACGCTGACGTGCTTCCCGCTGCCGGACGTGGAGCGCGTGAACAACCCGAACATCGCGGGCAAGACGGGCTGAGACGCGCCGTGCACGACTCCACGTACGATTTCCTGTAGGACCGACGCAGGACTGAGGAAGGACAACCGCAAGGACCAACACATTGCTGGTGTTTCCTTCTTCAGTCCTTCGTCAGTCCTCCTTCAGTCCCACGACAACCACGTACGTGGAGCTCTGCAGAGGAGAGACGATGCGAGCAATGACATCGCGAGCCGCAGCGACGCTTCTCACCCTCGCGGCCCTCGCGCCTAACGCCTACGCCCAGCCGAAGGCCGCGCCGACGATCGACGCGTTCCTGAGCGCGGGGTTCCCGTCGGAGCTGGTCGCGGCGCGGAAGGCGGATCGGATCGCGTGGCTGGCGTGGGAGAAGGGGAAGCGGAACGTGTACGCCGCATCGGCGCCGGGGTTCGCGCCGCGGCGGCTCACGCGGTTCCTCGACGACGACGGCATCGAGCTGTCCGACCTGCAGATCGCCGACGACGGCGCGACGGTGGTGTTCGTGCGCGGGAGCGATCCGAACCGCGTGGGCTGGATCGCGAACCCGACGGGCGATCCGCGCGGGCAGGAGCGGGCGATCTGGGCGGCGCGCACCGACGGCACCGGCGCCTGGCGCATCTCGGCAGGCACGACGCCGGCCGTGTCGCCCGACGGCCGGTGGGTGGCGTTCGCGCGCGACAGCGCGCTGTTCGTGGTGCGCGTGGCGCCGGGCGCGACGAGCGCGGTGGACCGCGGCGAGCGGCCGCTCGTGCGCGCGTGGGGGCGCAACCTCTCGCCGCGCTGGTCGCCCGACGGATCCAAGCTCGCGTTCGTGAGCGACCGCACCGACCACGCGTTCGTCGGCATCTACGACGCGACGCGGCACACGGTGACGTACATGGCGCCGAGCGTGGACCGCGACGCGAGCCCGACGTGGTCGCCCGACGGCAAGCGCGTCGCGTTCATTCGGCGGCCGGGGCTCGCGTTCGGGCAGCAGGCGCACGACGCGACGGGCTCGTTGGGCGAGCCGCCCGGTCCGGCGTGGGCCATCTCGCAGCGCGCGCGCATCGGCGCCGACACCGCGGGCGCGACGGCGAAGTGGGCGCGCACGCCGGGGCTCGCGCGCGCCGCGTTCGCCGGCGGCTACACGCTGTCGTTCTGGGTGGCCGACGCGACGACGGGCGACGGACACGAGGTGTGGCACAACGCCCCGAACGACCGCGCGTTCCCGAGCGTGGCGTCGATCCAGTGGGCGGGCGACCACCTCGTGTTCGCGGCCGAGCCGGAGGAGTGGACGCGGGTGTACGCGGTGAGCGCCGCGGGCGGCAGCGACCGCCCGGTGGAGCTGACGCCCGGCACCGGCGCCGTCGAATCGTTAGGCCTGTCGCCCGACGGGCGCACGCTGTACTACGCGACGAACGCGGGCGACATCGACCGGCGGCACGTGTGGAAGGTGCCGACCGCCGGCGGCGAGGCGGTGCAGCTCACGCGCGGCGAGGAGATCGAGATGTACCCGGCGCCGCTCGGCTCCGCGCGGCAGGTCGCGATGCTGACGTCGAGCGCGACGCGGCCCTTCTCGGTCGCCCTGATGCCGGCTTCGGGCGGCGCGCCGCGCGTGATCTATCCGACGTTAGGCAGGGAGTTCCCGACCGAGGCGCACGTGACGCCGCAGGCCGTGCTCGTGAAGTCGGACGACGGGCTCGAGATCCACGACCAGCTCTTCCTGCCGAAGGACCTGAAGCCCGGCGAGCGGCGGCCCGCGATCGTGTTCGTGCACGGCGGCCCGGTGCGGCAGATGCTGCTCGGCTACCACTACATGGACTTCTACCACATGGCCTACGCCGTCAACGAATGGCTGGCGAGCCAGGGGTACGTCGTCCTGTCGGTGAACTACCGGAGCGGCATCGGCTACGGCAAGGCGTTCCGCCAGGCGCCCAACGTGGGCGGGCGCGGCAACGCCGAGTACAAGGACGTGCTCGCGGCGGGGAAGTACCTGCAGTCGCGCCCGGACGTGGACCCGACGCGCGTGGGGATCTGGGGGCTGTCGTACGGCGGCGTGCTCACGGCGCAGGCGCTGGCGCGCAACTCCGACCTGTTCGCCGCCGGCGTGGACATGGCGGGCGTGCACCTGTGGGGCAGCACGCTCGACTCGACCGACCTGTCGTACAAGTCGTCGGCGATCGCGGCGATCGACGGGTGGAAGTCGCCGGTGCTGCTGTGGCACGGCGACGACGACCGCAACGTGCAGTTCTCGCAGACGACGGGGCTCGTGCAGCTGCTGCGCGCGCACAACGTGCCGTTCGAGCTGATCGTGAACCCGGACGACACGCACGAGACGCTGCTGTACTCGCGGTGGCTGACGACGTACGCGCGGATGCAGGACTTCCTGCGGCGGAACCTGTGGGACCGGAAGACGGCGACGACGTCGTCGACGGGGACGCGGTGAGCGTCGTCTCGCGTCGCGTGGCGCCTCGCTACGCACGCATCCGCGGAGTGGACGCGGATCGCGCGGATCACGCGGATACGCTGCGGCCGATCGGTTCGAGCGATCCGCGTGATCCGCGCGATCCGCGTGATCCGCGTCCAACGACACGGAGACCCGCCCGACCGAGGGATCGTCGGTGGGCGCGACTCGCGCCGCTCGCGACGCTCGCGACGCTCGCGACGACCGCCATGCTCGCCGCGTCGTCGGCCGCCGCGCAGACGCGGCCCGCGCATCTCCTGACGCCCGCGCAGCGGGCGGCGCTCGACGCGGACATCGAGCGCGCGATGCAGCAGTACGCGGACGTGCCGGGGCTGGCGGTGGCGGTGGTGCAGGGCGACTCGGTGGTGTACGCGAAGGGGTTCGGCGTGCGCGAGCGGGGCAAGCCGGAGCGCGTCACCGAGCGCACGCTGTTCGCGATCGGGTCGAACACGAAGTCGATGACGTCGGCGCTCGTCGGCACGCTGGTGGACGCGGGAAAGATGCGGTGGGACGATCCGGTGTGGACGTATCTGCCGGGCTTCCGCGTCGCCGACCCGTACGTGAGCCGCGAGGCGACGATCCGCGATCTGCTGTCGCACCGCGTGGACGTCGAGAACAACATCAGCGCGTGGTATCGCTCGCCGCTCACGCGCGCGCAGCTCGTGGAGCGGCTGCGGTTCCTGAAGCAGGACGCGAGCTTCCGGAGCCGCTTCCTGTACAACAACCTGATGGTGATGACCGCCGGCGAGGCGGCCGCCGCGGCCGGGGGCAAGCCGTGGAACGCGCTGATCCGCGAGCGGCTGTTCGCGCCGTTAGGCATGACGGCGACGCTCACGAGCAGCCGCGAGCTGACCGCCGACGCCGACGTCGCGGCGCCGCACGTCCCGTTCGGCGGCACGCTGGTGCCGGTGCCGCACGTGGACGCGGACAACATCGGGCCCGCGGGCTCGGTGTACTCGAACGCGGTCGACATGGCGCAGTACCTCCGCTTCCAGATCGGCCGCGGCGCGATCGGCGGCAAGCGGGTGCTCTCCGAGGCGTCGATCGCACAGATCCGGACGCTGACGACGCCGATCGGCGCGTGGCAGGCGACGGTGCCGGACAGCGACGTCACGGTCGCGGGCTACGGGCTGGGGTGGCTCGTGGAGTCGTTCCGCGGCCACCGCGCCATCCGCCACAACGGCTCGATCGACGGCTACCTGGCGGAGATGCAGGTGCTGCCCGACGACCGGGTGGGCGTGGTGGTGCTGTCGAACCAGATGACGCTGCCGCTCCCCGAGGCGCTCGCGAACCACATCCTCGACGTCGCGCTCGGCCTCGCGCCGCGCGACTGGATCGGCCAGGCGCTCGCGCGCGATCGCGCGCAGGAAGTGCAGATCGCCGCGCGGCAGCAGACGGCGGAGTCGCAGCGCCTGCCGAACGCGGCGCCGTCGCTGCCGCTCGATCGGTACGCGGGCACGTATGCCGACTCGCTGCGCGGGGAGATCCGCGTGGCGTTCGAGGAGGGGAAGCTCGTGCTGCGCTATCACGCGGGGCTCGCGGCCGACCTCGAGCCGTGGCAACACGACACGTTCCGCGCCGCGTGGCGCACGCCCAACGTCTACTCGCTGAGCCCCATGCTCGTCACGTTCGCCGTCGACGCGGCGGGACGCGCGACCGCCGTCAGCAATGCGCTGCTCGGCACGTTCCAGGCGGCGCCGCGTGCGCGGACCGCCGCCACCGGAGGCGACCGATGAATCTGCTCACGGTGCTCCGCGTGAGACGTCTCTTGCCGCTTCTGCTCGTCGCCTCCCGACTCGCCGCGCAGGCGCCCACCGCGCAGGACAGCGTCCGCATGGCGTCGTACGAGCCGCGCGAGGTGATGATCCCGATGCGCGACGGCGTGAGGCTGCACACGCTGATCTTCACGCCGAAGAGCCAGACGGGCGACCTGCCGATCATCCTGAACCGCACGCCGTACGGGATCGCCGGGGCGCGCGCGAGCTTCGGCGGATCGATCGCCGAGCTGGCCGACGAGGGGTACGTGTTCGTCTTCCAGGACATCCGCGGCCGGTTCACGAGCGAGGGGCAGTTCGTGATGCTCCGTCCGCCGATGCACCGGAAGGACCCGAAGGCGATCGACGAGAGCACCGACACGTACGACACGATCGACTGGCTGCTGAAGAACGTGCCGCGCAACAACGGGCGCGTCGGCATGCTCGGCGTGTCGTATCCGGGATGGCTCACGGTGATGGCGATGCTCGACCCGCATCCCGCGCTCAAGGCGGTGAGCCCGCAGGCGTCGCCGGCGTCGATGTTCCTCGGCGACGACTTCCACCACAACGGCGCGTTCCGGCTCGCATACGGCTTCGAGTACGCGGCGATGATGGAGGGCGGGAAGGAGCTGACGCCGTTCCAGTTCGACAAGGCCGACGCGTACTCGTGGTATCTCGGCCTCGGCTCGCTCGCGACGGTGAACGACAGCGTGTTCAAGCGCAGCCGGCCGACGTGGAACGACTTCGCCGCGCACCCGAACTTCGACGCGTTCTGGCAGCGCGAGGCGCTGATGCAGTACCTCGACCGCGTGACGGTGCCGACGCTGAACGTCGCCGGGTGGTGGGACCAGGAGGACTTCTACGGGCCGATCAAGATCTACGAGACGCTGGAGCCGCACGACACCAAGCACCTCAACTACCTCGTGGTGGGCCCGTGGAACCACGGCGGCTGGCGCGGCCGCAGCGGACAGACGTTAGGCCCGCTCGACTTCGGCAGTCCGACGGCGAAGTACTACCGGGAGAAGATCGAGGCGCCGTGGTTCGCGTACTGGCTCAAGGACAAGGGCACGCTGGACCTGGCCGAGGCGACGACGTTCGAGGCGGGGGCGAACGCGTGGCGGCGCCACGACGCGTGGCCGCCGAAGACGAACGTGACGTCGCGGCGGCTCTACTTCCAGGCGAACGGCAAGCTCGGATTCGAGCCGCCGCGCGACACGGGGCGCGTGTTCGACGCGTACGTGTCGGACCCGAACAAGCCGGTGCCGTACCGCGCGCGTCCGATCAAGCCGACGTTCGGCGCCGGCTCGACGTGGTCGACGTGGCTCGTCGACGACCAGCGGTTCGTGCAGGACCGCCCCGACGTCGCGGCCTGGGAGAGCGCGCCGCTCCCCGAGGATCTCGTGCTGTCGGGCGACGTGGTCGCGAAGCTGTTCGCGGCGACGACGGGCACCGACGCCGACTGGGTGGTGAAGCTGATCGACGTCTACCCGGAGGACGACGCGAAGCTCGGCGGCTACCAGCTCATGGTGGCGAACGACGTGTTCCGCGGGCGCTTCCGGAGCAGCTTCGAGCACCCGCAGGCGATCGCGCCGGACGTGCCGCAGGAGTACACGATCGACCTGCACACGCAGAGCTACCGGTTCCTGAAGGGGCACCGGCTCCGCGTGCAGGTGCAGAGCACGTGGTTCCCGCTCATCGACCGGAACCCGCAGACGTTCGTGCCGAACATCTTCGCCGCCAAGGACGCGGACTTCCGGGCCGCGACGCAGCGCGTGTTCCGCTCGAAGGGCGCCGCGTCGTACGTGCAGCTCACCGTGCAGAATCCACCACTGGTGCCATGAGCCTGCGCTTTCCGAAATTGAACCGCAGAGGACGCAGAGGGCCGCAGAGGAGAACCACTGCAATTGGTTTCCTCTGCGTCCTCTGCGTCCTCTGCGGTTCGAATGTCTTGCACGCCCAGCCGCTCTCGCAGGACCCGACGCAGGTGCGCCGGCCGGAGACGGCGGCCGCGACGGCGCCGGTCGTGCCTAACGGCGGGACGCGCGGGGTGCGCGATCGCGGGGAGCTGGAGGCGTTCCTCGACGGGGTGATGCAGGCGAACCTGCGCGACAAGCACGTCGCCGGCGCGACGGTGGCGGTGGTGAAGGACGGCGCGCTGTTCTTCGCGAAAGGCTACGGCTGGTCCGACGTCGCGCATCGCACGCCGGTGAGCGCGGACCGGTCGCTGTTCCGCATCGGGTCGGTGAGCAAGCTGTTCACGTGGACCGCGGTCATGCAGCTCGTCGAGCAGGGGAAGCTCGACCTCGACGCGGACGTGAACCGCTATCTCGACTTCAAGATCCCGGCGACGTACCCGCAGCCGATCACGCTGCGTCACATCATGACGCACACGCCGGGGTTCGAGGAGAACGGGCGCGACCTGATCTCCGAGGACTCGGTGCACATCATGCCGATGCGCGAGTGGCTCACGACGCGCATGCCGGCCCGCGTGCGGCCGCCGGGGACGTACTCGTCGTACTCCAACTACGCCACCGCGCTCGCCGGCTACATCGTGCAGCGCGTCTCCGGCCTGTCGTTCGACGACTACGTCGAGCAGCGGATCCTCGTGCCGCTCGGCATGACGCAGACGTCGACCCGCCAGCCGCTGCCGGCGCGGCTCAAGGCGGACGTGTCGCGCGGCTACACGTGGGGCGGCGGCGCGTACAGGGCGCATCCGTTCGAGATCATCGGCGGCGCGGCGCCCGCGGGGGCGGTGAGCTCGAGCGCGACGGACATGGCGAAGTTCATGCTCGCGCACCTCGAGGGCGGCGCGCCCGGCGGCCCGCGCATCCTCGCCGAGTCGACGATGGCGCGCATGCATGCGCGCGCGTTCACGCACGACCCGCGGCTGAACGGCTTCGCGCTCGGCTTCTACGAGAAGTCGAGCCACGGCCTGCGCATCATCGGCCACGGCGGCGACACGCGGTGGTTCCACAGCGACCTCGCGCTCGTGCCGTCGGAGCGGCTCGGGGTGTTCGTGTCGTACAACACGAGCACCGGTGGGGAGCTCAGCTTCGGGCCGTTCATGAACGAGTTCCTCGACCACTACTATCCGACGCCGGCGCCGCCCGTCACGCCGGCGAGCGACGCGGCGGCGCAGGCGCGGCGCGTGGTCGGCGAGTACACGTTCAACCGGCGCGCGTACACGACGTTCCAGAAGGCCATGGGGCTCGCCGGCGACGTCACCGTCGCGCCGGCGGACAGCGGCCGGCTGCTGCTGCACTCCGCGCTCGGCGACACGCGGCTGGTGCCCGTGGGGCCGCTGCTCTACCGCGACGAGCTGGGCGGCGACCTGGTGTCGTTCAAGGCGCCGGGCGCCGGCGGTCGCGCGACGTACGGCTTCCTCGGCTTCGCGCCGATGATGGTGCTCGAGCGCGTACCGTGGTACGCGTCGGTGAAGCTGCACTGGGTGGTGCTCGGACTCGGCGTGTTCGTGTTCGTGTGCACGGTGCTCGCGGCGGTGGCGCGCGCGTTCCGCCGCCGCTTCGGCACGCCACGCGTGGAGGACGCGCTGCCGGGACGGTGGCTCGTCGTGACGCCGGCGCTGCTGTACGTCGTGTTCATCGTCACGCTGGTCGCGGTGCTCGGCTCGTCGGGCGGGCTGCTCGAGGGGCCGCTCACGGGGCTCAGGGTGGCGCTCGCGCTGCCGGTCGTCGCGCTGCTGCTCACGTTGGGCGGCGCCGCCGCGGCGGTCACCCACTGGCGTCGCGGCGTCGGCACGCGCGCCGCGCGGCTCCGCTACGGCGCGACCGTGGCGCTCGCGCTCCTCTTCGCGTGGTCGCTGAACACGTGGAACCTGCTCGGGTGGCGGATCTGAGGGTGGGGACAGGATGCCTGGCTCTTCTTTCTTCTTTCGACAGGATGAACAGGACGGACAGGATGAACACCAACAACAACTGCTCTTTCGTTGGTGTTCATCCTGTCCGTCCTGTTCATCCTGTCCGAGACAACACAGCAACCGGGGCTCTTCGATGATTCGCGTGCGTCATCTCGTCACGTTCGGCGTCACGGCGGCCGCGCTCGTGGCGCATCCCGTCGGGGCGCAGTCGCGGGAGCCGTTCGCGGGGCTCGACGCGTACGTCGAGAACGCGATGCGGCAGTGGAAGGTGCCCGGGCTCGGGCTCGCCATCGTGCGCAACGACTCGGTGATCTACGCCAAGGGCTACGGCGTGAAGGACGTCAACCGACCGGACCGCGTCGACGAGCGCACGCTGTTCGCCATCGGCTCGGCGTCGAAGGCGTTCACGGCGGCGTCGGTCGCGATGCTCGTCGACGAGAAGAAGGTCTCGCTCGACGCGCCGGCGGCGACGTACCTGCCGGGCTTCGCGCTCGCCGACCCGTTCGCGTCGCGCGAGATCACCGTCCGCGACCTGCTCGCGCACCGGAGCGGGCTCGCGCGCGGGGAGCTGGCGTGGTACGGCTCCGGCTTCGACCGCGACGAGATCGTGCGGCGCGTGCGGTTCCTGCAGCCGAGTTGGAGCTTCCGCTCGCAGTTCGGCTACCAGAACATCATGTACATCGCCGCCGGGCAGATCGTGGCGCACGTGGCGAACACGTCGTGGGACGACTTCGTGAAGGCGCGCATCTTCACGCCGTTAGGCATGACGGGGAGCAACACGACCGTCCGCGCGGTGCCGGGCGTCGCCGACCGCGCCTCGCCGCACTACACCGCGGGCGACACCATGAAGGCGATCGCCGCGTGGCGCGACATCGACAACGCCGGCCCCGCCGGGTCGATCAACTCGACCGCCGTCGACATGGCGCAGTGGGTGCGCTTCCAGCTCGGCGACGGCACGTTCGGCGGCAAGCGGCTGCTCAGCGCCCGCATGATCGACGAGATGCACTCGCCGCAGACGATCATCCGCCTCGACTCCGCGGCGCGGGCGCTCAATCCCGACACGCACCTGCAGGCGTACGGCATGGGGTGGTTCGTCCAGGACTACCGCGACCGCCTCGTCGTGCAGCACGGCGGCAACGTCGACGGCTTCACGTCGCTCGTCGCGATGCTGCCGGAGGAGCATTTCGGGCTCGTGTTCCTCACGAACATGAACGGCACCGGGCTGCCGACCGCGCTGATGAACAAGATCTTCGACCTGCAGCTCAAGGCCCCGGCGCGCGACTGGAGCGGCGACATGCGCGCGCGCGTCGAGCAGCAGCAGGCCCGCGCGCGGACGGCGCAGCAGCGCGCGGAGGCGCAGCGCGTGCCGAACACGAAGCCGTCGCTCCCGCTCTCGGCGTACGCGGGCACGTACAGCGACAGCCTGTACGGCGACATGACGATCCGCGAGGAGAACGGGAAGCTGAACCTCACGTTCGGCCCGATCTGGAAGGGAGAGCTGGAGCACTGGCACTTCGACACGTTCCACACGAAGTTCGACACGCCGGTGCTGGGGACGATACCGATCACGTTCCATCTGAACGCGGCGGCGAAGGTCGACGAGCTGGCGACGGATCTCGCGGGGCCGGTGACGTTCAAGAAGCGGCCGGACGCGGCGACCAGCGGCACGGCGGCCGGGCGCTCGGCGGCCGTCGACTACTCGGCGCCGCCTAACGCGCCGTACACGGCGGAGAACGTGACCGTGCCGACGCCGATGGGGCACACGCTCGCCGGCACGCTCACGCTGCCGAACGGGGCGAGCAAGGCGCACCCGGTGGCGGCCGTCGTGACGATCACCGGCTCGGGGCCGGAGGAGCGCGACGAGGCGATCCCCGGCGTGAACGGCTACCGCCCGTTCCGGCAGATCGCCGACTCGTTGGGCCGGCGCGGGATCGCGGTGCTGCGCATGGACGACCGCGGCACCGGCCTGTCGACCGGCAACCACGCGACGGCGACGAGCGCCGACTTCGCGGAGGACATCCGCGCCGGGCTCGCGTACCTGCGCACGCGTCCGGAGATCGACGCGTCGCGGCTCGCGCTGCTCGGCCACAGCGAGGGCGGGCTGATCGCGCCGCTCGTCGCGACGAAGGAGCCGGCGCTGAAGGCGCTCGTGCTCATGGCCGGCCCGGGGAAGGGCGGGCGCGAGATCCTGACGTTCCAGCTCACGAACCTGGCGACGCACGACACGTCGCTCACCGGCGCGAAGCGCGACGCGGCGCTCGCCGCGATCCCGGCGCGCATCGACTCGCTCGCGCGGTCGAACCCGTGGATGGGCTACTTCCTGTCGTACGACCCGCTCGCCACGGCGCGTCGCATCAAGATCCCGGTGCTCATCCTGAACGGCAGCACCGACCAGCAGGTGACGCCGGAGCAGGTGCCGGCGCTCGCCGCCGCGTTCCGCGCGGCGGGGAACCGCGACGTGACGGTGAAGGTGTTCCCGGACATGAACCACCTCTTCATCCACGACCCGAGCGGCTATCCGTTAGGCTACTCGAAGCTGCCGAACCCGCGCGTGGAGCCCGAGGTGCTCGGCGCGGTCGCCGACTGGCTGAGCCAACGGCTCAAGTGACGCAGCCGTCGAGCACGTCGAGCACGTCGAGCACGGGCGACGTCGCCGCGCGCGGCGAGAGCATCTCGCGCGCGTACGACCAGCTCCGCGAGCTGATCGTGTGGGGGCGCCTCGCGCCCGGCACACGCGTGGTGGAGAGCGAGATCGCCGAGCGGCTCGGCGTGAGCCGCACGCCGGCGCGGAGCGCGCTGCACCGGCTGCAGCAGGAGGGCTACGTCACCGGCGGCGACCGCCGGCTCGTCGTCGCGCCGCTCACGCAGAACGACGGGCGCGAGCTGTTCCACATCGTGGGGCTGCTGGAGTCGATGGCCGCGCGCGAAGCGGCCGACCGTCCGCCCGAGGAGCGCGCGACGCTCGCGGCGCGGATGCGCGCGCTGAACGCCGCGCTCGACGCGGAAGCGCGCCTGCCGCGCCCCGATCCGATGCGCATCTTCGACCTCGACACCGCGCTGCACCGCGCCTACGTCGAGGCGGGCGCCGGCCCGCGGCTCGTCGGGCTGCACGACGCCATCAAGCCGCAGGCGGAGCGCTACATCCGCCTCTACATCAGCGCGCTCGTCGACGAGATCGCGACGTCGGTGGTGGAGCACGAGCAGATCGTGCGCGCCATCGAGTCGGGCGACGGCGAGGGCGCGCGTGCGGCGACGGACACGAACTGGCGCAACGCGGCCGCGCGGCTCTCCTCGGTGATCGGGGCGCACGGAGAGCGCGGCAGCTGGTAGGCGCGAACACCATCGTCTGACGCGGAGCCGCGGAGGACGCGGAGACCACCAACGAGTTTGGCCGTTTCTCCGCGGCCTCCGCGGCCTCCGTGTGAGATCCGGACAGGCCCACCTCACATCCGTCATGAAGATCCTCGTCACCCTCGCTCTTCTCGCCGCGGTCCCCGTCGCCGCGCAGGCGCCGCAGTCGGACGGCGCGCCTAACGGCGGAACCGCGCGCGGGACGCGGCTGCTCCGTCAGCCGACGGTGAGCGCGACGCAGGTCGCGTTCGTGTACGCGGGCGACGTGTGGGTCGCGCCGCGCGACGGCGGCGATGCGCGGCGGCTCACGAGCTTCCCCGGCGCCGAGTCGACGCCGCGCTTCTCGCCCGACGGCAAGCTCGTCGCGTTCACCGGCGACTACGGCGGCAACCAGGACGTGTGGGTCGTGCCGGCGGAGGGCGGGGAGCCGAAGCGGCTGACGTGGCACCCCGGCGCCGACGTCGTGCGCGGGTGGACGCCCGACGGCAAGCGCGTCGTGTTCACGTCCGGACGCGCGAGCGCGCCGACGCCGGTGCCGCGCTTCTGGACGGTGAGCGTCGACGGCGGGCTCGAGACGCCGCTCCCGCTGCCGCGCGCGTACAAGGGCGGCTACGCGGCCGACGGCAAGCGCATCGCGTACCAGGCGATCTCGCCCACCGACGTCGAGTGGCGCAACTACCGCGGCGGCCAGGCGCAGCCGATCCGCGTCGTGGACCTCGGCGACCTCTCGGTCACGAAGCTCCCGTGGAACGGGAGCATGGACACCGATCCCGTGTGGTCGGGGGACAAGATCTACTTCCTCTCCGACCGCGACTACGCGGTGAACGTGTACGCGTACACGCCGGCCACGCAGCAGGTCGCGCAGCTCACGCACTTCACCGACTTCGACGCGAAGCAGCTCGACGCGGGCGGCGGCGCGCTCGTGTTCGAGCAGGGCGGCTACGTGCATCTGTTCGACCCCGCCGCAGGGCGCGATCGACAGCTCGTCATCAACGTGCGCGGCGACCTGCCGTGGGCACGGCCGCAGTGGAAGGACGTCGCCCGCCAGATCCAGTCGGCGTCGCTGTCGCCGACGGGCGCGCGGGCGCTGTTCGAGGCGCGCGGCGAGATCTTCACCGTGCCGGTGGAGAAGGGCGACTGGCGCAACCTCACGCGCTCCTCCGGCGCCGCCGACCGCAAGCCGGCGTGGTCGCCGGACGGGCAGAAGATCGCGTGGTTCTCCGACGCGAGCGGCGAGTACCAGCTCATGATCGGCTCGCAGGACGGCCTCACGCCGCCGAAGGCGATCACGCTCGAGAAGCCGACCTACTACTTCACGCCGACCTGGTCGCCCGACTCGAAGTACCTCGCGTTCACCGACGAGGGACTGAACCTCTGGTACGTCGACGTCGCGACGGGCACGCAGCGCAAGGTGGACACCGATCCGTACATGGTGCCGGCGCGCACGATCGATCCGGTGTGGTCGCCCGACTCGAAGTGGCTCGCGTACACCAAGCGGCTGCCGAACCAGTTCCACACCGTGATGGTGTACTCGCTCGCCGACGGGCAGACGCGCCAGCTCACCGACGGGCTCTCCGACGCGATCTCGCCGGCGTGGGACGCGAGCGGGCGATACCTGTACTTCCTCGCGAGCACCAACTTCGCGCTGAACACCGGGTGGCTCGAGATGAGCTCCCTGGAGCGCCCCGTGACGCGCGCGATCTACTTCGCGGTGCTGCGCGCCGACGATCCGTCGCCGCTGCTGCCCGAGAGCGACGAGGAGGCCGCGGCCGCTCCGCGCGTCTCACCGCCGGCGCCGGTGCCGCAGCCGCCTAACAGTCCAGACTCCGCGCGGCGTGCTCGGGGCGGCACCGGGGCGCCGGTGAGCGCGCAGGCCGCGCGCGGCGACTCCACGCGGCCCAGCGCCGCGGCGGCGCCGACGGTCCGCATCGACTGGCCGAACATCGGCCAGCGCATCCTGTCGCTCGACGTGCCGGCGCGCGACTACCAGTCGCTTGCCGCGGGCGCGGCGGGCGTCGTGTTCTACACCGAGGCGGTGCCGAACCAGCCGGGGCTCACGCTCCACCGGTACGACGTGAAGAAGCGCGCGAGCGCGCCGTTCCTCGCCGGCATCACGTCGTTCGCGCTGTCGGCGAACGGCAAGAAGCTGCTCTACGGCGCGAGTGGGGGGGCGCCTAACGCCGCTTCCCGCTGGGGCGTGCTCGACGCCGACAAGCCGGGGAAGGTGGGCGACGGCGCGCTGCGCACCGACCTGCGCGCGATGATCGACCCGCGTCAGGAGTGGCGGGAGATCTTCAAGGAGGCGTGGCGCCTCGAGCGCGACTTCTTCTACGTGCCGAACCTGCACGGCGCGAAGTGGGACGAGGTGTACGCGATGTACTCGCCGTGGGTGGAGTCGGTCGGCCACCGCTCCGACCTGACGTACCTGCTCGACATCCTCGGCGGCGAGCTGTCGGTGGGGCACTCGTTCGTCACGGAGGGCGACGTGCCGCCGGTCGAGCCGGTGCCGATCGGGCTGTTGGGCGCCGACCTCGTGGAGAGCGAGGGGCGCTACCGGCTCGCGCGCGTGTTCACCGGCGAGAACTGGAACCCCGAGCTGCGCGCGCCGCTGTCGGCCCCCGGCATCCGCGTGGCGACGGGCGACTACGTGCTCGCGGTGAACGGCGTCGAGCTGCGCGCGCCGACGAACCCGTACAGCCTGTTCGAGGGGACGGCGAACCGGCAGACCGTGCTCACCGTCAACAGCCGCCCGACGCGCGACGGCGCGCACGACGTCGTCGTGATCCCCGTCGCGAGCGAGACCGCGCTCCGCTCGCGCGCGTGGGTGGAGGACAACCGCCGGCAGGTGGACAAGCTGTCGAACGGTCGGCTCGCGTACGTCTACCTGCCGAACACGGGCGGCGCGGGCTACACGTACTTCAACCGCTACTACTTCGCGCAGCAGCAGAAGCAGGGCGCGGTGATCGACGAGCGGTTCAACGGCGGCGGCCAGGCGGCGGACTACATCGTCGACCTCGCGCGGCGCGAGCTGTACGGCTACTTCAACAACCCGGTCGGCGAGCGGCGGGTGGTGACGACGCCGCAGGCGGGGATCTGGGGCCCGAAGGTGCTGCTCATCAACGAGGCCGCGGGCTCCGGCGGCGACCTGCTGCCGTTCATGTGGCACGAGGCGAAGGTCGGCCCGATGATCGGCACGAAGACGTGGGGCGGTCTCGTCGGCATCTGGGACACGCAGCCGCTCGTCGACGGCGGCAGCATCACGAACCCGCGCGGTGGCTTCATCAACACGCAGGGCGAGTGGGACGTCGAGAACAAGGGGGTGCCGCCGGACATCGAGGTGGAGATCACCCCGCAGGACTTCGCCGCGGGCCGCGACCCGCAGCTCGAGCGCGGCGTGCAGGAGGCGCTCAAGCTGCTCGAAGCCAACCCCGTGAAGCTCGTCACCAAGGAGCCGCCCGCGCCCGTGCGCGTGAAGCGGCCGGGAGGTCGTTGAGATGCTGCGCTATTCGTTTGAACCGCAGAGGACGCAGAGGAACGCAGAGGAAACCCACAACGGTTGGTTTGCTCTCCTCTGCGTCCTCTGCGTCCTCTGCGGTTCGAATTCGTTAGGCGCCCAGCCCCGCCCCGTCGACCGCGCCGCGCTCGCGCGGTTCGACGCGTACGTGGCGAAGGCGGTGAAGGACTGGAACGCGCCGGGGCTCGCGATCGCGATCGTGAAGGACGACAGCGTGGTGTTCGCGAAGGGCTACGGCGTGCGAGAGCTGGGCAAGGCCGACCCCGTGGACGCCGGGACGCGCTTCGCCATCGGCTCCACCACGAAGGCGATGACCGTGGCGGCGCTGGGCATGCTCGTCGACGAGGGGAAGCTCAAGTGGGACGACCCGGTCACGAAGTACCTCCCCGACTTCCGTCTCTCCGACCCGTGGGTCACGCCGCAGATCACCGTGCGCGACCTGCTCACGCACCGCACGGGGCTCGGGAACGCCGACCTGCTGTGGGCGGGCGCCGACTACTCGACGGCGGAGATCATCCGACGCGTGCGCTACCTGCCGCTCGCGTACTCGCCGCGGTCGCAGTTCATCTACCAGAACATCATGTACGCGGCCGCCGGCCAGGTCGTCGAGGCGGTGTCCGGGATGCCGTGGGAGCAGTTCCTCCGCACGCGCATCTTCGCGCCGCTGGGCATGAGCGCCACGGTGCCGCTGCTCGCCGACCTCGCCGGCCAGCCGAACGTCGCGTCGCCGCACGCCGAGATCGACGACACCATGCGCGTGATCACGAACCGCACGGTGGATCCGGTGAAGGCCGCCGGCTCGGTGTGGTCGAGCGTGAGCGACATGGCGAAGTGGATGAAGTTCATCCTCGACAGCGGCCGCGTGGGAGGCAACCAGTTGCTGAAGACGGCGACGGTGAAGGAGATCCTCACGCCGCAGGTGGTCGCCGACCACGAGTACCCGACGTTCGACGCGGTGCACGCGCACTTCTTCGACTACGGGCTCGGCTGGTTCCTGCAGGACTACGCCGGGCAGGCGATCGCGATGCACACGGGGAGCATCGACGGCATGTGCGCGATCATCGGCCTCATCCCCGACAAGCGGATCGGCGTCTACGTGCTCGAGAACGCCGATCACATCGAGCTGCGGCACGCGCTGATGTACCAGGTGTTCGACATGTACCTGGGCAACACCGGCCATGACTGGAGCGCGGAGCTGAAGAAGCTCTACGACGGCCTCACGGCGCAGGCGCGGACGGCGCAGCAGCGCGCCGAGGCCCAGCACGTCACCGGCACGCACCCGAGCCTCGCGCTCGACCGCTATACCGGCACGTACCACAGCGACGCGTACGGCGACGTGCGCGTGACGCTGAACGGCGAGACGCTGCACGCGACGTTCGGCCGCGCCTACGACGGCGACCTCACCCACTGGCAGTACGACACGTTCCGGGCCAACTGGAAGAACCGACAGAGCGGCCGGGGAACGCTGGTCTTCGTCCCCGACGGGACGGGCGGCGTGCAGGCGCTGCGCGCGTTCGGAGCCACGTTCACGAAGATCAAGCAGAACTAGCGCATGGGCGCCTGCTCACGACTCCGCGTACGAGTTTCTGTACGACTGAAGAAGGACTGAAGAGGGACTGAAGAAGGACCAAACACAACGTCTTTGTTGTCCTTCTTCAGTCCTCCTTCAGTCCTCCTTCAGTCCTAACAAACCACGTACGTGGGAGCGGGCACGGCGCACCACGACTCTCACCCGGAGACACGATGGAGAACGTCGACCGGCGGACGGCAATCAAGGGAGCGCTCGGAGCCGCGGCCGCGGCGTTCGCCGCGCCGATGATCAATCGGGGCCGCTACCGGCTGTTCGCCGAGCCGGCACCGGAGTACTCGGCGCGCGCGGTCGCGCTCATGCAGCGGTCGCTGGTGATGGACATGCTGAGCGTGTTCACGCTCAACTTCCCGCTCGGCGACCAGTGGCAGGCGAGGCCGGAGACGTTCGGGCCCGACGTCATCGCGAAGTTCAAGAGCTCGGGGATCAACGTCTTCCATCCCGCGGTCGGCATCGGCGGCCCCGACGCGTTCGACCAGGGGATGCAGTTCTTCGCGGGCTGGAACAGCTTCCTCGCCGGGCGCGACGACGTCCTGATGCGCATCGACAGCCCGGGCGACTTCGCGCGCGTGAAGAGCTCCGGCAAGATCGCCGTCATCCTCGGACTGCAGAACGCCGAGCACTTCCGGCGGCCGAGCGACGTCGATCTGTTCTACGGCTACGGCCAGCGCATCGCGCAGCTCACGTACAACTCGCGCAACCGCATCGGCAACGGATCCACCGAGCGCCGCGACGAGGGGCTGAGCGACTTCGGCCTCGCCATCGTCGACCGGATGAACAAGGTCTGCATGGCCGTCGACGTCTCGCACTGCGGCGACCGCACGACGCTCGATGCGTTCGAGGTGTCGAAGAAGCCGGTGCTGATCACGCACTCCAACGTGCGCGCGCTCGCCAACGGCCATCCGCGCGACAAGAGCGACGAGGCGATCCGCGCCGTGGGGAAGGCGGGGAGCGTCATGGGGATCACCGGCGTGCGCATGTTCGTGAAGGACCGCGAGCCGACGACGATCGAGGACGCGCTCGACCACTTCGACTACGTCGCGAAGATGATCGGGCCCGAGCACCTCGGCGTCGGCAGCGACATCGACCTCGACGGGTACGACGACATGCCGCCGGAGCTGAACAAGCAGCTGCGCGCGAGCTACAAGGGGAGCTACGGCTTCCGCGAGCGGATCGACATCGAGGGGCTCGACCACCCGAAGCGGATGTTCGACCTCACCGAGGGGCTCATCCGGCGCAAGTACACCGACGCGCAGATCGAGGGGATCCTCGGCGGCAACTTCCGGCGCGTGCTCTCCGAGATCTGGAGCGTCTGATGGCTCATCGAATCGAACCACAGAGGACGCAGAGGACGCAGAGGACACCGACGACGACCGGTGTCGTTCTTCTCTGCGTCCTCCGCGTCCTCTGCGGTTCAAGTTCGTTAGGCGCCCAGCCGGTCGACACCGCCTTCCGCCAGCTCCTCACCAGCGGCAAGCCCGCGCCCGCGCCGCCGGCGTGGCGCGCGCTGATCGGCGAGTACGGCGCGACCGACAGCGACACGCTGTTCGTGCTCGAGCGCGACGGCCGGCTCACGACGCTGCGGCACGGCACCTACGCGGCGCTCACGGAGGTCGCCCCCGACACGTTCCTCCTCGCCGACGGGCGGCTGACGGTGGAGCGCGCGGGCGGCAAGGTGGCCGCGGTGTCGGTCGGCGGCGCGCGGCTGCCGAAGCGCGCGCTCGGCACCGAGGACGGCTCGCAGTTCACCATCACGCCGCTGCGGCCGGTGGCCGAGCTGCGCAGGGAGGCGCTCGCCGCCACGCCGCCGCACGAGCAGGGCCCGTTCCGGCCGAGCGATCTCGTCGCCGTGACGACGTTCGACACGACCGTGCACCTGGACGTGCGCTACGCGACGCGCAACAACTTCATGCGCACGCCGTTCTACTCCAGCGCGCGCGCGTTCCTGCAGCGCCCCGCGGCCGAGGCGTTGGGGCGGGCGAGCGCGATGCTGCGGCCGTTCGGCTACGGGCTGCTCGTGCACGACGCGTATCGACCGTGGTACGTGACGAAGATGTTCTGGGAGGGGACGCCCGTGCCGCAGCGCGTGTTCGTCGCCGATCCGGCGCAGGGCTCGCGGCACAACCGCGGCGAGGCGGTGGACCTCACGCTCTACGATCTGCGCACGGGGAAGCCGGCGGAGATGACCGGCGGCTACGACGAGATGACCGCGCGCAGCTACCCCGTCTATCCCGGCGGCACCTCGCTCCAGCGGTGGCAGCGCGACCTGCTGCGCGTCGCGATGGAATCGGTCGGGTTCACGGTGTACGACGCGGAGTGGTGGCACTTCGACTTCAAGGACTGGCGGAGCTACCCGATCGGCACGCAGACGTTCGAGCAGCTCGACACTCGGGACTCGGGACTCGGGACTCGTCG
This sequence comes from Gemmatirosa kalamazoonensis, assembly GCF_000522985.1. Taxonomy (NCBI): domain Bacteria; kingdom Pseudomonadati; phylum Gemmatimonadota; class Gemmatimonadia; order Gemmatimonadales; family Gemmatimonadaceae; genus Gemmatirosa; species Gemmatirosa kalamazoonensis. The sequence continues at coordinate 685,746 of NZ_CP007130.1, forward strand.
GGGGGCAGTTCCCGAGTCCCGAGTCCCGCGTCCCGAGTCCCGACCCCTCCAGCCATGACGACTTCACACCGTACACTGGAACGCACGTTAGGCACGTGGGACCTCGTGCTCATCGTCGTCGGCACGGTGATCGGGTCGGGCATCTTCATCGTCCCGGCCACGGTGCTGCGGCAGACGGGCGGGCTCCTCGGACCCGCGCTGCTGGTGTGGCTCGTGGCCGGCGTGCTGTCGCTGCTCGGCGCGCTCACGTACGGGGAGCTCGGCGCGTCGCGGCCCGACGCGGGAGGACTCTACGTCTACATCCGCGATGCGTTCGGGCCGCTGCCGGCGTTCCTCTACGGGTGGACGAAGTTCTTCGTCATCAGCGCCGGCTCGGCGGCGACGCTCGCGGTGGCGTTCACCTCGTACCTCCAGCAGTTCGTCGCGCTGTCGCCGCTCGCCGCGAAGGCGATCGCGATCGCGATGCTCGCCGTGATCGCGGCGGTGAACGTGCGCGGCACGCGGCAGGGCGCGCGCGTGCAGAACCTGAGCACGGGGCTCAAGGTGGCGGCGATCCTCGTCATGAGCGTGGCGCTGCTGTCGCGCGGGGTGGGGTTCGCGTCGGCGCCCGCGGCGTGGCCCGATGCATGGTCGGGCGGGCTGCTGTCGGGGATCGGGCTCGCGATGATCGGCGTGCTGTGGGCGTACGAGGGGTGGCAGTACGTCACGTTCTCGGCCGGCGAGGCGCGCGACGCGCAGCGCACGCTGCCGCGCGCGCTCCTCGTCGGCACCGCGGTGCTCATCGCGATCTACCTGCTCGCGAACGTCGGCTACGTCGCCGCGCTCGGCGTCGACGGCGCGCAGCGCACCGACCGCGTGGCCGCGACCGCGGTGGCGGCGCTCTACGGCGGCGCGGCGGGCAAGCTCATCGCGGCGGTGATCCTCGTGTCGATGTTCAGCGCGACGAACGGGCTCACGCTCACCGCGCCACGGCTGTTCTACGCGATGGCGCGCGACGGGGTGTTCTTCCGCAAGCTCGGCGAGGTGCACCCGCGCTTCGGCACGCCGGCCGTGTCCATCCTCGCGGGCACCGCGTGGGCGATGGTGCTCGCGGCATCGGGGACGTTCGAGCAACTGCTGACCTACGTCGTGTTCGCCGGGTGGATCTTCTACGGCCTCGGCGCCGCCGCGGTGTTCGCGCTGCGGAAGAAGGAGCCCGACGCGCCGCGGCCGTTCCGCGTGCCGGGCTACCCGGTGACGCCCGCGCTGTTCGTGCTCGCCGCCGCGGCGATCGTCGTGAACGCGATGATCTCGGCGCCGGGCCGCGCGGCGGTCGGGCTGCTCGGCGTGGCGACCGGCGTGCCGGCGTATTTCCTGTGGCGGCGACGGGCCGTCGTGATCGACACGACTCCACGTACGAGTCTTCCATAGGACTGAAGAAGGACTGAAGAAGGACTGAAGAAGGACTGAAAAAGGGCCAACAACACTTTATTGGTGTCTCCTTCTTCAGTCCTCCTTCAGTCCTTCTTCAGTCCAACGAGCACTCGTACGTGGAGCCGTGCATCACCTCTTGGAGACCAGATGACACGTGGAATCCTCGCCGTCGCCCTCGTCGCGACGTTAGGCGCACGCCTGCCCGCGCAGGAGTACGACGTCGTCATCCGCAACGGCCGCGTGCTCGACGGCGCGGGGAACCCGTGGATCCTCGCCGACGTCGCGATCAAGGACGGCCGGTTCGCGCGGATCGGCAAGATCGACGCGAAGGGGCGCACGGAGATCGACGCGCGCGGCAAGTACGTGTCGCCCGGCTGGATCGACATGATGGACCAGTCGGGGAGCGTGCTGCCGCGCAACGGGCTGGCCGAGAACAAGCTGCGACAGGGCGTCACCACCGCGATCGGCGGCGAGGGCGGCACCCCCGTGCCGGCATCGCAGATCGCCGACTACTTCAAGCGGCTCGAGACGCAGGGCATCAGCATCAACTTCGGCACGTACTTCAGCGAGACGCAGACGCGCGTCCCGGTGCTCGGCATGTCGGCGCGCGCGCCGAACGCGGCGGAGCTGGACCGCATGCGCGCCATCATGGACACCGCGATGCGGGCCGGCGCGATGGGGATGACGACGGCGCTCATCTATCCGCCGAGCTCCTACGCGACGACCGACGAGCTGGTGGAGGTCGCGAGGGCCGCCGCGAAGTACGGCGGCGTGTACGCGAGCCACATCCGCGGCGAGGGGAAGGAGGTCGTGCAGTCGGTGCGCGAGCTGATCGAGATCTCGGAGCGCGCCGGGCTGCCCGGCGAGGTGTTCCACCTCAAGGTCGCGCACAAGCCCGGCTGGGGTGTGCTGATGGACTCCGTGCGGCAGCTCGTCGACGCGGCGCGCGCGCGTGGCGTCGACGTCGCGGCCGACATGTACGTCTACACCGCCGGCGGCACGGGGCTCGAGGCGACGATCCCGAGCTGGGCGTTCGAGGGCGGCGACGACTCGCTGAAGGCGCGCCTCGCGAACCCGGCCACCCGCGCGCGCCTCAAGCGCGAGCTGGGCACCGGCTCGCCGGGGTGGTGGAACATCGTCGAGGCGGCCGGCGGCTGGGACGGCGTCGTGCTCGTGAACGCGCGCAACCCCGACAACGCGAAGTACGAGAACCAGACCATCGCGCAGATCGCACGCGAGACGGGGAAGGACCCCGCCGACGCGGCGTGGGATCTCGTCGCGCAGGGGCGCGGCCGCGTCATGGCAATCTATCACATGATGGGCGAGGCCGACATCGAGACGGCGCTCCGCTTCCCGTGGACGAGCATCGGGAGCGACGCCGGCGCCGTGCTGCAGTTAGGCACTCCCGACGCCACGGGCCTGCCGCACCCGCGCTCGTTCGGCAACGCGACGCGGGTGATCGCGCGCTACGTGAAGGAGCGTCACGTGCTCACGCTCGAGGACGCGGTGCGCAAGATGACCTCGTGGCCCGCCACGCGCATGCGCCTCGCCGACCGCGGCGTCATCCGCCAGGGCGCGTGGGCCGACGTGACGATCTTCGACCTGGACCAACTGCAGGACCGCGCGACGTACGAGAAGCCGATGGAGTTTCCCACGGGCATCGAGTGGGTGCTCGTGAACGGCGTCGTCGTGATCGACCACGGGCGACATACCGGCGCGAAGCCCGGGAAGGTGCTGCGGGGGCCGGGCGCGGTGAATTAGAGGCATTGAACCGCAGAGGACGCAGAGGACGCAGAGGACGGCAACGGCTTTTGACCACAGAGGACACAGAGGACACGGAGGAGACCAACAAGAAGGAGTTCTCCTCTGTGTCCTCCGTGTCCTCTGTGGTTCAACACAAAGAGGCAGTCCTCCGCGGCCCTCTGCGGTTCCGTGTCTTCACGGCCCCCGCAGCCGGATCGTCCCCTTGAACGTGCGCACCGACACGTGGCCGCCGCCGCCGCCGAGGTCCACGCGCAGGGTGCGGCCGCGCCCCGGCTGCGCCGCTGGCCGCACGCGCGTGTAGCCGTTCACGATGTCGCCGGTGACCGTCGACAGCTCGAACACGCCGGCCGCGCCGCGCGGCAGGAGGCAGTCGACGCTGCCGCTGTGGTTCGAGAACTCGAGGATCGCGCCCGACGGCGGCGTGCCGACGTAGTGGATGTCGCCGGTGACCGACGCGAAGCGGCCGCGCAGCGTCGCCTGGCTCGCGACGTCGAGCGTGCCGCCGATCGTCGACACGTCGGCGTCCTGCGGCGCGCCGCGCAGCAGCAGGTGGCCGTCGCCGGTGCGCGCGTGCACCCACGGCGCCGACACGTCGAGGCTCACGTTGCCGCTCATCGACTCCGCGTCGATCGACGTCGAGGTGCCCACGAGGTGGATGGTGCCGCTCACGCTGTAGAACCATCCCGACACGTCGGCGCCGCTGACGTCGGCGCTCGCCGTTTTCACCGCGATCTGCGAGCGACGCGGCAGGTAGATCACGAGATCGCTCGGCCGCGCATCGCCGCCGTCGGCGCGCTCGTCGATCCCCAGCTTCCCGCCGCGCGCCGTGACGTCGTGGTACATCCGCTCGCCCCGCCCCAGTCGGCCGCGCACCACGATGGAGTCGCGGTCCCACCCGACGATGCGCAGCGTGCCCACCGGATTGTAGATCTTGAAGCCGGCCGTCGGCTCCACGGCGCGCGCCCACAGCACCGGTCCCACCGGCTGCGCGCCGGCGCCGGCGGCGAGCAGCGCCGCCGCGGTGCCTAACAGTACGGCCGAGAGCTCACGAGGCATTCGCCACCCGCTTGAGGAGGTCGCGCTTCTGTCGGTACGACGCGGCGAGGAGCTGGCGCAGCGCGGCGTTGTTCGGGTCGTGGCGCAGCGCGTCCTGCAGCTCGGCGATCGCGGCGTCGATCACGCGCACGTCGTGGTCCATGCGCGCGGCGACGTCGGGGCGCAGCATCGCGCGCCGGAGCGCCATCTCGTCGAGCAGCGCCTGCACCTGCTGCTCGTACGCACGCGACGAGTCGGCCTCGGCGGACACGAACGCCGCATCGCCGCTCGATCCCGCGGGCGCGCTGCCGTCGATCGGCGCGGGCCGGTTCGCGCGCAGCACCATCACGAGCCCGGCGGCGGCCGCGAGCCCCGCGGCGCCGAGCCCCGACACCCATTGCCAGCGGATCGCGCGACGTGGTGGCGGAGCCGCGGGCACCAGCGCGACGACCTTGTCGCGCTCGATGCGCGCGCGGATGTCGGGCCACAGCTCGTCGAGCGGCGCGGCCAGCGGCTCGCTCGCGCGGGCGAGCGTGACGACGCGTCGCAGGCGCGCGACGTCGGCGTCGCACTCGCCGCACGCCGCGAGGTGCTCCGCCACGCGGCGCCGACGCGGCTCGGGCAGCGAGCCGTCCGCGGCGCCCTGCCGCTCGGCTTCGGTGAGATGCTGGCCGGTGTCGAACGCCGTCATGGGTCGAGTCGCTTCATCAGGTGACGTCGGGCGCGCCAGAGCTGCGCCCGTGCGGTGCCGGCGGCGATGCCGGTCATCTGCGCGATCTCCTCGTGCGAGTATCCCTCCAGGTCGTGCAGCACGAACACGGCGCGCGCCCCGGCGGCGAGTCCCACGAGCGCCGCGTCGAGGTCGAGCCGCGCGTCGATCGCGTCGGTGTCGGAGCGGGTCGCCGGCGTGGTGTCCGCGTCGTCGTCGGTGAAGCGCAGCACGTCGCGTCTCGCCGCGCGCAGCGTCTCGACGACGAGGTTGGCGGCGAGCCGGTGCAGCCACGTCCCGAACGCGCTGTCGCCGCGGAACGAGGCGAGCCGCTCCCACGCGCGCACGAACACGTCCTGCACCAGATCGCGCGCCGCGCGCTCGTCGCCGAGCATGCGGCGCACGAGAGAGAAGACCGCCGGTCCGTGCGCGCGGTAGAGCGACGCGAACGCCTCCACGTCGCCCTGCTGCGCGCGGCGGACGACGTCGTGCGCCGCCGCGAGACGCGCCGCGCCGTTGGTCACCGCCGCGCGGCCACGGTGGCGAGCGTCGAATCGATCTCGCGCGCCTCCACCGCGCGCGCGAGCGGCAGGCCGGATTGCATCCGCGTCGGCACGTACACGCCGGACACCGCGCCGGCGCGGTCGAGCGACACGATCGCCGTCGCGGTGCGGAGCAGCGTCACGCGCACCACCCACGCGCCGGCGGCCGGCCACTGCCGGCGCACGGCATACAGGTTGGGCTGCGACGTGGGCTCGATGCGGAGCGCGACGCTCTGGCGCTTGCCGTCGACGAGTCCCTCCGCGCTGGCCGTCAGGTCCTCGAGGCTCGTCGTGTTGCCGTGCAGCCACGTGCGGACGAGGAACGCCGCGTCGCGCGTGGCGGGGTCGTACGGGTTCGCCGGGGACTCGATCGAGATCCAGGGCGGCGACTTGACGTCGGCGGAGCGCGCGGCGCCGATCGAGGTGCCGGCGAGCGTGAGGAGCAGGGCTGGGGCGATCGTCCGGTAGAGCATCGGAGCCTCCGTGAGGTGGTCGTACCGGTTGGACGACCCGACTCGGCGGAGTGCTTACGGCGCGATCGCCCGCCGGAGCCTCAGGTGATCTTCCACGAGTCGATCGCGGCGCCGATGGCGTCGCCGTACGAGCGCGGCCGCTGCTGCGCGTACAGATCCCACGAGCCGCCGTGGCGGACGCCGATGCAGTAGTTGTAGAAGCCCGCCTTGAGGTAGTTGTTCGGATCGACGCCCTTCGGGTTCTGCGCCCCGAAGATGCCGGTGATGGCGGGGGCCAGTGTGAGCCTCGCGTTCGCGCGCAGATCGGTGCACATCGCCTCCGCGTTGGCCGCTCCCGGCTGGACGTGGGCGGCGATCAGGCTGGCGCCGTTCCGGTAGTACACCACGGCGCAGCCGGTGAGCTGCGTGGTGACCATGAGGTCCGCGCCGTGCACCATGTTGCCGACAACCGTGCGCGAGTCGTCGCCGACGGTCTTGGCCCTGGCGAGGCCGGCGTACTGCTGCACGTGCAGCTGGTAGACCGGCTCGGTGATGTTCACCCAGTTCGCGACGCTGTTGGGCGGCGAGAAGTTGTAGGTGTCGTTGAGCCGATCGAAGTAGAAGTTGTACGTGCACTGGGACGACGTCGGCATCCCGGCGACCTGCAGCTTGTTGCGCGAGAGGAACGTGAGCGGGTGCGCCTTCAGCTCGGCGAGCTTCGCCGTGCAGTCGTCGATGAGCCCCGTGACGTCGGCGAGGGTGTTGCCGAGCGCCGCGGGCAGCGCCGCCGCGTCGGTGATCTGGCCCGCCTCGAGCGCCGCCGTGTTGCGGTCGACGCCGAGCAGCACGCTGCGGATCAGGATGAGGGCGCGGCGGTAGTGCCGCTGATCCTTCGCCTCGTCGCGTCCCGTGACCGCCCAGTTGGCGCCCTGCGACATCGCGGGGCTGATGATGCTCGAGATCTGCCCCGCGTTGTCGCGGTCGCGCAGGATGTCGGCGACCGTCGCGCGCTTCGCCTGGTGCACGGGTGGCACCGCGGCGCCGCGGATGAACGCGATGGTGTCGGTGAGTCGAACCGCGTCGTCCTTGCTCATGGGAATCCCTCGAGAGCGGGGTGTCCGGCGGGCGCGTGCCGCTTCATGACCGCACCCACCTGCCTGACGAAGTCGGCCCACGTCCACGCGTGCCACGAATGCCCCTTCGTCGGGCGGCCGTACGTGAACGTCGCGTCGCTCCGCGGATTCGTCGTCGATTTCAGGAACTCTTCGAAGCGGTAGACGGCGAGGTTGAGGTAGAAGTCGTCCATGTCGCCGGCGAAGAAGTGCAGCTTGCCGGCGAGCTGCGGGCCTAACGTGGCCCAGTTGCGCTGCGCGTAGTCGCGGAGGTCGAACCCGTGGTCGCGCATGTACGCCGCGACGCTCCGGTCGATCGTGCCGGTGCGCTTGTCCCACAGCGGCTTCGGGTAGCCGTCGGCGTCGGTGGGGCCGTACACCGCTTCCCACGCCTCGATCTGATATCCCGACCGCCCGCGGCTGCCCAACACGTCCTCGAAGCGACTGAGCTGGCGGTTCGTCCACACCACCTGTCCCTCGGTCGTGCGACGGAACGGCCGCTCGGTGGTGGTGAACGGTCCCGTCTGGACGACGAACGCGTTCGTGTCGGCGTAGATGTCCACGAGCTGCCAGCGGCGGAAGTCGATCGGGTCGGGCTGGAGCACCCACGCGCCGCCGAAGAAGTCGGGGTGCTGGAGCTGCAGCGCGAGCGTCTGCCACCCACCGGTCGACGCGCCCTCGACGTGCCGCGCCCATGGTGCCGACACGAGCCGGAACTGCTTCTCGAGCGCAGGGATCACTTCCTCGACGATCGCGTCCCCGTACGGCCCGTTGTTGGCCGAGTTCACCGAGTACGAGTCGGGGAAGTACGGTGTCTGCTGCTCGAGGCTGATGGCGACGATGCGCGGAAAGTCGTCGCCGCGCCAGGCGCGGTAGAAGTCGAACCCCGTCTCCATGCCGGTGACCGGGTTGATCTGCCCGACGTTGCGCGCGCGCGCGCCGAGTCGGTGCTGAAGCCGAACGGCACGCTGTGGCCGAGCGTGTACACCGCGGGATAGCTGCGCTCCGGATGCTCGGCCCATCCGCTCGGCAGCAGCACCGTCGCGTTCACGTAGATCGGCCGGCCCCAGAACGTCGTGAGCTTCTCGCTCCGGATGCGCGCGTGCTTCACCCACTCGGTATCGGTGGGCCGTGCGACCGGCGGCACCACCTTGTCGAGCGCGACGCGTACCGCGCCGGCGCCGATGCGCACGCGCTGCACGTCGCCGTACAGGTTGCCGGGCGCGATCGTGAAGAACTCCTGCGTGCCGTCGTTCAGGTGCACCCACACCGTCTTCCCGTCGGCACGCGTCGCCTTCTCGTAGACGTTGACGACGGCCTGCACGTAGTAGTCGCCCGGCGGCAGCGAGTCGAGCGCGGTCGGATAGCTCGACGCGCGCCCGTCGACGACCACCGTCTGGCCCGGCCGCAGCCCCGCGACGTCGACGCCGAAGATCGCCGGCCCCGAGGGCGACACGAGCATGCGCGGCTCCGGCTCCGCCGCCTTCGCGACGATGACGACGAGCCGCCCGGTGACGGGCCCCGCGCTCGCCGCGGGCGTGTAGCTCACCTCGAAGCGCGTGGGCTGCGCGAGCGCCAGGCAGGGGGCGAGCAGGAGGGCGAGGAGCAGGCGCATGCGGCCAAGCTTACCACGCATCGGCGTTAGGCGCCATCTATCTCTCGCGGCGACGCGGAGGCCTCGGCAAACGCCTCGAGCTTCCCCGCCCCGGGGCGCGCTGCTGCTGACGCGTTCGTCGCCGGCACCCCTTATCGCGGCGCACACGTCGAGAAGTGGACGCGGATCGCGCGGATCACGCGGATGATTCCGGATAGGAGCCAGGTTCGTGTCTATCCGCGTGATCCGCGCGATCCGCGCGATCCGCGCCCAAACACACCAGGAGTCACGCGCGACGAGGAGCCGCGCCGCGCGTCACCGCCGATCCACCCGCACGAATCCCAGCACGATCGCCGCCAGCAGCGCGAGGAACGCGCCTAACGTGAACGCCGCCGGCGGCCCCACGCGGTCCCACACGAAGCCGAACAGCAGCGACGCGGGCAGCGCGGCGAGGCCGATCGCGAGGTTGTACCAGCCGAACGCCGTGCCGCGTCGCGCGCGCGGGACGAGATCGGCCACGAGCGCCTTCTCCGTCCCTTCCGTCAGGCCGAAGAACAGCCCGTAGACGCCGAACAGCGCCCACGCGCGGTTGAGCCCGGCCGGGGACGACTCCACGTTCTTCGTGCCTCAATTCGAGGAATTTCGAGAATTCACGGAATCGCTCGCCTCGCTGGAGGTGTCTCCGCTCTCCGCGCTTCGCTACGGTCGCCCCGGGATCGTCGGCCAGCGCCACAGCACGGCGACGCGCTGGCACACCTGCTCGGCGAGCGTCACGCCCAGCGTGGGGAGGTCGGAGCGCACGACGCACGCGGCACGGCGGGCGGCGCGCCACACGGCGACCGTGGTGCCGCGCGCGGCGACGTCGGCGACGGTGGTGTCGGCGGCGGGCGCGGTGCCTAACGGCGGCGGCGTCGCGCCGCGGCGCCAGACGACCGCGCCGCCGTCGGCGACGGTGACGCCGACCGCGCGCGCGCCGTAGCTCCGCGCGAGCCAGTCGACCTCCGCGCCGAGCCACGCGCGCTCGCGGTCCGCGCTCCACGCCGGCGTGACGCCGCGCACGGGGCCGAACGCCGGCTCCCACAGCAGCAGTCGGTGCGACGGGTCGAGGCGCACCGCGGTCACGCGGCCCGCGGTCGGGAGGTCGAACGTCTGCACCGAGTCGGTGAGTGCGACGCGCGTGGTGCGCGTGCCGCCCGTGCCGTCCACCGCGACGTCGAGCGGAAGCGCGTACGGCGTCGTGCGCTGGGTGATGCGCACCCGCACGCGTCCTGCGCCCGCGCCGCGCCACGCGACGTCGAGCACCGGCGCGCCGCCGCGGTCGAGCCAGTCGGCGAGGAGCCGCGGCAGTCCGTGATCGTTAGGCGCCGCCCGCAGCAGCGCCGCCCGCAGGTCGGCGAGCGACGCCGAGCCGCCGGCGCGGTCGTGCGCGAGCGCCCGCAGCACGCCGAAGTACACGGAGTCGCCGAGTCGGTCGCGGATCATCTCGTACACGAGCGGGCCCTTCGCGCGGGGCGTGAGCGGGTCGTAGTCGGCCATGAGCGGGCGGTCGGCGCCGATGCGCCACAGGTGGAAGTAGCCGCGCGCACTCCATGCCGGCTCGCCGTCGTGCAGCCACTGCCGCGCGGCCGCGCGTCCGTCGCGCGCCGCGACGACGAGCGCCGCGCCCTGGCTGGCGAGCCCCTCGTCCATCATGTCGTCGCCCGGCGGCCTGGAGTCGACGAGGTTCGGCCACCACATGTGCGCGAGCTCGTGCGCGAACAGCGCGACCGGCACGCTGTCGCCGTCGAGCGCATGCTCGTGGGCGAAGAACCAGCCCTGCTCGGAGCGCCCGACGATCCCCGGCGGCGCGATCGACGCCGGCATCGCGGCGATGGCGAACGTGGCGAACGGGTACGGCCCGTACGCGCGCGCGAGCACGGCGACCATCGGCGGGATCGCCGCGGCGAACGCCGCGATCCTCGCGCGCTGCCGCGGCATGACGTACGCCGCGACGTCGGTGGTGCCGACGCGCCGCCGCTCGACGACGTACGCCGCCGCGGTCATGCTCCACGCCACGGCTCGATCGCTGGCCCACCGCTCCACGCGCTCCGCGCCGACCGTCGTGCTGTCGACGAGCCGTCCGTTCGACAGCGCGTGCCACGCGACGGGGATCGACAGCCGCAGCGTGCCCGGCGCGGCGAGGTCGGGATCGGCGTCGGCCGCCGCCGCCGGCCACGGGTACCAGTTCGCGCCCCACGACGCGAACGCGCCCTCGGCCCCGACGGCGACGCCCCGACCGACGCGATCGTCGCGCGGCGCCACGCGGAAGCGCGCGACGAGCGGCGCGCCCGCCTGCGCCGGCACGGTCAGGCGGACGTGGGCCGAGTCGCGCGCGGGGCTGTACGTCACCGTCGCGCCGTCGACGTCGATGGTGTCGAACGCGATCGCGCCCGGCGCGACGACGAGCGTCGGTCCGGTCGACCCGGTCGCCGGCGCGCGGAGCGTGGCGCGGCCCGCGACCACGAGACGCCGGCCGCGGGCGGCGTCGGGCGCGACGCGCACGTCGAGGTGCAGCGTGTCGAGGGACCAGCCGGTGCCGGACGCGTCCATCGCCCGATACGTGTGCGCCGCCTCGAGCGTGCACGCCGGCGGCCACGCGTTGGTGAACGCGACGGGCACGGTGCGGCCGCAGGGGAGCGCGTTGTAGCTGGGCGGCAGGTTCGGGCCGCACGTCTGCACGTCGAAGTGGAGATGCGGCCCCGCGCTCTGCCCGCTGTTCCCGCTGCGCGCGATGCGCTGTCCCTGTCGCACCGTGTCGCCGACGCCGACGAGCGCGCCGCCGCGCGTCAGGTGGAGGTACCGCGCGACCGTGCCGTCGGCATGCCGCACGAACACGAAGTTCTCGTGCAGGTCCTCGCCGTTGTCATCGGGAAACGAGTCGCGCGTCGCGACGACGACCCCCGCGCGCGCCGCGACGATCGGGCTGCCGATCAGCATGCGGAAGTCGATCGCCCAGCGGCCGACGTGGCCGTTGCCGACGACATCGTGCTCGGTGGTGCGCCACACCTCGTGGGCGTCGCCGGCCGGGTACGGGAGGACGTATCGGGCCGCGGGGCAGCTGTCGGGCAGTGGGGCGCGGTGCTCGGCGTTAGGCGCGAGGGGCATGATGGAACGGGACGGCGGGACGATGTGCGGCGGGATGCCTAACGGCGGGATGCCTAACGGCGGGATGCCTAACGGCGGGATGCCTAACGGCGGGATGCCTAGCGGCGGGATGCCTAGCGGCGGGATGCCTAGCGGCGGGATGCCTAGCGGCGGGATGCCTAGCGGCGGGATGCCTAGCGGCGGGATCGGGATGCGGTGGCCGGGATCCGGCCCGCGTCGGATCGGTACCGCGCTGCGATCGCCGGCGCGGAACTATGGGCGAAGGGGGGGGAGCCCCCCTGGTAACTACGATCCCGCGCGCGCGATCCCGCCGTGGACCGTCCCGCCGTGGACCGTCCCGCCGTGAATCGTCCCGCCGTGAATCGTCCCGCCGTTCACGGCCTCACCGGCTCATTCTCCCACAGCACGTTCACGATCACCCACCGCCCGTTGAACTTCGCCAGATGCATGTAGTCCACCCACGTCGCCGCCGTCACCCGCACGCTCGCCGCGCCCGCGTACGCATCGAGGATCCGCACGTCGTGCGTCCGCTGCGCGTCGGGGATGCGCGAGCCGCCACCGGCACGCGTCCCGTTCACGAGCGACATCGCGCTCATCTGGATCAGCCGGCTCCGCCCCTGCACGTCCGTCGCCACGTTCCGCTTCGCGAGCTCGGGGTGCAGCGCGCGCGCCATGCGCTCCGCATCGGCCGCGTACCAGCCGTCGATGTAGTCGAGCGCCGTGGCGCGGATCGCGGCCGAGTCGGCGGCGGTGATCGTGATCGGGTACGGCATGAGCGGCGGCGCCGACTGGGCATGGCAGCGGCTCGGGACGATGAGGTGCGGCAGCAGCGCGGCGGCGAGGATCGAGTGCAGGACGGTGCGCATGGCGGTTCGGGCGAGTGGGTTCACCGGAGCGTGGCCCGGCCGCGCCGCCGTCACCACGCGCGCGGGACGAGCCGGCCGCGCCGCGGGACGGACTGGCTTGAGCGCATCGCTGCGCGACCGTAGCGTTGGGCCGTGACGTCCGCCGCTCCTCCCCTCGCGCTCGACGACGCGAGCGCCCGCCCGATGTCGCGCGCGGCGCGTGTCGCGTTCTACGTCGCGCTGTGGACGCTGCTCGCGCTGCTCTCGGCGCTGCAGAGCGCGGCGCGGTGGACGCAGGCCGGCCGCGCCGTGCCGTGGGCGCCGCTGCTCGCCGACCGCTTCGCCGACTGGTACTCGTGCGCGCTGTTCACGCCGGTCTACTTCTGGCTCGCCGTCCGCGCGCCGATCACGCGGCGCATGTGGCAGCGTACGGTGCCCGTGCACCTCGCGGCGACGGCCGTGATCGTCGTGCTGAAGTACGCGATGTACGTCGCGGCGGGGATCGCGATCGGCAGCATCGACGGGACGCGCGGCTACCTGGCCACGCTCGGCCAGCTCCTCGCGCGCTCGTTCGTGTACGAGAGCATGACGATGTGGGCGGTGGACGGCGCCGTGCACGCAATCGTGTTCTACCGGCGCGCGCAGGAGCGCGAGGCGCACGCGGCGCGCCTTCGCGCGGAGCTCACCGAAGCGCGCATGGACGCGCTCAGCGCGCAGCTCCGGCCGCACTTCCTGTTCAACGCGCTCAACGTCGTCTCGTCGCTCATGCATCGCGACGTCGACGCGGCCGACGCGGTGCTCGCACGCCTCGGCGACCTGCTGCGCCGCACGCTGCGCGCCGGCGACCGGCACGAGGTGCCGTTGGGCGAGGAGCTCGCCGTGCTCGACGACTATCTCGCCATCGTCGGCGCGCGCTTCCGCGACCGGCTCACGACCGAGGTGCGCGCGGAGCCGGGCACCGAGCGCGCGCTCGTGCCCCACTTCGTGCTGCAGCCGCTCGTCGAGAACGCGTTGGAGCACGGCATCGCGCGGCGCGCGGGCGCCGGTCGCGTGGAGGTGTGCGCGGCGCGCCTCGACGGCGATCGCCTGCGCCTCACGGTCGCCGACGACGGTGCCGGACGTGCCGTCGACGGCGCCGACGGAGCGGAGGGAAACGGCATCGGGCTGACGAACACGCGCCGCCGTCTCGCCGCGCTGTACGGCGACGCGCAGCGGCTCACGCTCGCCGATCGCGCGGGCGGTGGGCTCGTGGTGACGGTGGAGCTGCCGTGGCGCCAGGCGACGTGACCGCGCCGGTGCGCGTCGCCATCGTCGACGACGAGCCGGACGCGCGCGAGCGGCTGCGCGCGCTGCTCGAGCGTCGCCCCGAGGTGCGCGTCGTCGCGGAGTGCGTCGACGGCGCCGACGCCGTGCGCGCGCTGGCCGAGCGGGCGGGCGGCGACGACGCGCCGGAGCTGCTCTTCCTCGACGTGCAGATGCCGGAGCTCGACGGGTTCGCCGCGCTCGAGGGGCTCGCCGACGCGTTAGGCACCTCGGCCCTCCCGGCCGTGGTGTTCGTGACCGCGTTCGACGCGTACGCGCTGCAGGCGTTCGACGTGAGCGCCGCCGACTACCTGTTGAAGCCGTACGACCGCGAGCGCTTCGCGCGCGCCCTCGACCGCGGCGTCGCCCGCGCCCGCGCCGCGCGCGCCGCGCGCGCCGCCCAGACCGAGCGGGGCGACGGCGACATGCGCGCGCTGCTCGCCCTCGTGCGCCGCGAGCGCGCGGCCGAGCGGTTCGTCGTGCGCCGCGGCGGCCGGATCTACTTCGTGCGCGCCGCGGACGTGGACTGGCTCGACGCCGAGGGCAACTACGTCCGCCTCCACGCCGGCGGCGCGGCGCACCTCGTGCGCGACACGCTCGGCGCCGTCGAATCGCGCCTCGACCCCGAGCGCTTCGTCCGCGTCCACCGCTCCGCCATCGTCAACATCGATCGCGTCGCCTCGCTCGAGCCGTACTTCCACGGCGAGTACGTCGTCACCATGCGCGACGGCACGAAGCTCACGTCCAGCCGGACGTATTCGGCGAGGCTCCGCGCGCTATTGAAGTGAGCGTGGAGCGTGGAGCGGGGAGCGTGGAGCGATATCGCAGTCGCTCCACGCTCCACGCTCCACGCTCCACGCTCATTGATGTTCCGCGAACATCCTCGCCACCTCCCGCGCGTCAGTCGTCTTCGTCAGCGCGAGCATGAGCAGCACCCGCGCATGCTGCACGTTGAGGTCTCCGGTACCCACCATCGCCGGGCCGCTGCCGCGTCGGCTCACGCCCTCGCCGACCGGCACGCTCCCCGATCCGACGCGGCTGCCGTCGACGACCACCACGCCGTTCGCCATCGCGCGGTCGATCGCCTGCCGCATGGCGCTCGGGGTGCCGCCGCGGCCCGCGCCGGCGACCACGAGACCCTTCGCGCCCGCGGCGACGAACGCGTCGACCGCCGCGCCGTCGGCGCCGACGTACGCGTAGACGACGTCCACCCGCGGCAGCTCCGACACGCCCGCGAGGTCGAACGTCGGCGCGCGGTGCGGCTCGCGGTGGAACACCACGCGCTCCGGATCGGCGACGCCAAGGTCCCCGCGGTACGGGGCGGCGAATGCGTCGGGCCGCACGGTGTTCAGCTTCGTCGCGTCGCGCGCCGCCATGATCTCGTCGTTCAGCACCACCATCGTGCCGCGGCCGCGCGACGCCGGGCTCGCGGCGATGCGCACCGCGGCGAGCAGGTTCGCCGGCCCGTCGATGCCGACGCCGTCGCTCGGCCGCATCGCGCCCGTGACCACGACCGGACGCGGATCGGCCACGGTGAGGTCGAGGAAGTACGCCGTCTCCTCGAGCGTGTCGGTGCCGTGCGTGACGACGACGCCCGCCAGGTCGGGATGCGCGCGCAGCGTGTCGGCGATGCCGCGGGACAGCGCGAGCCACATCGCCGGCGTGATGCTCGTCGAGGCGACGTTCGCGAACTGCTGCGCGGTGATGGTGGCGACGGTGTCGAGCGCGGGCACGGCCTCGAGCAGCGCCTCGACGCCGATCTTCCCCGACTGCCCCGAGTAGTAGTTCGTCGACGCGATGGTGCCGCCGGTCGCGACGAGGTGGACGTGCGGGCGCGGCCGCTGCGCCGGGAGCGGTGACGCGGCGCCGAGCAGCGTGAGCGCGAGCGTCGAGTGGAAGCGGAGTCGCATGTGCGCATGCTATGCGGGTGCACGCGCGAACGTCAGAGTCCGGACAGAGGTCCGTTCGGCGCGCGGCGGTGCGCGGGTCGCCGTCGTAGCGTGGGCGCATGAGCCTCTCCGTCGCCTCGCTTCTCCGGATGCTGCTGCTCGCCGCGCCCGCGCTCGACCCTGCGCTCGGCGGCCCGGTGTTCGACGGCCGCAGCGGCGCCACGGCGGTGAGCGCGCCGCGCCTCGCCACGTCGATCATCGTCGACGGGCGGCTCGACGAGCCGGCGTGGGCGCGCGCCGCGGTGCTCGGCGGCTTCTCGCAGTACGCGCCGGTCGACGGCGTGCCGGCCGTCGACTCCACCACGGTGCGCGTGTGGTACTCGCCGACCGCGATCCACTTCGGCGTCGTCGCCTACGAGGCGCACGGCGCGCCCCACGCCACGCTCGCCCAGCGCGATCACATCGCGCAGGACGACTACGTCGAGATCTACCTCGGCACGTTCCACGACGGACGCCACGCGCTCGTGTTCGGCGTCAATCCGTTAGGCGCGCAGGCCGACGGCATCCTCACCGAGACGGGAAACATCGCCACGAGCGGCGTCACCTCGGCGGCGGCGACGCGTGAGACGCCCGACCTCTCCCCCGACTTCGTGTTCGAGTCGAAGGGGCACGTCACGCCGTGGGGCTACGAGGTGGAGGTGCGCATCCCGTTCAAGAGCCTCAAGTACCAGCCCGCCGACCCGCAGCGGTGGACGCTCGAGATCGTGCGCCACGTGCAGCACAGCGGAGCCGAGGACACGTGGACGCCGACGCGGCGCGGCGCGGCGTCGTTCCTCGCGCAGGCGGGGACGCTCGAGGGGCTCACGGGACTGCACCGCGGCCTCGTGCTCGACGCGACGCCGGAATGGACGGTGCGCACCACCGGCGCGCCCGACCCGGCCGGCGACTGGCGCTACGGGCGCGCCGCGAGCTCGCTCGGCGGCAGCGCGCGCTGGGGCGCGACGAACGACCTCACGCTCGACGCGACCGTGCGTCCCGACTTCTCGCAGGTGGAGTCCGACGAGGGACAGCTCGTCACCGACCCACGCTTCGCGCTGTTCTTCCCCGAGAAGCGTCCGTTCTTCCTCGACGGCATCGAGCAGATGGAGGTGCCCAACGGGTTGATCTACACGCGTCGTCTCGTGCAGCCGCAGGGCGCGCTCAAGCTCATCGGCCGCGTCGCCGGCGCCGACGTCGCCGCCCTCTCCGCCGTCGACGACCGCGCGGCGTCGCTCGACGGCGCGCACCCGATCGCGAACGTGCTGCGCGTGCGCCGCTCGCTCCCGAACGGCGTGCAGCTCGGCGCCGCCTACACCGATCGCGTGGACGGCGCGCGGAGCAACCGCGTGGCCGACGTCGACGCGCGGGCGCGCTTCGGCGGCGTGTACGCGGCGCAGCTCCAGCTCGCGGCCAGCCGCACCGGCGGCGACGGCGCGGTGCGTACCGGGCCGCTCTGGGATGCGCGGCTGTCGCGCAACGGCCAGCGCTTCGGCTTCCGCTACGAGCTCACGGCGATCGACCCCGACTTCGACGCGCAGCTCGGCTTCATCCAGCGGCCGGCGATCGCGCACCTGCTCGTCGAGCACCGCGTCACGCGGGTGAACGCCACGACCGACGTCGTGCAGCGCATCACCGGCGACGTCACGCTCGACGGCACGTGGAAGTACGACCGCTTCGTGTCCGGCCGCGACGCGCTGGAGAAGAAGCTGCACCTCAACGTGAACGGCGTGCTGCGCGGCGGCTGGCAGGCCAGCGCGACGGCGTTCATCGAGCGGTTCGGCTTCGATCCGGACCTGTACGCGGGCTACCACGTCATCGTGCCTAACGGATCGGCGCGCGACACGGTCCCGTTCGGGCCGCGCCCCGCCATCCCGAACCTCGACTGGGCGCTCTCCCTCGCCACCCCGCAGTTCCACCACGTCTCGGCGAGCGCGTTCTACGTCTGGGGGCACGACGAGAACTTCTTCGAGTGGGCGAGCGGCGCCATTGGCTTCGCGCTCGCGAACGTGACGTGGCGCCCGACGGACCAGCTCCGCGTGTCGGGGCAGTATCAGGGACAGTGGTACTACCGCCGTCCGGCGGGCGACCTCGTGGCGCGCGACCACATCCCGCGCGTGCGCGTCGAGTACCAGCTCACCCGCGCGGTGTTCGTGCGCGTCGTGAGCGAGTACCGCGCGCAGCAGCAGACCGCGCTCCGCGACGACACCCGCGGCGGCGCCCCGATCGTGCTGCGCGATCCCGTCACGGGACGCTTCGCCGCGCCGGCGCCGTTCCGTCGCAGCTCGCTGCGCGCCGAGGGGCTGTTCTCGTACCAGCCCGTCCCCGGCACGGTCGTGTTCCTCGGCTACGGCGGCACGTCGGCGCGGTCGGATGCGCTCGCGCTCGACGGGTTGCGGCGGGAGAGCGACGCGCTGTTCCTGAAGGCGAGCTGGCTGTTCCGGAGATGAATCGTCGCGCCGCATCGGGCCCCTCGGCCGAGACGCCTCCGTGAGATCCGGAACGCGGATCGCGCGGATCACGCGGATAGGCTCACGGCGTAGTGCTACAGTCTATCCGGGAATCCGCGCGATCCGCGCGATCCGCGTCCAACTCTCGAGGAGCCGTCCCCGCCGAGGATCTTCGCGCGGCGCGCCTAACGGCGACTTCGGGCCCGCGCCAGCCGCCGCAGCTCCGTGCCGTAATCGCCGTTAGGCGACAGCGCCCCCGTCGGCCGGTCGTTGAAGTACGTCTCGCAGGCGAGCGTCGCGGGCGCGTCGGCGAACGCGGGGCCGGCGGCCTTTCGCGCCGCGCGCGCCGCCTCCTCGAGCACCACGGTGATCGGGCGCCGCTCGTACCACCGCGGATGCCCCTCGAGCCGATCGATCTCGGCGAGCGTCTCGGCGTCGACCGCGTACACCTCGCCGCGCACGCGGTGCACGGCCGGCGTCGACGCGAGGAACGGGATCCCGTCCACGAACAGCGCGTAGCGCTCCGCGGTCGTCGCGGGGCCGAGGCATCGCGCGCGCGCGCGAGCAGGGCGTGGTTCGGTCCACCCTGTCGCAGCGTGCCGTACACGAACAGCAGTGTCTCGCTCATGCGCGTGATGTTCTCGGCGGTGAGTGGCATGTGAACGTGAGGTCCCTCGTCCACTCACGCGGAGATGCGCATGTTCACCCCTCGTCCCGCCCACCGTCGGTCGCTCGCGCTGCTCGTCGTTGCGGCGCTCGCCGCCTGCGCCGACCCGTCGCCGCCGCCCACGGCACCCCACGCCCGGCCGCAGCTCGCGACCGCCGTGCCGCCGACGTACACGCCGTACACGATCAGCTTCCAGCAGTTGAACATCTCGTTCGACGACGATCCGATGGAGCCGTACACCGAGTGGGGCATCGCCACCGTGCAGTTCGACGGCTCGTCCACCGAATTGTACGCGAACCTCGTCGTCAACGGCACGTGGCAGGTGCAGAACATCCCGCTGTCGAGCCCCGAGGGCCCGGGCGTGCCGGTCACGCGCTCGTTCGAGTTCGACCTCGGCACCGCCCCTGGCACGCCCGTCGATGCACTGCAGTACGACTTCGTGCTCGTCGACCGGCCGATCGAGCGCATGCCGCTCGGCGCGACCCCGGCCACCGTCGGTCACACCGACATGGTGCTCGCCGGCGGCGTCCAGGGCGGGAGCATCGGCGGGAAGGCGAAGCCGAAGCCGCCGGTGAAGGGCGACACGCCGGTCGATCAGGCGTCGCACGCGAACTTCCCGAATCAGGACGCCGGCAAGAACGAGTGCGGTCCCACCGCGGCGTCCAACAGCCTGCAGTGGCTGAAGGCGAAGAACAAGCTCGCCGTCGACGACGCCCTCATCAGCATCGACGCGATGAAGAAGGCGCAGGGCTTCAACGTCGCGACCGGCGTGCCGGGCAACTGGTACCTGCTGAAGGACAAGTACCTGCGCGAGAAGAAGGTCCCGATCAAGACGCGCGCCGAGGGGGGACTGGGCGGCGCGCTCGCGGCGATGAAGAAGGGGTGCGACGTCGAGATCGGCATCTCCGGCAACCCGATCGGCCACCTCGTGGCGCTCACCGAGATCAAGAAGCTGAAGAACGGGTCCTTCGTGCTGCAGATCACCCACGACAGCGACCAGAGCAAGGTCGGCGGCACGGTGACCGAGACGGTGACGTGGGATCCCGGCACGGGCACGCTGAACGGCACGCCGTGGATCAACGGCCGCACCGTCACGCAGGTCGTCTCCGAGTGCGTGACGACGACGTGACGCGTCGGGCGATCGTTAGGCGTGGCCGTCAGGCGATCTTCGCGGTCAGCACGGGCGGGTCGAGGCGCAGCGTCTCGATCCGCTCGCGCACGATCGCCGGCAGCTCCACCGAGACGCGCCGCAGCAGGTCGAAGTACACGCCGACGATCTCCGTCGTCGCGACCTCCTCGTCGTTGGCGCTGTCGTACATGCGGTGCACGAACCGCAGGCTGCGCCGCCCGACCTCGAGCAGCTCCGTGGTGACGTGCACCAGCGAGCCGCCGAACACCTCGCGCCGGTACTGCGTGTGCTGGTCCGCGGCGACCGCGGCGCGCCCCTCGTCGCGCAGCGACGCCGGCGTGAGGCCGAGGCGGCCGAGGAACTGCCACGACGCCTCGTCGAACCGCGCCGTGTAGAACTGCACGTTCATGTGCCCCACATGATCCACGTTCCAGGGGTAGACGACGCCGCGGTAGGTCTCGATCGCTGTATACATGACACGATCCTCTATGGGCTGAAGTGGTTCCGCACGACACATCCTACGGGATCTCGGCGGCGCGGCCATTCCGACGATGGCTGGTGCGATCCCTGACTTTGGACAGGGCCCCGATTCAGCGAATGCCGCGCGGCGGGCGTTCAATGGGGGAGGCCGCCCCGGCGGCCGGCTCGGCTCATCCGATCTCCGACCCTCATGCGACTCCGCCCCCTCGGCGCCCTCGGCGCTCTGCTGCTCGCCGCGCGCGCGCTGCCCGCGCAGACCTTCCCCACCGACGACCCGGTGCTGAAACGCATTTGGGCGCTCGGAACGGACAGCTCCCACACCGAGCAGCTCGCGCACGTGCTGTTCGACTCGATCGGCCCGCGCCTGACCGGGACGCCGCTGCACAAGGCGGCGAACGACTGGCTCGTCTCGACCTACAAGGCGTGGGGCATCGACGCGCGCAACGAGAAGGTCGGCACGTGGCGCGGGTGGCGGCGCGGCTGGTCGCACATCGACCTCGTCGCGCCGCGCGTGCGCACGCTCGAGGGGACGATGCTCGGCTACAGCCCGGGCACGAACGGCAAGCCGCTCGTCGCGTCGACGATCGTGCTGCCGCGCTTCGCCGACAGCACGGCGTTCGTGCGCTGGCTGCCGCAGGCGAAGGGCAAGCTCGTGCTCGTGTCCGCGCCGCAGCCGACCTGCCGGTCGAGCGACGAGATCACGCAGTTCGCCACGCCGGCGACGAAGGCGCGGCTCGACAGCGCGCGCGCCGCGGTGCGCGCCGAGTGGGGCGGGCGCAACGTGCGCGGCACCGGCTACAGCCTCGCCATCGGCACGGGGGAGCTCGGCATGCGCCTCGAGGAGGGCGGCGCCGCCGGCGTGATCACGTCGCGGCCGAAGGACGCGCTCGGGACGATCGAGATCTTCGAGACGTACGACACGAAGGCGCCGGCGATCGCGCTGTCGTGCGAGGACTACGGGCTCGTGTTCCGTCTCACCGAGGCCGGCGACCAGCCGAAGCTTCGCCTCGATCTCGACGCGCAGCTCCTCGGCGAGCAGCCGATCTTCAACACCGTCGCCATGGTGCGCGGGTCGGAGAAGCCCGACGAGTACGTGATGCTCTCGGCGCACTTCGACTCGTGGGACGGCTCCAGCGGCGCGACGGACAACGGCACGGGCACGCTCACGATGCTCGAGGCGATGCGCATCCTGAAGCAGGCCTATCCGCACCCGAAGCGCACGATCCTCGTCGGCCACTGGACGGGCGAGGAGGAGGGCGAGGTCGGCTCGAAGGCGTTCACCGAGGACCACCCCGAGGTGCTCGCCGGATTGCAGGCGCTGTTCAACCAGGACAACGGCACGGGGCGCGTCGTGCGCATGGGCGGCGGCGGCCTGCCTAACGCGGCGGAGCACATCGCCACGTGGCTGGACCGCGTGCCGACGGAGCTGAAGACGCAGGTGAACTTCAGCGGTCCCGGCTTCCCGGCCGGCGGCGGCAGCGACGACTTCTCGTTCGCGTGCTACGGCGCGCCGGCGTTCGGGCTCGGCGCGCTGTCGTGGAACTACAACAGCGTCACCTGGCACACGAACCGCGACACGTACGACAAGGTGATCTTCGACGACCTGAAGTCGAACGCCACGCTGACGGCGATGCTCGTCTATCTCGCGAGCGAGGACCCGACCAAGATCACGCGCGAGCGCGTCGACCTCGCGGCCGAGGCGGCGCGGCTGCAGCAGCAGGCGGCGCAGCGGCCGCCGAACGCGCCGAACGCGCCGAACGCGCCGAACGCGCCGAACGCGCCGAACGCGCCGAACGCGCCGAACGCGCCGAACGCGCCTAACGCGCCGAACGGCGCCGGGCGTGGGTTCCGCGGCGGGCCGCGCACGTGGCCCGTGTGCGCGAAGGCGCCGCGCACGACGGATCCGCGGCTCAAGTAGGGTGGAAACGGGGTCGGAGTCGATCGCTACCGGTCGACTCCGATCCCATCTCCGCGGTCGTCAACGCGTCCGGTGGAGCGGGCGCACCGGACGCTCGTAGAGCGCGCGCACGAGCGTGACGGGCCGCTGGTGATACATCGCGGCCAGCAGGTCCACGCCCGTCCGGAGCGCCGACCCGCGCGGCGCGTAGCGCCACAGATCCCCGCCGCCGGCGGCGACGAGGCTCGCCGTCTCCAGCTCGCTCAGGATCTCGCGCGCGCCGGCGGCGGTGCTCAGGTGCGCGGCGGCCGCGATCTGGTCGATGCTGCACGTGCCCGGCTCCGCGGCCCGCAGCGCGAGCAGCATCTCCACGTGCGCCATCGTGCCGACCGGGCCGTGCACGAGCGCGATCACCTCGGGTGGCAGCTCGGGACTCGTCATCGGCGTCGTCGCCGGTTCATCGGTGTGCTTCCGGGGTACACCCCGCAATGATACACCTCGGGACCGTCGGTCGGGAGCCCATGGCTCAGTTTCCGCATGACGCAGGGTGTACCACGCACCGTCCACGCGTCCCGCGCTCGAATGCCGTCACGTCCCCGATCCACGACCACCGCTCGCCCGCCCGACGACAGCGTCGCCGCCGCGCTCGACCGCTTCCGCCGCATCTTCCGCGCGCTGCGGCTCGCCGCCCGGCAGGTGGAGCAAGAGAGCGCGCTGAGCCCGGC
The DNA here is from genome assembly GCF_000522985.1 of Gemmatirosa kalamazoonensis. Lineage (NCBI taxonomy): Bacteria > Pseudomonadati > Gemmatimonadota > Gemmatimonadia > Gemmatimonadales > Gemmatimonadaceae > Gemmatirosa > Gemmatirosa kalamazoonensis. The sequence continues at coordinate 708,931 of NZ_CP007130.1, forward strand.
CCAGCTCTTCGTACTCGGCCAGATCGCCGCCGAGCCGGGGCAGTCGATCAGCGAGCTCGCGGGGCGCACGCTCACCGACCGGTCGTCGGCCGCGGGCATGGTCGACCGGCTCGCCGCGCGTGGCCTCGTGCGGCGCGTGCGCAGCACCGAGGACCGGCGGCGCGTGGAGCTCGAGCTCACCTCGGACGGCGAGGCGGTGATGGCGCGCGCCCCCAGCTCGCCGACCGAGCGGCTGCTCGCCGCGCTGGAGCAGCTCGACGCGGCGACGGTCGACCGGCTGGCGGGCGACCTGGGGACGCTCGCGCAGGTCATGGGCGCCGCCGAGGGGCCGGTGACGATGCTGTTCGAGGACGACGAGTCGTGAGGGACGATGCTCGGACCCGGTGACCTCTGGTACAAGTCGGCGGCGATCTACGCGATCAACGTCGACACCTTCCGCGACGCGGACGGCGACGGCGTCGGCGACTTCTCCGGCCTCACCTCGCGCGTGGACTACCTGCACGCGCTCGGCGTGACGTGCGTGTGGCTGCTGCCGTTCTACCCCTCGCCGAACCGCGACAACCGCTACGACGTCGCCGACTACTACGGCGTCGATCCGCGGCTGGGCACCCTCGGCGACTTCGTCGACTTCCTGCGCGTCGCGCGCGAGCGCGGCATCCGGGTGATGATCGACCTGGTCGTGAACCACACGTCGGACCAGCACCCGTGGTTCCAGGCCGCGCGCGCCGACCGCGCCTCGAGGTATCGCGACTACTACGTGTGGGCCGACGAGCCCCCGCCTAACGCGCGCGAGGGGATGGTCTTTCCCGGCGTCGAGGAGTCGACGTGGTCGTACGACGACGTCGCCGGCGCGTGGTACTTCCACCGGTTCTACCGCTTCCAGCCGGACCTCAACCTCGCGAACCCCGCCGTGCGCGAGGAGATCCGCAAGATCATGGGCTTCTGGCTGGAGCTCGGCGTCTCCGGGTTCCGGCTCGACGCGGCGCCGTTCCTCATCGAGCGCAAGGGCGTGAGCGCGGCGGTCGTCGAGGCGCGCCGGCCGCACACGTTCTTCCGCTACATGCGGAGCTTCCTGTCGTGGCGGCGCGGCGACGCGGCGCTGCTGGCCGAGGCGAACGTGCTCCCCGACGAGGTCGAGGACTACGTCGGCAGCGGCGACAAGCTGCAGCTCCTGTTCAACTTCTACGCGAACCAGCACCTCTTCCTCTCGCTCGCCACGGGCCGCGCGGCGCCGCTCGTCGAGGCGTTAGGCGCCCTGCCCGCGCTGCCGCCGAGCGCGCAGTGGGCGAACTTCCTGCGCAACCACGACGAGCTGGACCTCGGCCGTCTCACCGACGACGATCGCGGCGCGTGCTACGACGCGTTCGCGCCGGACGTCGACATGCGGCTCTACGGGCGCGGCGTGCGGCGCCGCCTCGCGCCGATGCTCGGCAACGACCGCGCGCGCCTCGAGCTCGCGCACTCGCTCATGCTCGCGCTCCCCGGCACGCCGGTGCTGCGCTACGGCGACGAGATCGGCATGGGCGACGACCTCTCGCTCCCCGAGCGCGAGGGCGTGCGCACGCCGATGCAGTGGACGCGCGGGCCGAACGGCGGCTTCTCGACGGCGCCGCCGGAGCGCCTCGTCCGCCCGATGGTGACCGGCGAGTACGGCCCCGACGCGGTGAACGTCGCGGATCAGCAGCGCGACCCGGGCTCGCTGCTGAACTGGCTCCAGCGTGCGTTGGGCGTGCGCCACGGCTGCCCGGAGATCGGCTGGGGGAGCGGCCGCGCGATCGCCGTGGACGTGCCGAGCGTCGTGGCGATCCGCTGCGACTGGCGCACGCGACACGCCGCGGTCGTGCCGACGCCGGTGGGCGAGATCGGCGCACCGGACGGGCCGAGCGCGGTGATCACGCTGCACAACCTCGCGCCCGAGCCGTGCACGGTGTGCCTCGCGGCGAGCGACGTCGGCCCGGGCGAGGTGACGGAGCTGCTCACCGACCGCGACTACGGCCGCGCGCCCGACCTGCGCGGCGAGGTGGCCCTCGGACCGTACGGCTACCGCTGGTTCCGGATCGCGACCGGTGACGATCGATCGACCGGACCGGGACGCTGAGTCGCGACCGCGGCCGCCGCGCGACAGCCTGGAGCCCGGGGCGCCGCGCGAGCGTGCGCTGCGCCGCCGGCTGCCGCTCTCCGGGGAGCTGGCGCTCGCCGCGCTGCCGACGGCGACGGTGCTCGTCGTGCTCGCGCTCGTCGAGCGCGTCACGACGCAGCGGCTGCTGTTCGCGTCGCTCGCGTCGAGCGCGTTCCTCATCTACCTCGATCCCGAGCACGGGATGAACAGCGTCCGCGCGCTCACGCTCTCGCAGGCGGTCGCCGCGCTGGTGGGGTGGCTGTGCTTCGCGACGCTGGGGCCCGGCTATGTGGCGGCCGGCGGCGCGATGGTCGTGACGATCACGCTCATGATCGTGCTCGACGTGGTGCACCCGCCGGCGGTGGCGACGGCGATGAGCTTCGCGCTGCGCGCCGGCGACGCGTCGAACCTGGGGCTGTTCACGCTGGCGCTCGGGATCACGGCGGCGCTGGTGCTGCTGCAGCGCGCCGCGGCGTGGGCGCTGACGCGGCTCGGGCCGCGGGCGGATCGTTAGGCGGTCCGCGCCAGCAGGCGCAGCAGCCAGCCGAGCATCGCGACGGGGATCGGGAGCAGCGTGAGGCCGACGGAGAAGACGAACCCGTAGCGGAACAGCGTGGGTCCGATGGGAGCCCAGTCGGGCCCGCCGACGCGGCGCGCGGCGAGGTCGGCGAGCGCGCCTAACGAATAGCACACGTTGGCCGCGAGCGCGTAGGCGGGGACGACGACGACGAGCGCGGCGCGCGGCGGCAGCATGCCGAGGATCGCGAAGACGGCGAGCGTGAGGAGCCCGCACGCCCCGACGGCCGCGTTGTAGCTGAGGCGGCGGCGCTCCCACCACGCGACCACGCGCCACGCCGAGCGCGGGTAGTAGACGGTGTCGAAGAAGTATCGCCTGAGGGCGGACATCGGGCGCCTCCGGTATCCAGGCTATCGGAGAAAGTATACAACAAGTGCTTTGTAACGCAAAGTGCGGTGAACATCGCGTAGGATTGGTCACAAGCTCGCGCGCGCCGGCGTCGCGACGCTGACCTCCGCCTGACAGCGGGGGTCATTGACTGTGCGGCCGACCGGCCGTTCGTCCCCCCAATCCTGCACGGAGGATTCATGCTGGACCGCTCCCTCATCCGGTGGCGCGTGGTGCCACTGGCCGCCCTGCTCTGGGCGGGCACCGCATCCGCACAGGGCGGTGCGGGGCCCGCACGCCCGGCCACCATCACCGGCCTCGTCACCGACTCCGCCTCGGGCACCCCGCTCGCGAACGCCGAGGTCTACGTCGTGAACATCGGCGGCGCGGCGAGCGACACCCGTGGCGCGCGCACCGGCGCCAACGGGCGCTACACCCTCACCGGCGTCGCCGGCGGCCCGCAGACCGTGCGCGTTAGGCTGCTCGGCTACGGCGCCTCCGAGCGCCAGGTCGTCGCGCGCGAGGGCGCGACCGTCACGCTCGACTTCGCGCTCACCGCGCGCTCCGTGCAGCTCGACCAGATCGTCGTCACCGGCACCGGCGGCGCCACGCAGAAGCGCGCGGTGGGCAACGTCATCGAGACCGTGAAGGCCGACGAGGTGCGCGCCGTCGCGTCGCCGCGCAACGTCGAGCAGCTCGTCGGCTCGCGGACGCCCGGCGTCATCGTGCTGCCCGCCACCGGGCAGGTCGGCACCGGCGCGCAGCTCCGCATCCGCCAGGCGACGAGCCTGTCGCTGTCCAACGACCCGCTCATCTACATCGACGGCGTGCGCATGGACGCCTCCGCGGCGCGCGGTCAGGCGCAGCGCGGCGGCGCCGGCGCGAGCCGCCTGAACGACGTCAACCCCGAGGACATCGAGTCGATCGAGATCCTGAAGGGCCCCGCCGCGTCGACGCTCTACGGCACCGAGGCGAGCAACGGCGTCATCCAGATCATCACGAAGCGTGGCCGCAGCGGGAAGGCGAGCTGGGACTTCACCACGCGTCAGGGCCTGAACTGGCTCGAGAACCCGGAAGGCCGCGCCGGCATGCTCTACGGCCGGAACACGGCGACGGGGCAGATCGACAGCGTCAACCTCTACCAGCACGAGACGGCGCTGAACGGGCCGATCTTCCACAACGGCCGCAACGAGGGCTACAACCTCGGCGCGAGCGGCGGCACCGAGGCCGCGCGCTACTTCCTCTCCGGCTCGTACGACAATGATGTCGGCATCGTGTCGTGGAACTGGGACCGCAAGTTCACCGGCCGCGCGAACATCGACGCGCTCGTCGGGCAGAAGATGAACCTGCAGGGCAACGTGTCGTACATCCGCGACCGCATCCGCCTCGCGCAGGTCGGCGGCATCGACGCGGATCCGTTCAGCCAGCTCGTGTGGGGCACGCCGCTCACGCTGAACCGGGTCCAGCGCGGCTTCAACCAGACGCCGCCCGAGGAGTGGCCGACGGTCCAGAACCGCTACAGCACCGATCGCACGACGATGAGCCTCACGGCCACGCACAACCCGTGGTCGTGGTTCAGCCAGCGGCTCGTCACCGGCCTCGACGTCGGCAACGAGGACAACTACCTGCTCTACCCGCGCCAGCCGTTAGGCAACCTGGACCCGCTCGGCAACAACGGGCTCGGAAGCAAGAACGACCAGCGCGCCAACCGCACGATCCTCACGCTCGACTACTCCGCGAACGCGAAGTACAACTGGCGGAACGCGTTCGACTTCACGACGACGGTCGGCCTCCAGCACTACCGCAACGAGGTCAGCACGATCACGGCGACCGGCTCCAACTTCTCGGCGCCGCCGCTCACCACGATCTCCAGCGGCGCGACGACGAGCGCCACCGAGACGTTCACGCCGAACGCCACGGTCGGCGTCTTCGGCCAGCAGTCGATCGGCTGGAAGAACCGCCGCTTCCTCGTGCTCGCGCTGCGCGGCGACGACAACAGCTCGTTCGGCAAGGACTTCAAGGCCGCGTACTACCCGAAGGTCAGCGGCTCGTGGGTCATCAGCGAGGAGCCGTTCTTCAAGGTGCCGGGCGTCGACAACCTGCGGCTCCGCTTCGCGTACGGCGCGGCGGGCGCGCAGCCGAACACGTTCGACGCGTCGCGGCTCTACAACCCGATCACCGGCTACCGCAACCAGCCCGGCCTGCAGCCCGGCTCGTTCGGCAACCCGGAGCTCCGCCCCGAGAAGAGCTCGGAGCTCGAGAGCGGCTTCGAGACGACGCTGCTCGGCAACCGGCTCGACCTGTCGTACACGTACTACACGCGCCACGTGAAGGACGAGATCGTGCAGGCGCCGCTCCCGCCGTCGGCCGGGTTCCCGGGGAACCAGGTGCTCAACCTCGGCCGCGTGAACGGGTGGGGGCACGAGCTCGGCGCGAACGTGCGCCTGCTCCAGGGCTCGCGCTTCGCGTGGGAGGTCGGCACGCAGCTCTCCAAGAACGGCAACCGCATCATCGACATGGGCGGCGTGCAGTCGCTCACCGTCGGCGGCGGTGGGCAGGCGCAGAACCGCGTCGGGTTCTCGCTCGCCGACATGTTCCTGTACAAGGTCGTCTCGGCGACGCTCGACCCGTCGGTCCCGGCGGGCTTCCGCGACGCGATGTGCGACGGCGGCACCGGCCGCTCGGGGCTCGAGATGGGCGGCGCGCCGGTGCCGTGCTCGCAGGCGCCGCGCGTGCTGTGGGGGCACACGCAGCCCACGTGGCAAGTCGGCGTGACCAACACCGTGACGCTCTGGCGCAACCTGCGCCTCTACGCGCGCGTCGACGGCAACGGCGGCCACATTCAGAGCAACACCGAGATCCGCGCGCTGCACAACCAGGGCTCGACGCTCCCCGTGATCAAGCGCGACGATCCGATCTTCCTCGTCTACCGCTCGATCGAGAACGACGCGGTGGGCACGTACGAGGCGGGCTTCATGCGGCTCCGCGAGGTCTCGGCGTCGTACACGGTGCCTAACAAGTTCGCGCACCGCGTCGGCGCGTCGGCCGCGAACCTGAGCCTGGCCGGGCGCAACCTGATGATGCTGTGGACCGCGCAGGACGGCTGGAGCACGTCGCGGGACGGTCTCGTGCACGTCCCCCTCGGCAACCAGCACGTTTGGGACCCCGAGATCCGCGCCGTCGGCGACCTCTCGAACGGCTTCCAGACGATCCTGCCGCCGACCGCGAGCTTCGTGGCGACGGTCCGGCTCACCTACTGACCGACGGAGACGTATAGATGCGATACAAGTTTTCCACGCTCGTCGTGGCGCTCGCCGCGGTGAACGCGGCCGCGTGCGACAAGCTGCTCTCGGTGGACAACCCGGGACGTGTCCCGGCCGAGACGCTCGCCGATCCGGCGCTCATGCCCGCGCTCGAGGCGGGCGCGCTGCAGCAGTTCCAGTGCGGCTGGGAGCAGTACGTCGTGACGGCGGGCACGCTCTCCGGCGAGTACTGGGTGTCGAACGGCTTCATCGACAGCCACCCGTGGGAGTGGCGCGGCATCGCGGAGATCAAGGCGAACCCCGGCGGCTGCGCGACGACGCGCGGGCAGACGTTCATGGGCTTCTACACGCCGCTGCAGCAGGCGCGCTTCCAGCTCGAGGACCTCGGCAAGCGGGCCGCCGCGTTCACCGACGCGCAGCTCCCGAACCGCACGCGCATCCAGGCGGAGGCGGCGGCGTACGCGGGCTACACGTACGTGCTGCTCGGCGAGGGCATGTGCGACATGACGATCGACAACGGCCCGAAGATCTCGAGAGCCGACGTGTTCAAGCTCGCCGAGCAGCGCTTCACCGAAGCGTTAGGCTTCGCCGGCACGTCGACCGACACGGCGCTCGTGAATCTCCGCAACATGGCGTACGTCGGCCGCGCGCGTGAGCGGCTCGACGCCGGGAACCTGGCCGGCGCGGCGGCCGACGCGGCGCTCGTGCCGGCGGGCTACGTGCGCGTGGCCGAGTACACCGAGGGCGGCGCCGTGTCGCGCGAGAACCGTCTGTACAACATGACGATCCGCAACGACTTCCTCTCCGTCGCCCCGGCCTACCGCGGCCTCACGCTGGAGAACGGCCAGCCCGACCCGCGCGTGCGCGTGGTGCAGCCGACGCCGCCCCGCGCCGGCAACGACAACGTGACGCCGATGTGGCAGCAGCAGAAGTTCATCGCGCAGGCGGGCGGCACGCCGCTGCCGATCGCCTCGTACGCCGAGGCGCAGCTCATCCTCGCCGAGGCGACGGGCGGGCAGGCGGGGCTCGCGGCGATCAACCGCGTGCGCGCGCTGTCGAACATCCCGGCGATCACGACGCTGCCGGCGGACTTCCAGTCGCTCATCATCGAGGAGCGCCGCCGCCAGCTCTTCAGCGAGGGGCAGCGCTACGGCGACATGCTCCGCTTCAACATCCCGTTCCAGTCGGGCACGAACCGCAAGGGGCAGACGTACAGCACCCTCACGTGCGTGCCGCTGCCGGACGTGGAGACGCGGAACAACCCCAACCTGGGCAGCTGACGGACGAGGGCAGGAGGGCAGGAGGGCAGGAGGGCTTCGGACTCTCATGCCCTCCTGCCCTCCTGCCCTCCTGCCCTCGCCCGTCAGCTCGCCGAGACGACTTCGACGAGGAAGATGAGTGTCGCGTTCGGTGGGATCGAGCCGGAGCCGGACGCGCCATAGCCGAGCGAGGCGGGGACCAGCAGCAGACGTCGCTCGCCGATCTTCATGCCCGCCACGCCCTGGTCGAATCCGGGGATGACGCGGCCGGCGCCGAGCACGAACGAGAAGCTGCCGGCGTCGAACTGGGCGCCGTTCACGAGGAAGCCGGCGTAGTTGACGGCGACGTTCTGGCCCGTGGCGACGGTCGCCGGGCTGCCGGCGGGCGCGATCACCGTGCGGTAGTAGAGGCCGGTCGGCGTCTTGGTCCACCCCGAGTCGCTCAGCTTGATGCCGAGCGCCGGCGCGAACGTCGTGGTCTCGACGACGCCGGTGTCGTTCAGCGCCAGCGGGGCGGTGGTGTCGGAGCTGCTGCTGCAGCCCGCGAGCGGCAGGGCCAGCGTGACGGCGAGGAGCGGGGCGAGCAGTCGGGAGCGCATCGGCGAGTCGGGTATGAGGTAGCGAGGGCCAGCCCGTCTCACGCGCGATCCGTGCCGCCTCTCGGTGTAAGCTGTGGAAGAGCTGCGCAGGTCCTTCGGGTCCGCCTAACGCCACTCGCAGATGATCATCCGTCCCTGTCGCGACGACGACATCGTGGAGATCCTGGCCATCGTGAACGCCGCCGCGGAGGCGTACCGCGGCGCGATCCCGCCCGACCGGTGGCACGAGCCGTACATGTCCGACGCGGAGCTCCGCCGGGAGCTCGCCGCCGGCGTCGCGTTCTGGGGCTACGAGTCCGACGGGGAGCTGCTCGGCGTCATGGGCATCCAGCGCGTGCAGGACGTCGATCTGATCCGCCACGCCTACGTGCGCCCCGACCGGCAGCGGCTCGGCGTGGGCGCGGCGCTCCTCGACCACCTGCGCGCCCTGAGCGACCGCCCGCTGCTCGTCGGCACGTGGGCCGCGGCGACGTGGGCGATCGACTTCTACCGTCGCCACGGCTTCACGCTCGTGCCGCCCGAGCGCGCCGCGGCGCTGCTCCGCCGCTACTGGTCGATCCCCGAGCGGCAGATCGAGACGTCGGTGGTCCTCGAACGTTGAACCGCAGAGGACGCAGAGGGCCGCAGCGGAGTGTCCTCTTTGATCGAACCACAGGTTCGAGGTGCTGGGCGAGAACGACTGGGGATCCGACGGCGATGAAGAGGATCTCGAGATCTTTTCAATCGCACTTGGATCCCCAGAGTACTCCCCTGGCACCTCGCCCCATCGGTGTCCTCTGCGGTTCAATTCATCAGTCGCCGCCCACCGCCACCGCCTCGCCCACCGGCGCCCGCCGACGCGCGAGCCGCCGCTGCAGCGCGTCGAAGTACGTGTAGATCACCGGTGTGAGGTAGAGCGTCACGAGCTGCGAGAACGCGAGCCCGCCGACGACCACGATGCCTAACGGGCGACGCGACGCCGCGCCGGCGCCGAGGCCGAGCGCGATCGGCAGCGTGCCGACGATCGCCGCCATCGTCGTCATCATGATCGGCCGGTAGCGCACCAGGCACGCCTCCACCACCGACTCCTCGGCGGACAGGTGCCGCGCGCGCTCCGCCTCCACCGCGAAGTCCACCATCATGATCGCGTTCTTCTTCACGATGCCGACGAGCAGGACGAGGCCGATGAACGCGTACAGCGTCAGCTCCTGTCCGGTGAGCAGCAGCGCGCCGAGCGCGCCGAACACCGCGAACGGCAGCCCGGAGAGGATCGTCACCGGGTGGATGAAGCTCTCGTACAGGATGCTGAGGATGCCGTAGATGACGAGCACCGCGAGCAGCAGCAGCACGCCGAGCCCCGCCTGGCTGTCCTGGAACGCCTGCGCCGTGCCCGAGAACTGCGTCGCGATCGTCGCCGGCAGCACCGCGCGCGCCTCGCGCTCCACCTCCTGCGTCGCGGCGCCTAACGACACGCCCTCGCGCAGGTTGAACGACAGCGTCACCGACGGCACCTGGCCGGAGTGGTTCACCGACAGCGGCCCGACCGTCGTGTTCGCGGTCGTCACCGAGGCGAGCGGCACCGCCGCGCCGGTCGTGCTCTTCACGTAGAGCAGGCCGAGCGCGCCCGGGTCGCGCTGCGCGGCGGGGTCGAGCTCGAGCACCACCCAGTACTGGTTCGTCGACGTGTAGATCGTGGAGACCTGCCGCGCGCCGTACGCGTCGTACAGCGTCTGCTCGATCGCCTGCGGCGAGACGTGCAGCGCGGCCGCGCGGTCGCGGTCGATGGTGAGCGCGGCGGTGGGGTTCGCGAGCTGCAGGTCGCTCGTCACGTCGGCGAGCGACGGCGACGCGCGCAGCCGCCCCTCGAGCTGCTCGGCCCCGGCGTACAGCGCCTTCAGATCCGTACCCTGCAGCGTGAACTGGTAGAGCGCCTTCGCCTGCCGCCCGCCGATGCGGATCGTCGGCGGGTTCTGCACGAACACCTGCACGCCGGGGACGCGGTTCAGCTTCGCGGTGAGCTCGCGCGCCACACCGTCGGCGTCGAGCGCGCGCTCGTTCGCGTCCTTCAGGCGGATGCTGAGGCGCCCCTGGTTCACCGACGACAGCCCGCCGACGGTGCTCATGAACGCCTCGACGTTCGGGTCCTTCTGCAGCAGCGCCGCGGCCTCGCCCTGATGGCGCACCATGTCGTCGTAGCTCGTGCCCTGCGCCGCCTCCACCGTCGCGCTCAGGAAGCCGGTGTCGTCGCTCGGCAGGAAGCCCGTCGGCACCATCCTGAACAGGAAGTACGTCCCGACGAGCGTGATGCCCGACACGCCGAGCACGTACACGCGGTGGCGCATCGCCCAGTGCAGCGTGCGCGCGTAGCCGTCGTGCGACGCGTCGTAGATCCGCTCGAACAGGTCGAGCGGCGCGCGGAGCCACCGCGGCGCGCCCTCGTGCCCGTGGGCGCCGATCATCCGCGACGCGAGCATCGGCGTGAGCGTGAGCGACACCACGCCGGAGATGAGGATGCTCACCGCGATCGTCACCGCGAACTCCCGGAACAGACGCCCGATGATGCCGCCCATGAACAGCAGCGGCAGGAACACCGCGGTGAGCGACAGCGTCATCGACAGCACCGTGAACCCGACCTCACGCGAGCCGTCGAGCGCCGCCTCCATCGCCGGCTTTCCCATCTCGCGGTGGCGCATGATGTTCTCGAGCACCACGATCGCGTCGTCGACGAGCAGTCCCACGGCGAGCGTGAGCGCCATGAGCGACAGGTTGTCGAGCGAGTAGTCGAGCGCCTTCATCACCGCGAACGTGCCGGCCACCGAGAGCGGCAGGGCCAGCGACGGGATGGCCGTGGCGCGCGGCGAGCGCAGGAACACGAACACGACGAGCACCACCAGCACGAGCGTGAGGAGCAGCGTGAACTCCACCTCGTGCACGTTCTCCTTGATGGTGCGCGAGCGGTCGAAGATGACGTCGATCTTCACGCCGCCCGGCAGGTTGCCGGTGAGCTGCGCCATGAGCGCCTTCACCCCGTCCGCCACCTCCACCGTGTTCGTCCCCGGCTGGCGCTGGATGGCGAGCGCGATGGCGCGGTGCGGCTCGCTCCCCGCCGCGGGCCCGCCGAACCACGCCGCGGTCTTGTCGTTCTGCACGCCCTCGTACACGCGGCCGATGTCGCCCACGCGCACCGGCGCGCCGTTGCGGTAGGTGACGACGATGTTCGCGAACTGGTCGGCGGTGGAGAGCTGCCCGTTCGCCTGCACGGTGACCGCGCGCCGGTCGCCCCACAGCGTGCCGGAGGGGAGGTTCGGGTTCCCCTGCGAGATCGCCGTCGCGACGTCGGAGGTGCCGAGCTGCAGCCGTGCCATGCGCTGCGGGTCCATCTGCACGCGGATGGCGCGCTTCTGCGTGCCGAACACCTGCACCTGCGCCACGCCGTTCACCGTCGACAGCCGCTGCGCGAGCTGCGTCTGCGCGATCTCGTCGAGCTGCGACAGCGGGATGGTGGAGCTGGACAGCGCGACGAACAGGATCGGGCTGTTCGCCGGGTTCACCTTCTGGTAGCTCGGCGGCGTGATGTCCTGCGGCAGCTGCCGGAGCGTCGCGCTGATGGCCGCCTGCACGTCCTGCGCGGCCGCGTCCACGTTGCGCTCGAGCGAGAACTGCAGCGTGATCTGCGTCGAGCCGAGCGTGCTGCTCGACGTCATGTTGTCGATGCCGGCGATCGTCGAGAACTGCTTCTCGAGCGGCGTGGCGACCGACGCGGCCATCGTCTCCGGGCTCGCGCCGGGGAGCGACGCGCTCACCGTGATCGTCGGGAAGTCGACGTTCGGCAGGTCGCTCACGGCGAGCGAGCGGAACGCGAACAGGCCGGACAGGAACAGGCCGAGCATCAGCACGGTCGTCATGACCGGGCGTCGGATGAACTGCGCGAGGGCGTTCATGACAGGAGTACCGGAAGCGACGGACGAAACGAGGCGCGGCCGGGCTGCCCGGCTTCGCGGACAGGATGAGCAGGACGGACAGGATGAAAACCAACAACAAGAGCACTGCTGTCGTTGTTGGTTCTCATCCTGTCCGTCCTGCTCATCCTGTCGAAACGAACAGCCACGGTGATCCTGTCCGCTCTCATCGCGTCTCCCCCGCGCTGGTCGACACCTCGAGCGCGGCGCTCGTGTCGCCGCGCACGTTCGGCGAGGCCGCCGACGGATCGGGGACGTGCACCGCGACGGTGCGGCTGATCGTCATCGTCGCGCCGGCGAACAGGCGCGACTGGCCGTCGATCACGACGCGGTCGCCGGGCGCGACCCCCTTCGACACGACCGCGACGTCGCCGACGGTGCGCTCGACGACGACCGCCACCTGCTTCGCCTTGCCCGCCGCGTCGGGCGTGAAGACGTAGGATCCGTTAGGCCCCTGCTGCACCGCCACCGACGGCACGAGCACCGCGTTCGCGAGCTGGCCGAGCGTGAGGGACACCGGAACGAAGGAGCCGGGCCACAGCCGGCGGTCGGCGTTCGCGAAGCGCGCCTTCAGCATCACCGTGCCCGACACCGAGTCCACCGCGTTGTCGACGAAGTCCACGACGCCGTGCTCGGTGACGCCGGCCGTCCCCGGCGCGCTGACGGACGTCGCCACGCCCACCGCGACGTCGAGCCCACCGGTGCGCTGTGCGGCGCGCACCGCGGGAAGCTGCCGGTCGGGCACCGGGAAGCGCACGTGCACCGGCGTCACCGCGTTGATGACGACGAGCGGCGGGCCGCCGTTCGCGGCGACCTGGTTCCCGACGCGCACGTTCAGGTTCCCCGTCTGCCCTGCGATCGGCGCGCGCACGGTGGCGAAGCTCAGGTTGAGCTCCGCCTGCCTGACGGCCGCCTCGTCGGCCGCGACGGTCGCGGCGAGCGCCTCGGCGCTCGCGCGCTGCTGCTCGGCCTGCGACTGCGTGACGTAGCCCTTGCTCACGAGCGAGGCGTAGCGCTCGGCGTCGGAGCGCGCGGCGGCGGCGGTCGCGCGGTCGCGCGCGAGCACGGCGCGCGTCTGATCGAGCGCGACCTGGTACGGCCGCGGGTCGATCTCGAACAGCACCTGCCCCTCGCGCACCGGATCGCCCTCGGCGAACCGCACCGCGACGACGGGGCCGCTCACGCGCGCCTGCAGCGCGACGGTCTGCAGCGGCTCCACCGTGCCGTTCGTCGCGAGCGTCACGGGCACCGTGCCGGTGGCGGCGACGGCGACGACGACGGGGATCTTCTGTGGGCCGTGCGCCTGCCTGTCGTCGCGGTGGCAGGCGGCGAGGGTGCCTAACGAGAGCGCGGCGAGCGCGTGGCGGGACACGATGTATGAGCGCATGCGTCAGCGAGACGAGGACGGAATGATCGTGGGCGCCGCGGCGCCCGGACGCGTGGTGGGCGGCACGGCCGGCGCGGCGACGGCGGGTAGCTCGCCCGCGGCGCCGAGGATCCCGGCGTCGCGCGACAGCTCGGCGAGCGCGGACGCCCACCCCCAGCGCGACTGCGCGGCCTGCGCGCGCGCCGTGGCGAGCGCGCCCTGCGCGGTGACGAGGTCGACGACGCTGCCGACGCCCTCGGTGTAGCGACCGCGCGCGACCTCCTCCGAGCTCACCGCGCTCGCGAGCAGTGCGGCGCTCGTCGCCACCTGGTCGCCGGCGAGGCGCAGCGCGTCGGCCGACGCGACGACCTGATTCACGACGCCGGTGCGCACGGCCTCGGCGCGCAGTTGCGCCGCCTCCTGCTCGGCGCGCGCGGCGTCGAGATCGGCGTGACGCGCACCGCCGTCGAACAGCGGGAGCGCGAGGCCGAGCTGCACGTTGTAGCTCTGCCCCGCGAGGTTCGCCTGGTTCGCGACCACGTGGCCGGCCGACGCGCCCACCTGCACGCTCGGCAGCAGCGCACTGCGCGCGACGCGCACCCGCTCGCCGGCGACGGCGGCGTTCGCGCCGGCGGCGCTGACGTCGGGGCGCTCGCGCAGCGCGTGCGCGACGAGCGAGTCCACGTTCGCGGTGAGCGCGGCCGTCGCGGCGCGCGTCGCGTCGGCGTCGGGCGCCGGCTCGATGGCGACGGCGAACGGCGTGTCGGCGCGGGCGCCCATCGCGGTGGCGAGCGTCGCGCGCGCGGCGGCGAGCCCGGTGCGCGCGCTCACCGCGGCGACGCGCGCCTGGGCGAGCGCGGTCGCCGTCTGCAGCGTGTCGGCGACCGTGGCGAGTCCCGCGTGGTAGCGTCCGACGGCGGCGTCCCGGCTCGCCGTCGCAGTGCGCACGTTCGCCTCCTGCGCGTCGGATAGCGCGCGCGCCGCCTGGTAGCCGAAGTACGCCTGCTCCGCCTGGAGGAGCGTCTGCTGCACGGTGGCGTCGCGCGTGAGCGAGAGCACGCTCGCCGTCTCGCGCGCCGCGCCGACCGTGCCGGCGCGGCCGCCGACGTCGAACAGCAGATACGACAGGTTGACCGACGGCCCGAACGTGACGCGCTGCGCGCCGCCTAACGACGGGGCGCCGCCGCCCGCGCCGCCGCCGCTCGACGCGCTCTGTGCCGCGACGAACGAGGGCGCGAACGTCAACGTGGGGAGCCAGCTCCCGCGTGCCGCGGCGTACTGCTCCGCGGCCACGCGCGCTTCGGCCGCCGCGGCTCGCGCCGTCGGATTCGCGCGCAGCGCGGCGTCGACGACGTCGGCGAGCGTGAGCGGCCGGGTGGACGCGGGCGTCGTCGGCTGCGCGTCGAGCAGCACGGCGTGCGCGACGAGGCTCAGCGCCGCGAGCGCGAGCGCGCGCCGCGGCACGGTGCGCTTCCGCGACGTGGGACGCGGTGCCGCACGCGGCGCCATGCCGTCGAACAGCAGCGACACGAGGATCTCGGCCAGCGCCTCCAGCGTCACGGTGCCGTCGGCGATGAGGTCCGCGTAGTCGCCGCGGAACACGCGCACGATGTGGCGGACGAGCAGCGCGGTGGGGACGTCGGTGCGGCAGTCGCCCTCCGCCTTGCACGTGTCGATCATGCGGCCGTAGCGCGCCCACACGCGCTCGCGGCGCTTGCGCAGCGCGGGCGCGTCGCGGAGCGCGCCGGGGAGCTGCGCGCGCGTGCCCCACAGCGCGTTGTGCACGCCGATCGCGTCGCGCAGATGGCGCTCGAGGCGCGCGCGGGCGCGCTCCCCGGCGGCGATGTCGGCCTCCGCGGCGGCGAGGCGCTCCTCGGCGCGCGACAGGTTGCGCACGAGGACGGCCTGCGCGATGGCGTCCTTCGACGGGAAGTGCTGGTAGAGCGTCGGCTTGGAGACGCCGACGTGCGCGGCGATGTCGTCGACGCTCGTGGCGGCGTAGCCGTGCTCCGCCATGAGCGCGGCGGCGGCGTCGAGGATCGCGGTCTCGCGGAGGCCGCGCTGTCGCTCGTGCCAGGACGCGCCGGGGGTGTGCGTTTCGGTCATGCCGGGTGGACCAGTTGGTCAAGGAACTTTACTGGCTAGTAAAGTCGCTTGACGAGAAGGTTCCCGCCAGCCCCTGGCCCGCACCCGGCAGCCCCGGCCACGGCCCCCTTGCGCGCACGCTCGGCCGGCCGATGTTCGGGGACCGGACACGGCACGCATGGCAACCCCGATGAGGAGCATGGACCCATGGAGCCACTGACGACCGCCACCGTCCCGATGTCGTCGTACGACCCCACCGCCGTGCTGCCCGGCACGGTCATCCGCCCGGGCGACGCGAGCTACGACGATGCGCGCCGTCTCTGGAACGGGATGATCGATCGACGCCCCGCGCTCATCGTCCGCTGCCGCGACGCCCAGGAGGTGCGCGCCGCCGTCGTCGCCGCGCGCGCCCGCGGGCTCCCCGTCGCGGTGCGCGGCGGGGGCCACAATGCGGCGGGGCTCGCCCTCTGCGACGACGGGCTCGTGATCGACCTCTCGCAGATGCGCGGCGTGACCGTCGACCCCGACGCGCGCACCGCCCGCGTCGAGGGCGGCGCGACGTGGGCCGACGTCGATGCGGCCACCCAGGCGCACGGCCTCGCCGTCACCGGCGGCGCGATCTCCACCACCGGCGTCGGTGGGCTCACCTTGGGCGGGGGCATCGGCTGGCTGATGCGCCGGCAGGGCCTGGCGTGCGACAACCTCGTCGCGGCGGAGCTCGTGACGGCCGACGGCCACGCCGTGCGCGCGAGCGACCACGAGAACCCGGACCTGCTGTGGGGTCTACGCGGCGGCGGCGGCAACTTCGGCGTCGTCACCGCGTTCACGTTCCGGCTGCAGCCGCTCGACGGCGTCGTCTCCGGCCTGCTCGTGCACCCGCTCGCGCGCGCGAAGGAGGTGCTGCGCTTCTACCGCGAGTTCACGCGCTCCGCGCCCGACACGCTCACCGTCTTCGCCGGCCTGCTGACGTCGCCCGAGGGCGCACCGATCTGCGCGCTGATCCCGAGCTGGTGCGGGCCCGCCGAGGAGGCGGAGGCCGCGCTGCGCCCGCTGCGCGAGTTCGGCCCGCCGCTCGCCGATCTCGTGCAGCCGATGCCGTACGTCGCGCAGCAGCGGCTGCTCGACGACGGGATGGCGCCGTCCGGCTTCCAGGTCTACTGGCGCGGCGAGTTCCTGCGCGCGCTCACGGACGAGACGATCGACGCGCTCGTCGACGCCTATGCCGCCGCGACGTCGCCGCTGTCGGTGCTCGTCATCGAGCAGATGGGCGGCGCGGTGGCCCGCGTGCCGCGCGACGCGACGGCGTTCCCGAACCGCGACGCCGCGTTCAACCTCGCGATGGTCGGCCGCTGGACCGATCCGGCCGAGCGCGACGTGCACGTCCGATGGGTGCGCGACGTCCACGACGCCGTGCGCCCGTCCGCGCTCGGCTCCTACGTCAACTACCTCGGCGTGGAAGAAGGCGCCGACCGCGTGCGCGGCGCGTACGGTGACGCGACGTACGCACGGCTCGTCGCGCTGAAGAACGCGTGGGACCCGGAGAACGTGTTCCGGTTCAACCAGAACGTCGCGCCGAACTGGCGGCTGGCGTGACCGTGTGAATTGAACCGCAGAGGACGCAGAGGGCCGCAGAGGACGGCTCTCTTCGAATTGAACCACGAGGACTCGACGTTCTGTTCGGCCGGTTCGAGGTGCTCGGCGAGTACCCTGGGGATCCAGCGGCGATGAAGAGAATCTCGAGATCTTTTTGATCGCCCTTGGATCCCCAGAGTACTCGCCTGCCACCTCGCCCCATCGGTGTGCTATG
Organism: Gemmatirosa kalamazoonensis; assembly: GCF_000522985.1. Classification (NCBI taxonomy): domain Bacteria; kingdom Pseudomonadati; phylum Gemmatimonadota; class Gemmatimonadia; order Gemmatimonadales; family Gemmatimonadaceae; genus Gemmatirosa; species Gemmatirosa kalamazoonensis. Next base: position 726,271 of record NZ_CP007130.1, read on the forward strand.
CGGCCCTCTGCGTCCTCTGTGGTTCAATGCAGTTCGAATCGCTCACCTCAGTCGATCGACCCGCCCCAGCTCGATCGCGCGCGTCGCCAGCCAGCTCACGCCGCGCACCGCATCGATCAGCGCCGCGAACCGTGGGTCCGACGTGAGACCTCGGCGGTGGCGCGCGTAGATCTGCTGGGCGATCACGCCGACCTTGAACAGGCCGAACGCGAAGTGGAACGGCGCGTCGGTCACCGGCCGCCCGCTCGCCGACTCGTAGCGCGCGACCACCTCGGCGCGCGACAGGTTGCCCGGAAGCGACGTCGGGTTGTGCAGCGACGCGCCTAACAGATCCGGCGGGTCGTCGGCGTCGGTCCAGTAGGCGAGCGACGTGCCGAGGTCGAGGAGCGGGTCGCCGAGCGTCGCCATCTCCCAGTCGAGCACCGCGACGATCCGCGTCGCGTCGTCGGGGTCGAGCACGACGTTGTCGTACTTGAAGTCGTTGTGCACGACCGCCGCGCGCGACTCGCCCGGCCGGTGCGCGTCGAGCCACGCCGCGACGCGATCCATGTCGGGCACGTCGTCGGTGCGCGCGCGACGCCACCGCTCGGCCCACCCGCGCACCTGCCGTTGCACGTAGCCCTCGGGCTTTCCGAGATCCGAGAGTCCCGCCTCGCGCGGATCGATCGCGTGCAGCTCGGCCAGCCCGTCCACGAGGCGGCCCGACAGCTCGCGCATCGTCGCCGGCGCCGGCGGATCCTGCGGCACGCCGCGCAGGATCGTGCCGCGCACGCGCTCCATGAGATAGAACGGCCCGCCGAGCACCGTGGCGTCGTCGCACGCGAGCACGGGACGCGGCGCCTTCGGCCAGCGCGCCGAGAGCCGCTCGAGCACGCGGTGCTCCCGCAGCACGTCGTGGCCGCCCTTCACGTCGGCGCCGATCGGCGGGCGCCGCAGCACCAGCTCGCGGTCGCCCGCGCGCACGAGATACGTGAGGTTCGAGAAGCCGCCCGGGAACTGCTCGACCTCCAGCTCGCCCACGAGGCCGTGCGCGGCGAGCCACGCGCCCAACGCGTCGAGGTCGAGCGGGTCGCGCGGCGTGATGGTCGCGTCCATCAGTCGCCCGTGGGCACGATCGCCGCGGTCTCCACCATGAGGATCACCGCGCGCTCCGGCGCGCGCGTGCGATGGACGACGCCGCGCGGCACCACGACGCCCTCGCCCGGCCCGAGCTCCACGACGCGACCGGGCTCGCCCGCCGGCGACGGCTCGAGGTCGACGAGAAACCGTCCCTCGAGCGTGAAGAAGAACTCGTCGTCGGCGTCGTGCTTGTGCCAGTGATACGCGCCCTGCATGACGCCGAGTCGCACCACCGAGTCGTTCACCCGGCAGAGTGTCTGGTTGTACCACGGGTGCGTCACCGACGCGACGAGCGGCGCGAGCTCGATCTTCTGCAGCGCGGGGAACAGCACGTTCAGCCGCGTGTCGTACGGGAATTCGGTCATCGGACGCGGGGCGGGTGGAATGGGGACGGGCTCAGATCGCGACGTCGACGCCGTACGCCTTCAGCATGTGTCGCGCGACCACCGACTTGTGCACCTCGTCGGGCCCGTCGTAGATCCGCGCCGCGCGCTCGTGCCGGTAGATCCACGACAGGATCGTGTCGTCGGTGACGCCGAGCGCGCCGCACACCTGCACGGCGCGGTCGACGACGCGCTGCAGCGTGCCGGCGACGTAGAACTTGATGAGCGACACGTCCACGCGCGCGGCGTGCGCGCCCGCGTCGTCGATCTTCCGCGCGGCGTCGAGCACCATGAGCCGCGACGCGTGGATCTCGGCCCGCGACTCGGCGAGCCAGTGCTGCACGGCCTGCTGCGCGCCTAACGGTCGACCGGGTGCCAGCTCGCGCGACGCCGCGCGGCGGCACATCACGTCGAGCGCCCGCTCGGCCAGGCCGATCCACCGCATGCAGTGATGGATGCGCCCGGGGCCGAGCCGCTCCTGCGCGAGCACGAACCCCGCGCCCTCGGCGCCGATGCGGTTCGCGCGCGGCACGCGCACGTCCACGTACTCGATCTCCGCGTGGCTGAACCAACCCCGGCCCGTCTCGCCCATCACCGGGATGGTGCGCACGATGCGCACGCCCGGCGTGTCGAGCGGCACCAGGATCTGGCTCGCGCGCGCGTGCGGGCTCGGCACGTCGGGGTTCGTCACGGCCATGACGACGGCGAACGCGGCGCCGTCCGCGCTCGACGTGAACCACTTGTGCCCCGCGATGACGTAGTCGTCGCCGTCGACGCGCGCGGTCGTGTCGAGGTGCACGGGGTTGGAGCCCGCGCGCTCCGGCTCGGTCATCGAGAAGCACGACCGCACCTCGCCGCGCACGAGCGGCGCGAGGAAGCGCGCCTTCTGCGCCGCGCTGCCGTGGCGGTGCAGCAGCTCCATGTTGCCGACGTCGGGCGCCTGGCAGTTGAACGCGTAGTGGCCGAGCGGGCTCCAGCCGAGCACCTCGCTCAGCCGACCGAAGTCGGCGAGCGACAGGCCGAGCCCACCTTCGCCGCGCGGCATGTGCGGCGCGAGGAGCCCGAGCGCCTTCACGTGGTCGCGCGCGGAGGCGAGCGCGGGGAGCAGGCGGTCGTAGTCCTGCGCGAGCAGCAGCGGCTCGAGCGGCACGAGCGCGTCGCGGACGAACGCCTGTGCCGAGCGGAGCGTCTGGTCGAGCGGCGGGTCGGTCACGGTACGGTTTCTGAGTGGTGCCGGTAATCTGTGACCAGTACCGCCGCGCAACAGACGCCCGAGCGCCGCTCCTCGCTGCGCGCGCTCCGCCACCGCGACTTCGCGCTCTACTTCACCGGCAACGTCCTCTCGAACTGCGGCACGTGGTTCCAGAACGTGGCGCTGTCGCTGCTCGTCTACCGGCTCACGCGGTCGTCGTTCTGGGTGGGCGCGGTGAACTTCGCGCAGTTCGCCGGCGTGCTGCTGCTCGCGCCGTGGGCGGGCGCAGCGGCGGACCGTGGCGATCGCCGGCGGCTCATCGTCGCCACGCAGGTCGTCGCCACGCTCACGAGCGGCGCGCTCGCCGCGGCGGTGGCGCTCGGCGCGGGCACGCTGCCGGTGGTGCTGTCGCTCGCGCTCGTGCTGGGTCTCACGACCGCGTTCGCCACGCCGGCGATGCAGGCGATCCTTCCCGCGCTCGTGCCGCGCGACGATCTCCCGGCGGCGGTCGCGATGAACTCGGTGACGTTCAACCTCGCGCGCGCGGTGGGGCCCGTGGCGGGCGCGTTCGTCGTCGCGCGGCTCGGCCTGGCGTGGGCGATCGGGCTCAACGCGTTCTCGTACCTCTTCTTCGCCGGCGCGATGCTCGTCGCGCACCCCGCGGCGCAGACGACGCGGGCCGGCGGACGCGCGCGGCTCCGCGACAGCATGCGCATGGTGCTGGCGGAGCGGCATCTCTTCATCCTGCTGCTCGTCGTCGCCGCGGTGTCGCTGTCGATGGACCCGGTGAACACGGTGGCGCCGGCGTTCGCGACGCGCGTGTACGGGCGCCCGGACACGTTCGTCGGGATCCTCATCGGCGCGTTCGGCGTCGGCGCGGTGACGGCGTCGGTCATCCCGTCCGGCGAGGGACGTCGACCCGCACGGACGATCGCGATCATGCTCGCGCTGTTCGCCGCCGGCATGATCGGCTTCGCGCTCTCGCCCGCGCTCGAGGCGGGGCTCGTCGCGCTCGCCGTGGCCGGCTTCGGCTATCTGTCGAGCCAGACGCGCGTCACGACGCTGCTGCAGCTCGAGGTGAGCGACGCCGAGCGCGGTCGCGTGATGGCGCTGTGGAGCGTCGCGTTCCTCGGCACGCGCCCGCTCGCGAGCCTCGTCGACGGCGGCCTGGCGACCGTGCTCGGGCCGCGCGCGGCGACGCTGCTCATGGCCATGCCGATCGTCGTCGCGTCGGCCGCGATGCTCATGGGCCCGGGGCGGACCGTCGGCGAGGCGCTCGAGCGGTCACGCGTCAGGCGTTAGGCACGTGCGTCTCACGCGGAGCCGCGGAGAACGCGGAGCCAACCCATTCATTTGGTCTTCTCGGCGTTCTCCGCGGCTCCGCGTGAGACGACACGAGCGATGCCATCCGCCAGCAGCTCCGCCGCGTCCGCTCGCATCTCCAGGAAGAGGTGCGGCTCCACGAGCTCCAGCTCCATGAGTCGGAAAGCGCCGTCGTCGACGACGCCGTCCACGCGGGCGTAGAGACAGTCCGCCGCGTACCGCGCCACGATCGACGCCGCCTGCGCGATCACCGACGCGGCCGGCTCCGCTCTCACCGACGAGCCGCCGTGCTCCTGCTGCACGCGGAAGTCGCCGGCACGCGGCCGCTTCAGCGCGGCGTGGCTGTACGCGCCGCCGAGGAAGACGAGCGACCATTCCCCCTCGCCGACGACGGCGCGCACGAACGGCTGCACGAGCGCCGGCCCCGCGGCGAGCGTGGCGCGGAACTCCGACTCGTGCGCGAGCGCGTCGCGCGCCGACACGCGCCACGTGCGGAACGCGGACGCCGAGACGGCGGGCTTCACGACGGCGTCGGCCCATCCGCTCGACGCGAGCAGCTCGGCGAGCGACTCGCGCGTCGACCCGTCGGCCCACCGCGTCGGCACCGTCGGCACGCCGTCGCGGGCGAGATCGCGCAGGTAACGCTTGTCGGCGTTCCAGCGCAGCACGCGCGGTGGGTTCCACAGCGGCACGCCGGCGCCCTCGAGTCGGTCGATCCATCGCGCGAACGCGTCGGCGCGCAGGTGGTAGTCCCAGCACGAGCGCACGACCACGGCGCCGTAGTCCGTCCACCGGACCGTGGGGTCGTCCCACACCACCGGCTCGGCGCGGACGTCCCGCCGCGCGAGCGGGGCGAGCAGCAGCCGGTCGTCGGGGGCGAGCTCAGGGTACGCGGCGCTCGTCGCGAGCGCCACGGTGTTAGGCGCCGTCACAGCGTGGGCGCGCGGCGCGCGGGCTCGTGGGCGAGGATCGCGGCGAGCGCGCGCAGCGCCCGCTCGAGCGCGGCGCGGTCGGGCGCGCTGCCGAGCGCGAGGCGCACCGCGTTCGGCACCGGTGCGGGGCGCGCCGAGCCGTCGGGGCGCACGTACCAGTCGGCCGGCGTCACGCGGATGCCCTGCTGCTGCGCCTCCGCCACGAACCCGGCGACCGTCCACGTCGACGGCAGCCGCAGCCAGGCGTGGATCGACCCCGCCGGCGCCGAGACGTTAGGCGCGCCGAGCAGCGCCCGGGCGAGCGCGCCGCGCGCCGCCGCCTCGCGCGAGATGTCGGCCACCGCGCGCGCCGCCGTGCCGTCGGCGACCCACGACGCGGCGACGGCGAGCGGCAGCGGTGAGAGCATGAGCACCGACGCGCGCACCGCGGCGTCGAGCCGCGCCGCGTCGTCGCGCGACGGCGCGAGCACGAACGCGGTGCGGAGCCCCGGCGCCACGCACTTCGACAGGCTGCCGACGTACGTCACGACGTCCGGGGCGAGCGCGGCGAGCGGCGTCGCCGCGTCCTGCAGCAGCGGGCCGCAGATGTCGTCCTCCACCACGCGCAGCCCGCGCCGGCGCGCGACGTCGACGATCGCCTGCCGACGCGCGAGCGACATGACCGCGGTCGTCGGGTTCTGCAGCGTCGGCACGCAGCACAACAGCGTCGCGCCGTGTCGCCGGCACGCGGCGTCGAGCGCGTCGGGCCGCAGTCCCTCCTCGTCCACCGGCACGCCGACGAGCCTCACGCCGGCCGACGCCGCGGAGCCCTCGAGCCCCGGGTAGCACAGCGCCTCGACGAGCACCGTGTCGCCCGGCCGCGCGAGCGTTGCGAGGAGCAGCGCGAGCGCGTGCTGCGCCCCGCCGGTGACCGCGACGCGCTCGGCCGACGCATCGATGCCGCGGCCGCGCAGCCACGCCACGCCCGCCTCGCGTGCCATGGCGTCGCCGCGGCGCGTACGGTAGGTGAGCATCTGCCGCACGACGTCGCCGTCGGCGCCGACGCTCTCGATCGTGGCGCGCAGCGCGCCGCCCATCCACGCGGGCACCGGCGGCGCGTTCACGCTGAGGTCGACGTCGCGCGTCTCCTCCGGCACCGCCGCGGTGGACGCGGCCGATCCGTTAGGCGCTCCGGCGACGAACGTGCCGCTGCCGACGCGCGCGTCGAGCAGCCCACGGCGGCGCGCCTCGGCGTACGCGCGCGTCACCGTCGTGAAGTTCACGCCGAGCCGCTCGGCGAGGTCGCGCTGCGTGGGGAGCGCGTCGCCGGCGCCGAGGCGGCCGGCCTTGATGTCGGCCTCGAGCGCGTCGGCGATGGCCCGGTAGACGGGGCCGCCGCCGCGGGGGAGCCGCGGGTTCCAGCGCATGTGACGGGTCGGTCGGAGCGGGTGCTTGCCGGTGGGGCCGGGTCGTTATATGATGCCAGACAATCGCCATTCAATTGCAGCCAATCATACATACAATCCGCATTGTATGCAACAGGCTGATGCGGCTCGCGCGGCGTACGCGGCTGATGCGATCGAGGCGCGGCGCGTCGCGTACCTCGTGTCGACCGACCCGGCGCGCCTCGACCTCGCGGCGGTGCACCGCTACCTCGCGCGCTCGTACTGGTCGCCGGGAATCCCGGAGGACGTCGTGCGGCGCGCCGCCGAGCACTCGCTGTGCTGCGGGCTGTATCACGACGATGCGGGCCAGGTCGGCTACGCGCGCGTCGTCACCGACCGCGCGACGTTCGGCTACCTCGCCGACGTCTACGTGCTCGAGGCGCACCGCGGCCACGGGCTCGGCGCGTGGCTCGTCGGCACGCTGCTCTCGCACCCCGATCTGCGCGGGCTGCGGCGCCTGTCGCTCATGACGCGCGACGCGCACGGGCTGTACGAGCGGTTCGGCTTCCGCAACGCGCCGGTGCCGTCTCGGTTCATGGAGCGCGTCGTCGCCCCGACCGTGCTGTGGCCCGCGCCCGCCGCGGCGGGAGGAGGCTGACGTGCTCACGTCCGACCGCCTCGCGATGCCGCACGGACGGCTGCTGTTCCGCGGCGATCTCGTCACCGTGCGCGAGACGACCGTCGTCGAACGGTGCGCCACGCGCCACCAGGTCGTGTTCTCGCGCTCGCAGCCGCACGCGTGTGGGATTCAGCGCATGCGACTCGGCCCGCCGTCGCCCGCGGTGGATCCGACGCGCGTGCTGCTGCTGAACGCCGGCGACGCACCCCGGCGCGCGGATCACGCGACCGGCCACGTCGTGATCGGCCTCGCCCCGGGAGCGTTCGGCGGCGAGCGCGCCGCGCGGCCGTTCGCGCACGCCCAGGCGACGGTCGGCCCGCGCGTGCTCCTCGCGCTGCACGTGCTGCGCGCCGCGCTCGCGCGCCCGCTCGCCGACGTGCACGCGCCGGCGGTGGACGACGCCGCGCTGGCGCTCGTGGCGCAGGTGCTCGCCGTACCCGCGCACCGCGCCGCGCCCCCGGTGCCTAACGACGCCGCCGCGCTCGGCCGGCTGCGCCGCCGGCGCGACCTCGTGACGACGGCGCGCGACACGCTCGCCCGCGCCCCGGGCCGCGCACACCATCTCGCGGACGTCGCCGCGGCGCTCGACATCTCGCCGTCGCATCTCGCGCACGTGTTCACCGCGGAGGTCGGGATGCCGCTGCACCGCTACCTGCTGCACCTGCGGCTCGCCGTCGCGCTCGAGCGGCTGGCCGACGGCGAGCCGCAGCTCAGCGCCGTCGCGCTCGACCTCGGCTTCGCCACGCACAGCCACTTCTCCGCCGCGTTCCGGCGCTGGTGCGGCGTGACGCCCGCGGCGGCGCGCGCCATGCTCGCCACCGGACGGGCGCTCGCCGACGTGATGCCGCGCCGCGCGGCATCGTGAGTTCCTCGGAGATCGGACGATGACGACCGTGACGCTCGACGACGCGACGACGCTCCCGACCCTGCGCGAGCTGGAGGACGCCGCGTCGCTCGTGCACGCCGTGCTGCCGCCGACACCGCAGTACGCGTGGCCGCTGCTCGCCGCGCGCTGCGGCACCGAGGTCTGGGTGAAGCACGAGAACCACACGCCGGTCGGCGCGTTCAAGGTGCGCGGCGGCATCGTCTACATGGACGCGCTGCGCCGCGCGCGGCCCGACGTCGTCGGCGTCGTCACCGCGACGCGGGGCAACCACGGGCAGTCGGTGGGCCTCGCCGCGGCGCGCGCGGGGCTGCGCGCGGCGATCGTCGCGCCGCACGGCAACTCGGTGGAGAAGAACGCCGCGATGCGCGCGCTGGGCGTCGAGCTGCTCGAGCGCGGCCACGATTTCCAGGCCGCGTCGGAGGCCGCCGACGCGCTCGCCGACGAGCGCGGGTGGCACCGCGTGCCGTCGTTCCATCCGCTGCTCGTGCGCGGCGTGGGTACGTACGCGCTGGAGCTGTTCCGCGCCACGCCGCCGCTCGACGCGGTCTACGTGCCCATCGGGATGGGCTCCGGCGCGTGCGGCGTGATCGCGGCGCGCGACGCGCTCGGCCTGCGCACGAGCGTCATCGGCGTGACGTCGACCGCGGCGCCGGCGTTCGCGCGGTCGCTCGCCGCGGGCGCCGTCGTGTCGCACGAGTCGACGACGCGCATCGCGGACGGCGTGGCGTGCCGCACGGCGGATCCCACGGCGCTCGCCGTCGTGGCGCGCGGCGCCGAGCGCGTCGTCGAGGTCACCGACGACGAGGTGGAGGCGGCGATGCGTGCGCTGTTCGCCGACACGCACAACGTCGCCGAGGGCGCCGGCGCCGCGGCGCTCGCCGCGCTGCTGCAGGAGCGCGATCGCATGCGCGGCAGGCGCGTCGCCGTGATCCTCACCGGCGGCAACGTCGACACCGACGTGTTCGCGCGCGTGCTCGCCGCCTGACGCGCGCGTCTGGCGCCGTGCTCCGTGGGACGGCATGATGGACCGCCCCGATCGGAGGACTGCATGCGCCGCTCGTCGATCGTCGCGCTCGCTCTCGCGCTCCTGCCCGCGCTCGCCGCCGCGCAGCACGACCACGGTGCGCCGCGGCTCGGCACGGTGTCGTTCCCGAACTCCGGCGTGCGCGCGGCGCAGACGCCGTTCCTGCGCGGCGTCGCGCTGCTCCACAGCTTCGAGTACGAGGACGCCGCGGCCGCGTTCCGCGAGGCGGAGCGCGCCGATCCGGGGCTGGCGATCGCGTACTGGCTCGAGTCGCTGACGTACTCGCCGATCCTCTGGCGCGAGGACGATCCCGACGCCGGCCGCCGCGCGGTCGCGCGCCTCGCGCCCACGCCGGCGGCGCGGCTCGCCAAGGCCGGCACCGCGCGCGAGCGCGCGTACGGCGCCGCGGTCGAGGCGTTCCTCGCCGATACCACGCCGGCCGCGCGCGTCGTCGCGTTCGCCGACTCGATGCGCGCCGTCGCGGAGCGCTATCCCGACGACCTCGAGGCGTCGGCGTTCGCGTCGATCGGCGCGATGATGGCGCAGCAGGCGGGCGGTCTGCCACCCGCGCGACGGCGCGAGGAGACCGAGCGCGCGACGCGCTTCGCCGAGCGCGTGTTCGCCGCGAGCCCGAACCATCCGGGCGCCGCGCACTACCTGATCCACGTCGCCGACATGGACCAGTCGTACGCGCCGCGCGCGCTTCCCGCCGCGCGCGCGTACGACAAGATCGCCCCCGACGCGACGCACGCGCTGCACATGCCGTCGCACGTCTACCTGTCGTTAGGCATGTGGGACGACCTCGTGGCGTCGAACGAGCGCGCGTGGGCGTCGTCGCGCGCGTGGGTGCGCGCGCGCGGCCGCACCGGCGCGGACCTCAGCTTTCACGCGCTCACGTGGCTGCAGTACGGCTACCTGGAGCAGGGCCGCTGGCGCGCCGCGCGTGCGCTGCTCGACACGACGCGCGCCGTGCTCGCCGGCGCCGACCTCGCGGGCGCCGCGCACGTCGACGCGCGCTACGCGCCCGGCGCGCTCGCGTTCCTCTATGCGGCGGAGACGGGGCGGTGGGACGACGTCGCCATCGACGGCCCGACGACCGCGCCGACGGGGCCGTCGACCGCCGCGGGCCGGGAGGCGGGCTTCCTCGCCGCGTCGCGCTACGCGCATGCCGTCGCCGGCGCGATGCGCGGCGACACGACGGCGGTGATCGCGGTCGCGCGAACGCTCGGCGGCGTTCCCGACTCGGCGACGTGGACGACGCGGAGCCCGCTCGCCATGCTGAACGCGCTCACGCTCGACGCGCTCGCCGCCCGCGGGCGCGGCGACTCGGCGCTCGCGCTCGCGCGGCTGCGCGCCGCCGCGGCGTTCGAGGACCGCGTGCCCGTGATCGGACCGCCGTCGTACGTGTCCGCGCACGAGCTGCTGGGCGGCGCGCTGCTCGCGTCGAACGATCCGCGCGGCGCGGCCGTCGAGTACGAGCGCAGCCTCGCCCACCAGCCGAACCGCTCGCTCGCGCTGTTAGGCCTGGCGCGGGCGCGCGCCGCGTCGGGCGACCGCGCGGGCGCGGCGGACGCGTACCGCAAGCTGCTCGCGAACTGGGTGCGCGCGGACGCGGATCTGCCTGCACTGGCGGAGGTTCGAGCGGGCGCGCGCGATTGAACCACGGAGGACACGGAGCACACAGAGCACACCAACGAAAGGTTCTCCTCCGTGCCCTCCGTGTCCTCCGTGGTTCGAGAGAACTTGACGTTCTCCGACAGGTTCGAGGTGCCGGACGAGTACGACCGGGGATCCAACGGCGATGAAAGGGATCTCGAGATCTCTTCGATCGCACTTGGATCCCCAGGGTACTCGCCTGTCACCTCCCCGCGCTCACGACTAATCGACCCGCAGCGCCGCCACCGGGTCCACGCGGCTCGCGCGCCACGCCGGCATCCACGCCGAGCCCACGGCCACCGCGACGAGCGTCGTCGCGACGGCCGCGAGCAGCATGACGTCGGTGGACTCCACGCCCGCGAGCGCGGAGGCGAGCACGCGACCCGCGGCGATCGCGCCCGGCACGCCGACGAGCAGACCGACGCCGGCGAGCCCGAGCCCCTCGCCGACGACGGCCCGCACGACCTCGCGACGCTGCGCGCCGAGGGCGAGCCGCACGCCGATCTCCGCGCTGCGCTGCGCGACCGTGTACGACAGCACGCCGTAGATGCCGACCGCCGAGAGCAGCAGCGCCGCGCCGGCGAACAGCGTGAGCAGCAGCGCGTTGAACCGCGGCTCGGCCGACGCCTCGCTCACCAGGTCGCGCATCGGGCGGAGCGGCTCCACCGGCAGCTGCGCGTCCACCGACCACACCGCGCGGCGCACCGCGTTGCCTAACGATCCGACCGACGTGCCGGGCGCGTGGCGCACGACGAGCCACATCTCCTGGAACGGGAACTGGGCGTGCGAGAAGTACAGCGTCGGCTGCGGCGGGCCGCCGGGGCCCGTCACCGGCTCGTCGGCCACCTCGCCGACGATGGTGAACGTCGTCGGCTGCCCCTTCCACCACGACTGGCCGCGGTCGATCGCGCGGCCGATCGGGTTCGCGTCGCCGAAGTGGCGGTGCGCGAACGCGCGGTTCACGACGATGACGCCCGGCGCGTTCATGGCGTCGGTCGCGGCGACGTCGCGGCCTCGGAGGAGCTGGAGCCCCACGGTCGAGAAGTACCCCGGTGCCACCGGACGCACGATCGCCTCCGGCTCCGACCCGGGCGTCGGCGCCGGCTGGCCGACGACGCGGTAGCTCGACGTCCACCCCTGATCGAGCGGGTGCCCATAGCCTAACGACACGCTGCGCACGCCGGGCAGCGCCGCGACCGCATCGCGCATGCGGTCGAGGGCGATGACCGCGTCCGTGGCGCCGTAGCGCGTCTCGGGGAGCGAGAGATGCACGAGCGCGAGATCGTCGGGCTGGAAGCGGAGGTCGGCGTGGGTGAGGCGCCACAGCCCCTGCATGAGCAGCCCGGCGCCGCTCACCAGCACCGTGGCGAGCGCGATCTCGCCGGCGACGAGCAGCCGGCGGAGTCGCCGCCGCGCGCGGTTCGCCGTCGCGCCGCGCGCGTCGCGCAGCACGCCCGCGCCGCCGCCGCGCTGCAGCACCGCCGGCAGCGCGCCGAACGCGAGCCCCGTCGCCGCCGACACGCCCAACAGGAAGAGCAGCACGCGTCCGTCGAGCGTCACCTCGTCGGCGCGCGGGATGGAGCGCGGCGCGAACAGCAGCAGCGCGCGCATCCCCGCCCACGCCACGGCGACACCGGCCACCGCGCCGCCCGTGGTGAGCAGGAAGCTCTCCGTCATCCACTGCCGCAGCAGGTGCCCGCGTCCGGCGCCTAACGCCGAGCGCACCGCCATCTCGCGCTCGCGCGCCGCGGCGCGGGCGAGCAGCAGCCCCGCCAGGTTCGCGCAGCCGACGACGAGCACGAGCGCGACGGCGGCGAGGAGCACGAGCAGCGCGGGGCGCACCGGCGCGACGATCTGGTCCTGCAGCGGCGCGACGCGCGCGCCGCGCTTCGTGTTCGACTCCGGGTACTGCACCTCGAGCGCGCGCGCGATCGCGCTCGCCTCCGCCTGCGCCCGCGCGAGTGGCACGCCGGCGCGCAGCCGACCGAGCACGGTGAGGCGGTGCGCGCCGCGCTGCGCGTCGAGCGGCCCGGGGACGAGCGGCCGCCACAGCGCGAAGTCGCGCGCCACGGGGTCGGGGGGCATGACGCCGATCACCGTCACCGGATGCCCGTCGAGCGTGATCGTGCGGCCGACGATGCGCGGGTCGGCGCCGAAGCGCGTGCGCCACAGCGCGTCGGAGAGCACCGCCACCTCGGGCGCGCCCGGCCGCTCGTCGTCCGCGCTCACGCCGCGGCCGCGCGCCGCCGCGATGCCCAGCGCGCGGAAGAAGTCCGCCGTCACGTAGCCGACGTCGAGCTTCGCCGGCTCGGCGTCGCGCGCGGTGAGCGTCGTCTGCCACGGCCACAGCGCGCCGAGCGCGGCGAACGCGTGCGCGCGGGCGTGCAGGTCGCGGAAGTCGGGGTACGACGTCGACGGGCCGACCTTCTCCGCGTTGCCGTCGGTGGGGATGCCTTCCAGACGCACCACGCGCTCCGGCTCGGGGAGGGCGAGCGGCCGCAGGAGCACGCCGTTGACGACGCTGAAGATCGCCGTCGTGGCGCCGATGCCCAACGCGAGCGTGAGCACGGCGACGAGCGTGAAGCCGGGGCGACGGCGCAGCGCGCGCAGCGCGTACCTGGCGTCGAGGGGGAGCATGGCGGGCATCCCGTCGTGGGCGCGCAGCCACAGGGCGTCGGTCGACGCGCCGAGGCTGCGCAGGAGGAGTCGGAGCGCGGCCGGCCAGGCCGGCGCGCCGCGGCGGTCGGCGTCGCGACGTGCGTCGCGCCACGCCCACGCGAGCTCGCCCTCCCACTCGGCCACCCACTCCTCGCGCCGCGGTCGCGGGACGACGGGGGCGAGCGCGCGGACGACGGCGAGGCCGGGGGGCGACCCAGGGGCGGTCATGCCGGCTCGGGGCCGAGGCCGCGCGCGGCACCGGGCACGGGGACCGCGGCGGCGTCGGGATGCCGCGCGAGCGCCTCGCGCAGCGCCTCGGCGCCGGCGCCGGTGAGCTGGTAGTAGCGGCGCGGCGGGCGTCCCTCGTCGCGCGCGATCTGCACCGCCTCCCACCGCGACTTCACGAGCCCTGCCGACTCCAGCCGGCGGAGGATCGGGTACACCGTGCCGCTCGGCAGCCCGGTGGCGTCGAGCAGGTCGAAGCCGTGGCGGAGGCCGCGGGCGAGGGCGACGAGGACGAGCGCGGTGTGGCGCGTGAGGCGGACGCTGGGCATGCGGGGTGGGCGGGTTGTGCTACCTATGTAGAGTTTCGGCCCTCCCGTCAACCCGGCCGGTGACGAACGGCGGTCGGGCGCCGCGTTAGGCGCGTGTCGGTTCTTGCGGCGCTCTGCCGCGACGTGCACTGTCGGCCCCATGCTCCAGACCCTCGCGCGCGACCTGCGCTTCGCCGGCCGGATGCTTCGCAAGACGCCGGTCTTCACCGCCATCGCGGTGCTCGTCATCGCGTTAGGCACCGGTGCGGTGACGACGATCTTCAGCGTGGCGAACGCGGTCGCGCTGCGCCCACTCCCCGGCGTGTCGAACGCCGACGCGGTCGTCGAGGTGCACCGCGCGCTCCCCGACGGGACCGGCGACAACTGGGTGTCGTATCCGCTGTACCGGTTCCTCCGCGACGGCGCCGCGACGCGTCCGATGGCCGACCTCGCCGCCTGGTCGTTCATGCCGCTCACGATCGACGCCGGCGAGGAGAGCGTCGCCGCGCAGGGCGCCATCGTCACGGGCAACTACTTCGGAGCGCTGGGCGTGCGGCCGGCGCTCGGACGCTTCTTCACGCCGGACGAGGACGGCGCGCCCGGCGCGCACCCCGTCGTCGTGATCTCGCACGGCTTTTGGACGACGCGGCTCGGCGCCGATCCGCGGGTGATCGGCCGCACCGTGCGCGTGAACGGGTACGCGTTCACGGTCGTCGGCGTCGCGCCGCCGAGGTTCGGCGGGGTCTTCGCGCTCATGCGCACGGACGCGTGGGTGCCGATGGCCGCCCTGCCGCTGCTCTCGCCGGGCAACGACCTCCTCACCAACCCCCGTCCCGGGTGGCTCCAGACGTTCGCGCTCGTCCGCAGCGGCGTCGATCGGAGCGTGGTCCAGCGCGAGCTCTCGCGCCTCGTGGCGCAGTACGCCGCGGAGGGGAACGGGCCGGCCGACGACCGACGCTACACGACCGTGCGCCTCGCGTCGCTCTCGGGCCTGCCGTACGACATGCACGGCCGGGTCCTGGGATTCATGGCGCTGCTGCTCGGCGCGTCGGGACTCGTGCTGCTCATCGCCAGCATCAACGTCGCGGCGATGCTGCTGGCCCGCGCCGTCGCCCGCCGGCGCGAGACCGCCGTGCGCCTGGCGTTAGGCGCGACGCGCGGCCGCCTCGTTCGACAGCTGCTCACCGAGAGCCTGCTGCTTTACGTCGTCGGCGCCGCCGGCGGCGTGCTGATCGCGCTGTACGCGACGCGCCTGCTCGCGCGCCTCCCGCTCTCGGTGAGCCTGCCGCTGGCCCCCGACTTCGCGCCGGACGCGCGCGTGCTCGCGTTCGCGCTCGTCCTGTCGCTCGTCACCGGCGTCGCGTTCGGCCTCGCGCCGGCGCTGCAGTCGGCGCGCGTCGGCGTCAGCGGGCGGCTGCGCGACGATACGGCCGGCGCGGGCTCGCGGCGCTCCACCGTCCAGAGCCTGCTCATCGCCGGCCAGATGTCGGTGTCGTTCCTGCTGCTGGTCGCGGCAGGGCTGTTCCTGCGGGCGCTCGATCGTGGGCGTCACGTCGATCTCGGGTTCGACACGTCGAACGTCGCCGTCGCCGGGTTCGACCTCGGCATGCACGAATACGACGACGCGAAGGGGCGACTCCTCCTCCACGCGTTGAAGGACCGGATCGCGCAGTCGCCGCGCGTGGTCGCCGTCTCGTACGCGCGCAATCTCCCACTCAGCGGCGGCAACAGCGTGGATCTGCGAATCGACGGCTCGCCCGTGCCGCCGGCGAACGCGGACGGAACGCCGGTGCGCTTCGAGGAGGTCGACGCGGGATACTTCGAGACCCTGCAGATGCCGATCGTGGAGGGGCGCGGTTTCATCGCCGCCGACGACGAGCGCGCGGCGCGGGTGGCCGTGGTGAATCAGGCCTTCGTCCGCCGGTTCTGGCCGGCCGGCGGGAGCGCGATCGGGCGCACGTTCCGTCGCGGCAGTGAAGCGGTCACCATCGTCGGCGTCGCGCGCGACGCGAAGTACTGGTCGCTCGGCGAGGAGCTCCGGCCGTTCGCCTACTTCGCGATCGGGCAGGCCGCGGCGAGACGTCGCGCCGACCACGCCGAGCTCCTCGTGCGGACGAGCGGCGATGCGGCGCGCCTCGCACCGGCGATCCGCGCCGCCGTGCGGGAGCTCGACCCCGCGCTCCCCGCGCCGGCGGTGACGACGTTGAGCGCCGAGACCAGCGGCGTGCTTCTCCCGCAGCGAGTCGGCGCGCTCGTCACGGCGGTGATGGGCGCCGTCGGCCTGCTCCTCGCCGCCGTCGGGCTGTACGGCATCGTCGCCTACCTCGTCGGCCAGCGCGCGCGCGAGATCGGCGTGCGGATGGCGTTAGGCGCCGGCCGCCGCGACGTGCTGCGGCTCGTCACCGGCGACGGGATGCGGCCGGTGGCCGTCGGCCTGGGCATCGGGCTCCTGCTCGCGGTGGGCACCACGCGGCTCCTGATGTCGTTCCTGCTCGGCGTGAGCCCGCTCGACGTCGTCACGTTCGCCGGCGGCGCCGCGATCCTGATCGCGGTGGCGCTGGCGGCGAGCTGGCTGCCGGCGCGTCGCGCGGCGGCGACGGATCCGGTGCGGGCGCTGCGTGCGGAGTGAGGTGCGAGCGTGCGCGGCTACGGCTGGCGCACGGGAAGCACCGACAGCATGCGCAGGTCGGCGGGGAGCCGCACCGCCACGCTCTCGCCCTCGCGCAGCGGCACCGGCCCCGACGTCGGCGTGATGCGCGGCCGCGCGAAGATGCGCGCCGAGAACGTCACCGTGCCGTCGCCGCCGAGCGCGGTCGCGGGCACCCGGAGCTGCGCGGTGCGTCCCGCCTCCACCGTGCCGATGCGGATCGCGCCGCCGCTCGACCGCACCGCGTAGACCTCGGCCAGGTCCGCCGAGTCGTTCGTGAAGACGACCGTCGCCGGCGGCGTGGTGCTGTGGTGCGTCGGCCCGCACGCCATGAGGACGAGCGTCGCGGTGAGGAAGCGGGCGCGGAGTCTGTTAGGCATCGTGGTCATGTCCGGGAAGGCACCGACGCTTGCCGCGGCGTGCGCGGGGCGCGAGCGTTCGGCATGTTCACCGGCGAGCAGATCGCGTCCCTCCTCACCGACGTCGGGGTCACCCACGTCGTCACGGTCCCCGACAGCACGCTCGGCACCTGGTACGCGGCGATCGAGCGCACCTCCAAGCTGACGCTCGTACGCGTCTGCCGCGAGGGGGAGGCGTGGGGCGTCGCGGGCGGCCTCTACCTCGGCGGCGCGACGCCGCTCGTCATGATCCAGTGCACCGGCCTGTTCGAGTCGGGCGACGCGTTGCGCAACGTGCTGCACGACTGGAAGCTGCCGGTGTTCGCGCTCATCGGCTATCGCAGCTACCTCGATCAGAGCACGCTCCCCGGCGATACGTGTCTCGTGTTCACGGAGCCGGTGCTCGACGCGTGGCGCATCGACTACCGCCTCGTCACCGAGCCGTCGCAGCTCGACGCGATCCGCGCGCACTACCTCGCGTGTCGCGAGGCGCGCCGCCCGGGCGCCGCAGTGATCGCGGAGGGCAAGGCGTGATCGCGCTCCGTGAGGCGCTCGCCGCGCTCCGCGACCGGCGCGGCGACGACGACGTGGTGGTGACCACGATGGCCGCGGCGCGCGAGTGGATGGCGCTCGGCGCGCACCCGCTCGACCTCGTGCTCGTGCCGTCGAGCATGGGGCAGGCGACGACGTTCGCGCTCGGCATCGCGCTCGCGCAGCCGCACCGCCGCGTGATCGTGTGCAACGGCGACGGGTCGATGCTGATGAACCTCGGCTCGCTCGTCACGATCGCCGAGGCGGCGCCCGCGAACCTCGTGGTGCTGCTGTTCGACAACGGCGTGTACGAGGTGACCGGCGCGCAGCCCACGCCGGGCGCGGGGCGCGTGGACTACGCGGCGCTGGCGCGCGCGTGCGGCCTCGGCGCGACGCACCGGTTCGGCGATCTCGCCGCGTGGACGACGGCGCTGCCCGAACTGTTAGGCGCGCGCGGGCCGACGTTCGCGGTGGTCGACACGGTGCCGGAGCCGGGCCGCCCGGGCCCGCGCTCGCCGGGGCCGGCGGGGGAGCGTGGGGAGCGGCTGCGCGAGGCGCTCGCGCGGTGAAAGCGTCCGACGCCTCCTTTGTCCGGAAGTTGTCCTGTACAAAGCGTTGACAAAACGCCGCGCCCGTGCGAGCTTTCGGGTCGTGGAGCACGCGCTGTGGCACCACCTTCGTGGAGGCGCGGTATGTCGACGCACCGAGCGCAGCGAGCCGTTGGATGGCGCGCGCTGGTCGAGCAGGAGAGCGAACGTGAGCGCGACGAGCTGCGCGCGTCGTCGCACGGCGGGCCCGAGACCGCTCCGGCGGTCGAGCGGACCGGGGACGACGCGGTCGTCGCCGTCGGCGCCATCGCGCCCGCCCCGTCGAGCGCCGGGGATGGCCGGGCGGAGCTGGCCCGCTGGGAGGATGAAGGCGGCCCCGTCGACCCGCGCCCGCCGGTACGTCCGGTCAACGCGGTCGTGCGCGACCTCGTCCGCGCGTGCCTGATTCCCCGCGTGGTCGTGCCATCGGGTCTTCTCCCGTAGCCGCGCGGGGGCGCGGCGGCGTCACCGATCGCGCAGTCGGACGGTGAGCGCCCGCATGCGGTCGTTGAGGCACGTGTTGGCCGCGACGTCGAAACGCTCCCGCACGAGCGGATCCGCGATCTCGCGGTCGGCCTCGAGGTCGGCCGCCACGCCGCGCGCGAGGCCTGCCCAGGCCGAGCGGTGGATCGGCCCGTCGGGCCAGCCGTTGTTGCGCGCGTCGATCCACCCGTCCCAGAACGTGAGCGCGACGCGCAGCCGGCCGATCCCCGGTCCGACCGCGCGCGGGAAGCGGCGCGCCACGTCGTCGAAGCGCCGACCGATCGCGTCGAACAGGTCCGCGTCGTGCGCGGCGGCGTCGGCCCGCAGATGCGTGACGAGCTGGTCGCGTGTCGCGTCGGCGGCGGTCGGGGCCTCGGCTCCCACGTCGGCTACGGCCGGTGGCCCTTCCGCGGGCCGTTAGGCGGCGCGGTCGCGTCGCCGGTGCGCGCGCGCTGGAGCTGCGCGTCGGCCGCCATGCGGCCCAAGACGTCCCGCGCGGCGTTCTTCTGGTCGCTGCGCTGCGGGTTCGACGCGTCGCGCGCCGCCTTCGGCTTCTTTCCGTTTCTGTCCATGCGGTGCTCCAGCCGGTCGCGCCGGCGATGTGAGACGCGGCGCCGTCGTCGGGCCGCGGGTGCCTAACGAGCCTCAGTACATGCCGCCCATGCCGCCCATGCCCCCCATGCCGTCGCCGGCACCCTGGCCCGCGCCGGCGGCCGCCTTCTGCTTCCGCTCGACGATCGTTGCCTCGGTGGTGAGCAGCAGGCTCGCGATCGACGCCGCGTTCTGGAGCGCCATGCGCGTGACCTTCGTCGGGTCGATGACGCCCGCCTGCACGAGGTCCTCGTACGTGTCCGTGAGCGCGTTGTAGCCGTACGCGACCTCGTCGGCCCCGCGCACGCGGGAGAGCACGATCGAGCCCTCGCCGCCCGCGTTCTGCACGATGGTGCGCAGCGGCGCCTCGACCGCGCGCCTGACGATCTGCACGCCGATCTGCTCGTCGGGGTCTTCGAGCTTCAGCGCATCGAGCGCCTTCTGCGCGCGCACGAGCGCGACGCCGCCGCCCGGGACGATGCCCTCTTCGACGGCCGCGCGGGTCGCGTGCAGCGCGTCCTCGACGCGGGCCTTCTTCTCCTTCATCTCCGCCTCGGTCGCCGCGCCGACGTTGATGATGGCGACGCCGCCGGCGAGCTTCGCCAGCCGCTCCTGCAGCTTCTCCTTGTCGTAGTCCGACGTGCTCTTCTCGATCGCGCCCTTGATCTCTCTGAGGCGTCCCTGGATGGCGTCCTTGTTGCCCGCGGCGTTGTCGATGATCGTCGTGCTCTCCTTGTCCACCACGATCCGCTCGGCCCGGCCGAGCTGCCGCAGCTCGGCGCCCTCCAGCTTGAAGCCGACTTCCTCGGAGATGACCTCGCCGCCGGTGAGGACGGCGACGTCCTGCAGCATCGCCTTGCGGCGATCACCGAAGCCCGGCGCCTTCACCGCGACCACGCGCAGCGTGCCGCGCAGCTTGTTGACGACCAGCGTGGCGAGCGCCTCGCCCTCGACGTCCTCGGCGATGATGAGCAGCGGGCGGCCCGCCTGCGCGACCTTCTCGAGCACGGGCAGCACGTCTTTCATCGAGGAGATCTTCTTGTCGTGGATCAGGATGACGGCGTCCTCGAGGACGGCCTCCATCTTGTCCGGATCCGTGACGAAGTACGGCGAGAGATAGCCGCGGTCAAAGAGCATGCCTTCCTTGGCTTCGAGCGTCGTCTCGAGGCCCTTCGCTTCCTCGACCGTGATGACGCCGTCCTTGCCGACCTTCTCCATCGCCTCGGCGATGAGGTCACCGATCTCCTTGTCGTTGTTCGCCGAGATGGCGCCGACCTGCGCGATCTCCTTCTTGCCGGCGGTGGGGACGGAGATCTTCTTGAGCTCCTCGATGATCGCCTGCACGGCCTTGTCGATGCCGCGCTTCAGCGCCATCGGGTTCGCGCCGGCCGTCACGTTCTTCAGGCCCTCGCGGAAGATCGCCTGGGCGAGCACGGTCGCCGTCGTGGTGCCGTCACCGGCGTTGTCGCTGGTCTTCGTCGCGACCTCCTTCACCATCTGGGCGCCCATGTTCTCGAGCGGATCGGTCAGCTCGATCTCCTTCGCGACCGTGACGCCGTCCTTAGTCACGGTGGGGGCGCCGAACTTCTTGTCGATGACGACGTTCCGGCCCTTCGGCCCGAGCGTGACCTTCACCGCCTCGGCGAGCTGGTCGACGCCGCGCTTGAGCGCCGCGCGCGCCTCGGTGTTGAAATGCAGTTCCTTCGCAGCCATGAGTCTGACCTCTCGCTTGATTGTTGGGCTCAGCCGACGATCGCGAGCACGTCGGACTCGCGGAGGATCAGGTACGGCTCGCCGTCGATGGTGACCTCGGTGCCGCTGTACTTCCCGTAGAGCACCTTGTCGCCGACCTTGACGTCCATCGGGATCCGCTGGCCGCCCTTCTCGTCGAACTTGCCCGGGCCGGCGGCGATGATCTCCCCCTGCTGCGGCTTCTCCTTCGCGGTATCCGGGATGAAGAGGCCGCCGCGCCGCTGCTCCGCCTCGTCGGTCGCCTTGATGACCACGCGGTCGGCGAGGGGCGCGAGCTTGCGCGCCAGGGTGATCAGTGGAGCGTTCACGTTCGTCACGGTGGCTCCTCTCGGGATGGACGCTTGTGAGGCGCCGGTTAGGCGGGCGTTAGGCACGGCGCGGGCGGGACCGCCGCGGCTCAGCGGCTGGGCGCCGCGAGGTTGCCGCAGGCGACGACCGTCTCCGGGTTCGCCGCCGACGCGCCGACGCGGACGTAGTAGTTGCCCTCGGTCGGCATCACGAGCGGCACCGTCACCGAGCTCGTGGAGCGGCCCTGGTCGTCGACGGTGAGCGACTTGTACGCGTCGGCCAGGCCGAACACGCCGTCGTCCATGCCGCACTGCCCGCGGCGCAGCTGCCAGGGATGCACGCCACCCGGCGAGGCGTTCGCGAGCGAGACGGAGACCTGCGTGTTGCCCGCGTTCGAGCCGGGCGTCATGACGGCCGTGCCCGTCATCTGCACGGCGCCGGCGAGGCTCGCCGGAGAGACCAGCGTCGCGTTCCAGCGCGCGTTCGCGTTCGCGTCGCGCGTGGTCACCTCGACCACCGGCGCCTGCTTGAACGGGCTGCGGAATGGGTTGCACGCCGCGGTAACCAGTCCGCTGGCGGTGAGGACGAGCAGCAGCGGGGAGCGGTTCATGGCGAGTCTCCAGCGCGGACCTGATGCTGACTGCTGAACGACCGGTCCGACCCGCCGTCCCGCATGGCCGAAGGATACCACCGGAGCGGCCTATTGTCAAGGTATTGTCCTAGACAAATTCTTGACAGAAACGACCGCTCGCGGACGGCTGACGCGCCGCCTACGCCGACGAGGCGATCCCGCGCATCACGGTCTCGTAGTGCAGCCCCTTGATGGCGAGGTTGAACGCCTTCTCCACGTACGCGCCCGGGAACCGGTGCAGCTTCCGCTGCAGGGCGAAGTACTCCAGGCCCCAGTGCGACAGCGACCGCAGGTCGTCCGGCGTCACGCGGCCGCCGGTGATCCGCTCGCGCAGCCCCGCGGCCCAGCCCGCGACGTCGTCCAGGGCGCGCTCCGATCCGGCGCGCACCATCGCGTCGCACGCGTGGTCAACCAGCGCCAGGAGCTCGGCGGCCTCGCGCTCGGGCGCGATGGCCCTGCCCCGATCGTGCGCGTGGAGACGACGCTGGATCTCGCGCGCCGCCCGCCCGGCGCCGAGGAATCGGTTCCTGTCCAGCCGGGCCGCGGTCCACAGCAGGCGGACGTAGGCGGGCCGCGAAGCGCTCGCCACCCCCTGCCGCCACAGCGAGCGGAGCGCTGCCCGGAGATCCGCGCGGCGCCCGTGGCGGGCGTGGAACACGTGCGGTTGCAGCCGCTCGAGGAGCGCCGCGGAGCGGCGGTGCGTCGCGCCGGGGGCGAACAGGCGTCGCAGCATCGCGTCGTAGCCCGACCGCATCTCGGCGACCGTCATCCCGTGTGGAACGAACTGCACCTCGTCGGTCACGTTGCTGCTGGAGAACTCGCTCGGCAGCAGTCGACCCTCGGCACGCAGCCGCTCCGTGAGCGGCGTGTGCGGGATCGGCGTCAGCATGCCGGCCATCGCGGTCGGGATCGCGGCCCGCTCGGCGAACGCCGCGATGCGATCGGCCGTCGCGGGGGTGTCCGCGTCGCCGCCGAAGATGAATCCCGCCATGACCTCGATCCCCGCGCCCTGGATCGCGGCCACCGTGCCGGGGATGTCGGCCTTCACGTTCTGCTTCTTGTTCATCGCGTTCAACGCCGCCGGGTCGGGATTCTCGATCCCGAGGAACACCTGCTCGAATCCGGCCTGCCGCATCAGCGGCAGCAGGTGCGCCAGCTTCGGCGACCCGAGGTCCAGGCTCGCCTGCGTGTAGAACGAGAACGGGTACCCGTGCTCGCGCTGGAACGCGATCATCTCGTGCAGGATCGCCGTGATCGCGTCCGGGTTGCCGACGAAGTTGTCGTCGACCGTGAAGATCCCGCCGCGGTAGCCGAGCGCGTGGAGCGCCGAGAGCTCCTGGCGCACCGACGCCAGCGTCTTCGGCCGCGTGAAGCCGCCATTGAACTGGATGATGTCGCAGAAGTCGCAGCGGAACCGACAGCCGACGGTGGTCTGCACCATCATCGCGCGGTAGTCGCGCACGTCGATCAGATCCCACCGCGGCGGCGGCGTGGTGTCGAGCTCGCGGAAGATCGAGCGGTCGTTGAGCATCTTCCGCGACCCCGGCTCCTGCGCGGCGATGGCGGCGGGGATGAGCAGCGTCGGCCGTCCGTCCGAGTGGCGGCACCCCTCGGCGCTGCGCAGCACCCGGTCGATCGTCGCGGTCCACTGGCCGCCCTCGCCCCACACGAGGAGGTCGAGCCCGCGGTGGAGCACCTCGTCGGACGCCGTGTGGGGGTCGAGGATCTCGTCGCGGAAGCTCGACGCGTACGGGCCGCCGAGCACCCACGGCGTGTCGAGCCCGCGCCCCGCACCCTCCAGCACGCGGAGCAGCGATCGCTTCTGCACCGACATCGCGCTCACGAACACGGCGTCGGCGCCGGCGATCCGCGCGCGCAGCTCCGCGTCGGGGGGGCGCCGGACGTTCAGGTCGATCAGCTCGAACGACCAGCTCTCCGGCATGAGGGCCGCGAACGTGAGCAGTCCGAGCGGCGGGAACGCCGCCTTCGCGCCGACCATCGGCATGATGGACCGGTAGCTCCAGAAGGAGCTGCTCGGGAACTCGGGGTAGAGGAGCAGGCCGCGCCGGCGCCCCTCCAGCGTCGGATGGTCGGCCGGCGAGGCGGCGGGCGTCGACGCCGACGCGGCGTCGGTGAGCAAGGGCAGGTCGCGCACGAGAGTACCTCCGTGCCGGCGGAGCCGGCTCATGGATCGCGCGATGCCCCGGATTGGAGCTGACGGCGCCCACCGCACTATGTTCGCTGCAATACATAGTCCGCTCGACGTGACCGGGGCCCGCGGACCGCGATCACGCGCACGTCGTGCGTCGCGCCGTCGTCGGCCAGCGGGAGGAACGGATCGGGCAGACGTCGTCCGTCGAGCGTGACCGACGGTTCGGCATCGCCCGCCGCGTCGATCGACTCCACCGTGACGTGGTATTCGGTGGCGCCGTATCGATACACGATCGAGTAGCCCGGCCACTCGCGCGGCACGCACGGCGTGAGCGAGAGCGTATCGCCGCGCTTCGTGAAGCCGAGGATGGTCTCCAGCGCCACGCGATAGAGCCAGCTCGCGGAGCCCGTGTACCACGTCCACCCGCCGCGGCCGAGCTGCCCGTCCGCGGTGTACACGTCCGCGGCGACGACGTAGGGCTCGACCTTGTACGTCGCCACCTCGTCGGGCGTGCGCGCGTGCGTGAGCGGGTTGATCATCTGGAACAGCTCGAACGCGCGGTCGCCGTCGCCCGACAGCGCGGTCGCGAGCACGGACCAGAGCGCGGCGTGCGTGTACTGCGCGCCGTTCTCGCGCACGCCCGGGAGGTAGCCCTTGATGTAGCCCGGATCGTTAGGCGTCCTGTCGAACGGCGGGGTGAGCAGCATGAGCAGGCGCGCGTCCTCGCGCACGAGGTGCGTCTCGAACGACCGCATCGCCTCGCGCTGGCGCGCCGGGTCGCCGGCGCCGGAGATCACGCTCCAGCTCTGCGCGATCGCGTCGATCCGGCACTCGTCGCTCGCCGCCGAGCCTAACGGCGTGCCGTCGTCGAAGTACGCGCGCCGGTACCACGCGCCGTCCCACGCGCCCGCTTCCGCGGCCGCGGCGTACGCGGCGGCGCGCGCGCGCAGCTCCGCGGCGACCGCCGGATCCGCGCGCGCCTCGGCGTGGCCCGCGAAGCGGCGCAGCGCGTCGGTCAGGAACCACGCGAGCCACACGCTCTCGCCCCGGCCCTCGACGCCCACCCGGTTCATGCCGTCGTTCCAGTCGCCGGTGCCGATGAGCGGCAGCCCGTGCGCGCCCGTCGTGGCGGCGCGTCGCAGCGCGCGCAGGCAGTGCTCGTACACGCTCGCCGTCTCGTCCGCGACCTGCGGCAGGTCGTACCGCTCGTCCTCGTCCGGCGCGAGCGGCGGCGACGCGAGGAACGGCACCTCCTCGTCGAGCACCGTGGCGTCGCCGGTCACGCGCACGTAGTGGTCGACGACGTACGGCAGCCAGGCCATGTCGTCGGAGAAGCGCGTGCGCACGCCGCGGCCGCTCTGCGGGTGCCACCAGTGCTGCACGTCGCCCTCGACGAACTGCCGCGCGGCGGCGCGCAGCACGTGCGCGCGGGCCACCGCCGGCTCCGCGTACACGAACGCCATGCTGTCCTGGAGCTGGTCGCGGAAGCCGTAGGCGCCGCTCGACTGATAGAGCGCGGAGCGCGCCCACATGCGGCAGGCGAGCGCCTGGTACAGCGCCCACCGGTTGACCATCGCGTCGAACGACGGCTGCGGCGTGCGCACGCGGACCACCGTTAGGCGCCGGCGCCACTCGCCCGTCGTGCGGTCGACCGCGCCGCGGGCGGGCCCCGCCCCGCCGTACGCGTCGACGAGTCGGCGCGCGTCGGCCTCGCTCGCGCCCGCGCCTAACGCGATGGCGATCTCGCGCGTCTCGCCGGGCGCGAGGTCGATGCGGCACTGCAGCGCGGCGCACGGGTCGAGCCCGACGCCCACCCGTCCGCTGAGCGGCGTGCCGGGGTGCGCGAGGGCGCGCGGCGCGTCGGTCGCGCCGTTGCGGCCGAGGAACTCGCGGCGGTCGGCCGTGTGCGCGGTGACCGGCTCGCTCATCGCGCAGAACGCCACGTGTCCGGCGAACTGCGGGTCGAACGGGTTGCGGGCCAGGATCGCGCGCCGCGCCGCGTCGAACGTCGTCTGCACGTGGTGCCGGGAGTGCTCGCGGAGCACGCCGAGCGTCCACTCCACGTAGGCGGTCACCGTCAGACGTCGCGGTCGCGCGTCGCGATTCGTCAGACGCAGCAGCGAGACCTTCACCGGCTCGTCGGGCGCGAGCCCCAGCGTGAGCGCGGACGCGATGCCCTCGTGCTCGTGCTCGAACGTCGAGCTGCCTGCCCGGTGGCGCACGGTGTACGCCGGCGCGTGCCGGATGGGGGCCGGCGTCGCGCTCCACACGTCGCCGCTCGCCTCGTCGCGCAGGTAGACGACGTCGCTCGCCGGATCGCTCACCGGGTCGTTGTGCCACGGCGTCAGGCGGTAGAAGTAGCTGTTCTCCGCCCACGCGAACCCGGCGCCGCGCTCGGTGACGACGAAGCCGCCGCGCGGGTTCGCGACGACGTTCGCCCACGGCGCCGGGGGCAGCGCGCCGGCGCGCAGGCGTATCTCGTAGTCGCCGTCGTCGGTCAGTCCGCCGACGCCGTTGTCGAGCGACAGCGCGTCGGGGTGCGCGTCGCGCGCCGCCTTGTGCGGCGCCGCGTACGGCGCGACGACGGGCGTCTCGTCGGTGTCCGTCGTGAGCGCGGAGACGTGATGCAGCAGCCGCGCGGTGAGTCGCTGCAGCGCCTGCACCACCTGCGGCGCGCTCCGCTCCGCCCGGCGGAGCGCGGACATCGCGGGGTCGCCGGCCGGCGCGTCCGCGTCTCCCGCGGCGGACGCGTCGAGCGTGTGGCCGAGCGAGCGGCCGTCGCACGCCACGTGCACGCGCGCCGTCGTGCGCAGCAGGAGCAGCACGTCGGGGGCGAGCAGCTCGGCGCGTCGCACGAACACGCCGCCAGGCTGGTCGACGACGCCCGCTTCGGTCGACGCGGCGACGGCCGCGATGACGCGGTCGTGCAGGTCCTGCAGGTACGTCGGCGGACGCGCGTCGAGCACGACGAGATCCACCAGCATGCCGCGTCGGCGCCAGTACTGGTGCGCCGACAGGAGCTGCCGCAGCGTGGGCAGCCCGTCGGGCGCGTCGATCGTGGCGAGCAGGATCGGCCAGTCGCCGGAGATGCCGGCCGCCCAGAGCAGCGGCTGCGACCCGCGGCTCCGCGCGCGCTCGTCGGCGTCCGCGCCTAACGCGGGCTCCCCGTAGAGCAGATGCCCGGCGACATCCTGGAACAGTGCCGTGTCGGTCGGCGTGACGTTCAGCTCGCGCAGCTCCACCTGCGCCGTCGTCCACGCCAGATCGAGCGCCCGCTGGGAGGCGGTCGGGTCGTCGTAGCGGTCGGCGAGCTCGAACGCGCGCTCGCGCGTCGTGGCGACGAGCGTGGTGAACGCGACCGTGGCCGACTGCC
Source organism: Gemmatirosa kalamazoonensis (assembly GCF_000522985.1). Lineage (NCBI taxonomy): Bacteria > Pseudomonadati > Gemmatimonadota > Gemmatimonadia > Gemmatimonadales > Gemmatimonadaceae > Gemmatirosa > Gemmatirosa kalamazoonensis. Next base: position 753,453 of record NZ_CP007130.1, read on the forward strand.
CGGGGTCCAGCCGCACGCGGGCCCGCAGCGCGACAACCGGATCGAGCACGGCGCCGGTCGTGCCGGAGAGCGGGCCGTCGGCGAGCGGGTCGAGTGCCGCGGGACGGCGCACCGTACGTCCGCGGCCGACGAAGCGCGCGCGATCGGTCTCGTACGTGATCGGGCCGCCGAGCGTGCCGTCGACCGCCACGACGTGCACGCACCACACGGACGCCTCGGTGGCCGAGCGCGGCCGGCGCGTGGCGAACAGCGCGGAACACCACGCGTGCCACTCGGTCTGCACGAACAGATTCGAGAACGCGGGGTGCGCGCGGTCGGCGTCGGGCGGCGCGAGCACCACTTCGGCGTAGCTCGTGAGCTCCACCTCGCGCGCGCGCGAGCCGTTGTTGGTCACGGTCACGCGCCGCACCTCGGCCGCGTCTGCCGGCACCACGGCGATCTCGGTCCGTGTCTCGACCTCGCCGTCCACGCGGTGGAACGTCGCGCGGTCGGTCGCGAAGTGCGCGAGATACGAGTCGGCCGGCGCGCACACGGGCTGGTGCGTCGCGCTCCACACCCGTCCGGACGTGACGTCCTTCACGTAGCAGAACTGCCCGACGTCGTCGGTCGTCGCGTCGGCGCGCCACCGCGTCACCGCGAGCCCCTCGTAGCGGCTGTACCCAGAGCCGGCGTTGGTCACCATGATGGTGTAGGGCAGGTGACCGAGCAGGACGACGCGCGGCTGCGGCGTGTCGGGCGTCTCGTACGCGCGGACCGTCGGGCGCTCGAGCTCGGGGGCCGGGGATGCACCCTCGGCGACGTCCGCCTGCGCCGGCTGGAGCAGGAGGCGCCGCGGGATGCGCTCCTGCAGCAGCAGCTCGGCGGCGCGCACAAGCGGGTCGGCGTGGAACCGCCGCGGCCACACGTCGCCCGCGAGCACGTTCGTCAGCGCGACGAGGCTCATGCCGACGTGGTGCGCCATGTAGTTGCGCACGAGCGCGAACCGCGCGCCGGGGTCGGGGCGCGTGAAGTCGAGCGCATCGCGAAAGCCGTACGGGCCGAGCGCCCCGTCGTCCTCGAGCGCGGCGAGGTTGTCGAGCGCCGCGCCGGGATCCACCATCGCCGCGAGCGCCGAGGCGTACGGGGCGACCACCAGGTCGTGGCCGAGGCCGCGCTTCAGCGCCAGGTCGGGGACGCCGAACGCGCGGTACTGGTACGTGAGGTGGCGGTCGCGGAGGTTGTACGCGCTCTCGCTGATGCCCCACGGGACGCTGCGCGCGGCGGCGTAGGCGACCTGCCGACGCACGGCGCCGTGGTACGTCTGATCGAGCAGCGTGAGCGGGAAGGTCCGCATCACGAGCGCCGGCATCAGGTACTCGAACATGCTTCCGCTCCACGACACGAGCGCCGTCGCGCCCTCGGCGTGCGTGAGCGTGCGGCCGAGCCGGAACCAGTGGTCCACCGGCGCCTGGTTGCGGGCGATCGCCACGAAGCTCGCCAGCCGGGCCTCGGACGCGAGCAGGTCGTACGACGACGCGTCGAGCGTGTGCGTCGCCTCCTGGTAGCCGATCGAGAACAGCTCGCGGTCGCGGTCGAACAGGAGGCCGAAGTCCATCGCCTCGGCGTACTCGCCCGCCTGCCGCGCGAGCGCGCGGAGCCGCGCGTCGAGCCCTGGACCGGAGCCTAACGTCGTTAGGCCGAGGCACGCCTGGCGGACGGCAATGAGGTGGCCGGCCAGGTTCCCGCTGTCGACCGTGGAGACATACGCCGGCTCGAGCACCCGCAGGTCGTGCAGGTCGTACCAGTTGTAGAAGTGCCCGCGGAAGCGGCGCATGCGCGCCAGCGCGTCGAACGCCCGCTCGAGCCGCTCGGTCATCCGCTCCAGCGGGATGAAGCCGAGGTCGTGCGCGCTGATCGTCGCGAGCAGCTGCAGCCCGACGTTCGTCGGCGACGTGCGCATCGCCACGACGGGCGCCGGGTCCTCCTGGAAGTTGTCGGGCGCCAGCCAGTTCGTCTCCGCGGAGACGAAGCGCTCGAAGAACTGCCAGTGCGCCAGCGCGTACCGCGTGGCCGCCGCGCGGTGCGCCGCGTCGAGCCGCCGCTCGCGGCGCACGGGCGGCGCGCTCAGCGCGCGCGCCACGGCCGGCGACGCGATCCACAGCGCGACCAGGGGCAGCGCCGCCGCGGCGAGCCGCCACCGTTCGGCCGGCGTGCACGCCATCCAGCGCGGCGCGACCACGGCGAGCGCGCCGATCGCCAGCGCGACAGCGGGCCACATCGTGCGCCACACGGCCGACGCCGTGCCCGTCGCCGCGCGCTCCGTCTGCGACGCCGTCTGCCACTCGAGGAGGTGGCGGCCGGAGACGAGCGTGCGCCACAGCGATCGGGCGATCGCGTCGGCGGAGAGCCACGCCTGATGCGGGAGGAACGTGACCGCCAGCGCGAGCTGCCGGGCGCTCGTCGCCGCATCGTGCCCCACGGCGGTGTAGTACGCGCGCCACGACCGGTCGAGCGGCGGACGCAGCGCCGCGAGGAGCAGGGAGACGATCCACGGCGCGGCGATCGCGAGGAGGCCGAGCGCCGTCCACCGCAGCGGCGAGCCCGGAAGCACGGTCCAGCCGACGACGAGCAGCGCGAGCTGCGCGATCTCGACGAGGCTGCGCCGCAGGTTGTCGAACAGCCGCCAGCGCGACAACAGCGAGAGACGGTTGGGCTCCGGTCCGTCCGGTCCGGGCACCGTCGGCCCGAGCCATCGCAGCAGCTGCCAGTCGCCGCGGATCCACCGATGCTTGCGGCGCGCGTGCGTGAGATAGCGCGTCGGGTAGTCGTCCAGCACCTCGATGTCGGTCGCCAGCCCCGCGCGGGCGTAGCTCCCCTCGATCAGGTCGTGCGAGAGCAGCGTGTTCTCCGGGAAGCGGCCGTGCGTCGCCTCCTCGAACGCGTCGACGTCGTAGATCCCCTTCCCCGTGAAGCTCCCCTCGCCGTAGAGGTCCTGGTAGACGTCGGACACGGCCGTGGTGTACGGATCGACGCCGGGATGCCCGGAGTGGATCTCGGCGAACCGCGAGCGGTGCGCGCTCGGCAGCGAGACGCCGACGCGCGGCTGCAGGATGCCGTAGCCGCGCACGACGCGGCCTAACGACGCGTCGTACACCGCGCGGTTCAGCGGGTGAGCCAGCGCGCCGACGAGCAGCGGAGCGGCGTCCGGCGGGAGCACCGTGTCGGCGTCGAGGGTGATGGCGTAGCGGACGCCGCGGAGCGCCGCGACGTCGCCCACCACCACGGAGAACGCGTCGGGCGCCGCGCCGCGGAGGAAGCGGTTGAACTCCGCCAGCTTGCCGCGCTTGCGCTCCCAGCCCATCCACACGCCCTGCCGCGCGTTCCAGCGCCTCGACCGATGGAACAGGTAGAACGCGTCCGCGCGCCCGGCGGCGTAGCGCGCGTTCAGCGCGTGCACGCCGTCCACGGCGGCCGCGACGATCGCGGCGTCGCCGGGCGCCGTCTCGTGGGGCGCGTCGGTGAAGTCGCCGATCACCGCGAAGTGCAGGTGCGCCTCGCGGTTGGCGAGGAACTGCACCTCCAGGTTGTCCAGTGCCTCGCGCACCGCCTCGACGCTGCCGAACAGCGTGGGGATCACGACGGCCGTGCGGAGCTCGGGCGGGATGCCGCCCGGACGGCTCAGGTCGAGCTTCGGCAGCGTCCGCGGCGGCAGGAACGCCGTCACCAGGCGGTTGACCGTCCCGACCGCGATCTCGTTCGCGGGCACGAGCGTGAGCAGCACGATCGGGAGCCACGCCGCCCACCCCGCGCCGAGGTGCACGTCGCCGAGCCACAGCACCGCGGCGAGCGCGGCGAGCGTGCCGGCGCCGATGCCGCCGAACAGCACGACGTTCGGGTGGCGCAGCACCCGCCGACCGAGCGCCTCGCCGGCGTCGGGCGCGTAGCCGGTGGCCGCCTCGAGGGTCGCGCGTCCCGCGTCCACCAGGTAGTAGCCGACGTGACCGCGGGCCACGTCGTCGGGCCAGCGCTGCCGTCCTTCGCCGGCCAGCCGAACGGCCAGCTCGGCGACCTCGCGCTCGGCCCGCTGCGTGCGCCGCGCGACGCGCTCCACCACGTGCCGGTAGGCATCGCGCGTCGCGAACGTCATGTCGGCATAGACGGCCGCCGGGTCGGTCCGCAGCGTCGCCTCGAGCACGCTCTGCCGCTCCACGAACTCCTTCCAGTGCAGGCGGCCGAGCGCGCGCAGGCTCGTGATGCTGTTGGCCGTGATCACCTGCGTGAGCGCGAGCCGCTCGTGCGCCCGCGCGGCGGCGTCTTCGGCGCTCACTCCCTCCTCGGCCATCCACGACGCGAGCCACACGTGTGACTGGAGCGCGTGGTCCGCGAGCCGCAGCTGCGGCAGGAACCTCGAGACGAATGCCGGCGTCAGCGGCGGATGGTGTGCGAGGAACTCCTCGAGGACCTCGGGCGGCACCGCGCTCTCCCCGTCGTCGGGTCCGGCGAGACGCGCCGCCCAGTCGTCCGCCGCCTCGACCTCGTCCAGCCGCCGCAGCGTCCGGATGGTCATCCGCCGCAGGCTCTCGATGAGCGCGAGCCGCAGCATCGCCGGCACGGCCCACAGCTCGCCGATGGCGAGCGGGGCGACCTCCTGGAACGCGGCGACGAAGAGCTCCACGTTCGCGCCGTCGATGCGCCCCTCGGTGTGGCCGATGAGGGTGGTCGCGATCTCGTACACGCGCGGATAGCCGGCGAGCGGGCCGGCGTCGAGCTTCGGGAGCTCGCCGTAGTAGGCGCCCGGCAGGCTCTCGCGCACCTCCCGCACGTGCTCCTCGACGACGTACTGGTTGTCGAGGAGCCACGCACCGGCGGGTCCGACGTCCGCCCCGCGTTCGGCCGCCGCGCCGAGCCGCGCGCGGGCGTCGGCGAGAAGACGCCGCGTATCGTCGAGGCGCGAGAGGAGCCGCGTCTGGCGGCCGGGCGTGCGGTCCGTGCGGAGCACCTGCGTCCGCGCGACCGCGCGCGCGCGATCGGCGAGCCGGTCGGCGCCGAGCAGCTCACCGTGGATCGGCCCCGCGAGGAGGTCGTCGGCCCGTCCGGTGCCAGACGCGAACAAGGCTCGGCGGCGGCCCGGCCCGCCCGCGGGGGCGGTCGTTGTGCGCGACGGAGTCAGGATGAACGTCGCGCCGACGTCGAGCGCTCGGCGCGGTCTCGCCGCCATCGGCGAACCCCGAACAGAGCCAGCGCGGCCGCTCCGCTCGCGAGCAGCTCCGGGCGCGCCTCCGCCGGCACGGTGACCGGAGCCCGGTCCGCGTCGGCGCGTGATTCGTGGACGCCGCACGCGCCCAACACGGCGGGGAGCGCCGCGGTCGACAGCCAGACGGCGGCTCGCCGCCGGCACGCGCGCGCCGGGTCCTCACGGCGCGAAAGTCGGGTCGTGGCCCGCGATGGGAACCGAACGAACAAGGCGACGCCCCCGGATGGTGGCGTCGCCAGTAGCGCCCGTCGGTGCCTCGTGTTGCTCTGCGCGCTGGTGGCTTTCCGCAGAGTGGTGCCGCATGCGGCAGGTGCCCTCAATGTGGGCTGCCCGACATTGCGAAGGCAAGGGCCTGCGAGCGTGGTGGGGCATTCGCGTCATTCGGGGGCTCGTCGACGTGTCGTGTCGCTGTCCGCAATATGTCTTGGACAAAACGTTGACAACGTGCGCTCTCACGACGAGATTCCGCTCCACGGGGTGAGGCCGTCGCACCGAAGCCGCCGCGCGGCGTGCCCCGCCGAACGAGGGGGGCGGTAGTCCACCAGCGAGGCCGCACATGCGCGCACCACGCGACACCGAACGGGGCCGACGCCCGATGGACGTCATGTACGTCTGGGAGGCCTTCGGCGAGCGCCCGGCGTCCTCCGGACACGGTGCCCGGCAGCGATTCCGCCAGGTGCTCCTCGCGCTCGCCGTCGTCGTCGCCCTCCTGCTCCTGCTGGGCGCCGCGGGGGGATTCTGGACTCGCGCAGTGGGGGCTCCCGGGCTGACGGCGCCGGTGACGGTCGCGGCGGGACGGTGACGCTGGCGCCCACGCACGACGGGCCACCCGCCGCTGCACTCGGCGGCGTTCCGGGCGTCGCCGCCCGCGGCACGCTCGCCGAAGCCGAGCTGTCGGCGATCGACGCGTACTGGCGCGCCGCCAACTTCCTGAGCGTGGGCCAGATCTACCTGCGCGGCAACCCGCTGTTGCGCGAGCCGCTCGTGCTCGACCACGTGAAGCCGCGGCTGCTGGGCCACTGGGGCACGACGCCCGGGCTCAACTTCGTGTACGCGCACATGAACCGCGCGATCCGCGCGCACGACCTGAACGCGATGTTCATCGCGGGGCCCGGCCACGGCGGGCCGGGCGTGGTGGCGAACACGTACCTCGAGGGTACGTACAGCGAGGTGTATCCCGAGATCGGGCGCGACGTCGCCGGCCTCACGCGACTGTTCACGCAGTTCTCGTATCCCGGCGGCATCCCGAGCCACGCCGCGCCGGAAACTCCCGGCTCGATCCACGAGGGCGGGGAGCTCGGCTACGCACTCGTGCACGCGTACGGCGCGGCGTTCGACAATCCCGACCTCTTCGTGTGCTGTGTCGTCGGCGACGGCGAGGCGGAGACCGGCGCGCTCGCCGCGAGCTGGCACTCGAACAAGTTCCTGAACCCCGCGCGCGACGGCGCGGTGCTGCCGATCCTGCACCTGAACGGCTACAAGATCGCCGGCCCCACCGTGCTGGCACGCATCGGGGACGACGACCTCACCGCGCTGTTGCGCGGCTACGGGCACGAGCCGTTCTTCGTCTCGGGCGACGACCCGGCGACGATGCACGCGCTGATGGCCGTCACGCTCGACGAGGTGGTCGCCGAGATCCGCCACATCCAGGCGGACGCGCGCGAGCGCCGGGTCGTCGATCGGCCGCGGTGGCCGATGATCGTGCTGCGGTCGCCGAAGGGCTGGACGGGCCCGAAGGTCGTGGACGGCAAGCCGACCGAGGGCTCGTGGCGCTCGCACCAGGTGCCGCTCGCCGGCCTCGCCGAGCATCCGGCGCATCTCGCGCTGCTCGAGGCGTGGCTGCGGAGCTACCGGCCGGACGAGCTGTTCGACGCGGACGGCGCCCTCGTGCCGGAGCTGGCGGCGCTCGCGCCCGTCGGCGAGCGCCGCATGGGCGCGAACCCGCACGCGAACGGCGGCCTGCTGCTGCGCGACCTCGTGATGCCCGACTTCCGCGCCTACGCCGTCGACGTGCCGGCGCCGGGCGCGGTGGACGGCGAGGCGACGCGCGTGTTAGGCACCATGTTGCGCGACGTCATGCGGCTCAACGCCGACGCGCGCAACTTCCGCGTCGTGGGGCCCGACGAGACGTCGTCCAACCGGCTCGACGCGCTGTTCGAGGTCACCGACCGCACGTCCGAGGCGGTGATCCTCGCCGGCGACGAGCACGTGAGTCGCGACGGCCGCGTGATGGAGGTGCTGAGCGAGCACCTGTGCCAGGGGTGGCTGGAGGGCTACCTGCTGACCGGGCGCCACGGGCTGTTCTCGTGCTACGAGGCGTTCATCCACATCGTCGACTCGATGTTCAACCAGCACGCGAAGTGGCTCAAGACCACGCGCCGCATCTCGTGGCGCGCGCCCATCGCGTCGCTCAACTACCTGCTCACGTCGCACGTCTGGCGGCAGGATCACAACGGCGCGAGCCATCAGGATCCGGGCTTCCTCGACCACGTCGTGAACAAGAAGGCCGACGTGGTGCGCGTGTACCTGCCGCCGGACGCGAACACGCTGCTCGCGGTCGCCGACCACTGCCTGCGCAGCCGCCACTACGTGAACGTGATCGTGGCGGGCAAGCAGCCGGCGCCGCAGTGGTTGGGCATCGACGCCGCCGCGGCGCACTGCGCGCGCGGGCTCGGCGTGTGGGACTGGGCCAGCAACGACGGCGGCGCGGACCCGGACGTCGTGCTCGCGTGCTGCGGCGACGTGCCGACGATGGAGACGCTCGCCGCCGTCGACCTGCTGCGCACGCACGTGCCCGGCCTCGCGATGCGCGTCGTGAACGTGGTGGACCTCATGACGCTGCAGCCGGAACGCGAACACCCGCACGGCGTGAGCGACGAGGAGTTCGACGCGCTGTTCACGCGCGACCGCCCGATCGTGTTCGCGTTCCACGGCTACCCGTGGCTGATCCACCGGCTGACGTACCGGCGCACGAACCACGGCAGCCTGCACGTGCGCGGCTTCAAGGAGGAGGGCACGACCACCACGCCGTTCGACATGACGGTGCTGAACGACGTGGACCGGTTCCATCTCGCGCTCGACGTGCTCGAGCGGGTTCCGCGTCTGCGCGGCGACGCGGCGGCGGACGCGGCGGCGGCGCACTGCCGGGCCAGGCTCGACGAGCACCACGCGTACATCCGCGCCCACGGCGACGACCTGCCCGAGGTGCGCGACTGGCGGTGGCCCGCGGGCGCGATCGACTGACGTAGGCGGCCGCGCGGGCGGGCCGCCCTTGCGCGCGCTATGTCGGGTGTCGCACACTACGCGAACCTGCGCGCGCAGGCCTCCGCGGAACGCCACCAGCACGCGGGGAACGTGGACCGGATCGACGGGCGCTACTGGCGACGCCACCCATGACCGCGGGGGCGTCGTTTCGTTTTCCGCCCGTCCGCGCCCCGATCGCCCCTCGGAGGCGCACGTGTCGACCACCACGGCGCGAGCACCTCCGCCGTCGCGTCGACGCCGACGCCGGCGCGGGCGGGCCAACCCTGAACGGAGGGTGCGGCCCATGCGTGCGAACGTGGATGTGAGACAGGCGCTCGAACTGCTCGCGAAGCTCGAGCCGGAGCTCGTCGCGCATGCCTCGACCTTCGCGGCGGACACGCCGTGGCGCGACGACGGGGAAGCGTTGGATCGTGCGCTGCTGTCCGGGCTCACGCGGCTGCGCGTCGAGGTCGGGCGCGCGACGTTCGTCTATCTGCGCTGGCACGCGGAGCGTGTCCACGCGTCGACCGTCACGGCACGCGCCGCTGGCGGCACGCCGGAGATGGGACGTGTGGTCTCCGACGCCGACGGTCGGCGGTGGACCGTCTGGGAGGTCGCGCCGAACGACCTGTTCGGGGGCGCCAGTCCGCGGTGGCTCGTGTTCCACTCGAGCGTCGAGCGCCGCCAGACGACCGACTATCCGCCCGACTGGCGCGTTCGGAGCGAGCAGGCGCTGTGCGAGCTCCTCATGCGCGCGGACGCGGCACGCGACCGGCGGTCGGAGGCACCCCGTGGCCGATGACGTGCCCGCCGTCGATGTCTCGGCGGCGATGCGGCGGGCGTCCGACTGGTCCGCGATGTCCGCCGCCGACCGCGCCGACCTCGCCACGGCGCTGCGACACGCCCGCGTCGCCCGCAACGCGCACGAGGAGTACCTCGCCTCGCGCACCGTCGGCGAGCGCCTGGCCGACCGCATCGCGTCGTTCGGCGGCTCGTGGACGTTCATCCTCCTCTTCTTCGCCTTCCTCCTCGCCTGGGCGCTGCTCAACACGGTGCTGCTGACGCGCCGGCAGGCGTTCGATCCGTACCCGTACATCTTCCTCAACCTCATGCTCTCCATGCTGGCCGCGCTCCAGGCGCCGGTCATCATGATGAGCCAGCATCGGCAGACGGATCGGGACCGCGTGGAGGCGCAGACCGACTACGAGGTGAACCTCAAGGCGGAGCTCGAGATCCGCGCGCTGCACGACAAGCTGGACGCGCTCCGCGAGGCGCAGTGGACCGCGCTCGTGGCGCTCCAGCACGAGCAGATCGAGCTGCTCCGCGGGATCGTGGCGCAGCGTGGCGCGGCGGTGCCTAACGCGGGAGACTAACGGAGGTGCCCAACGCAAGCGCCTAACGCAGGTGCCTAACGTTCGCGCCTGACGCGAGCGTCGGACGGCCCGTCCCTGCGTCACGGTGCCGCGCGGCGCTCCGGCTGGCCCGGGTACTGCGCGGGTAGCGACACGACGAACGTGCTTCCCTCGCCCGGCGCGCTGCGCGCCACGACGACGTCGCCGCCGAGGAGCCGCGCGAGCTGGCGGGCGACCGAGAGCCCCAGGCCGCTGCTGCCGTCGCTGTGCGTCGACGCCGGGTCGGCCTGCCAGAACGGGTCGAACACGTGTGCCTGGACCTCGGGCGGGATGCCGCATCCGGTGTCCGTCACCTCGATGACGAGGCGCACGGCGGCGTCACGGCCCTCCACCCGCAGCAGGACCACGACCTCGCCCTGGTCGGTGAACTTCACCGCGTTCGCCAGCAGGTTGACGAGGATCTGCCGCAGCTTGTGCGGGTCCGTGTACAGCTCGACCGGCTCGGCCGGGCCCTCGACCCGGAGCCGCAGCCCCTTGAGCTCCGCGAGCGGCCGCACGAGTACGAGCGACTGCTCCAGGACCGCGATCAGCCCCACGGATTCCGGCCGCACCACGGCCTCCCCGGCTTCGATCCGCGCATACCCGAGCAGCTCCTCGATCAGGCCTAACAGATGCTGGCCCGACGCGCGGACGCGCCCGAGGTGCTCCTGCTGGAGCGCGCTCACCGCGCCGTAGATGCCGTCGCCGATCAGCGCCGTGTAGCCCAGGATGGCGTTCATCGGCGTGCGGAGCTCGTGACTGATGGTCGCGACGAAATGCGCCTTCGACCGGTTCGCCAGCTCCGCGGCCTCGCGGGCGTGACGCTCGGTGTCGCGCAGGTGCGCGCGCATGATCGCCTGCGCGCACATCACGCCCAACGTGAGCACGAACGCGCGCTCGTCTTCGTCGAACGTGCGGGGCTCGGGCCACGCGAGCCCGAGCACGCCGCGCAGCTCGCCGTTCGCCCAGACGGGTACGACGGCCGCCGAGCCGGCGCCGGCCGCGGTCATGGCGGCCCCCCAGTCGGGGTAGGTCCGGAGCGCGGCCTCCGTCGGGAGGAACAGGGGTGCGCCCGTGCGTGCGACCTCTGCGAAGGGCACCGGCGCGTCGAGCGGTAGTTCGTGGAGCGCCGCGCGCACCTCGGCCGGCAGGCCGATCGCGTGCACCACGTGCAGCGTGGTGCCGACCGACATCACCGGCGCGCCCAGGACGGAGCGCAACGGCGGGGGAAACGTGCCCAGCGTCACCACGACCGCGCTCGTGGCGCCCAACGCGGAGAGCGCCTGCTGCTCGACCAGGTCGACGGCCTCCTTCGGGTGGAGGGCGTCCGTGAGGGAGCCGCTGAGCGCGGCCAGCGCGCGGAGCCGAACGCTCGCTCCCGAGGGCGGCGCCGGCGCACGCTCCACCTCGCGTGGCGTGTCGTTCGACGGCCCGAGCATACCTCGCTCCGCGAAAGGGGGCGTCGCCAGGACCGCCAGGCACTCGTGCGCGACGGCGTGCGGCGCCGTCATCCCGCGCTGGTGAAGAACCGCAGGCTCCTCAATCTACCCCGCGCCGATGCGCTACGTGAGGTTGCCGACATAGAGCGGATGCCGGATATCCGGTCGCGCCGACCGACTATACTGCACTGCACCGCGGGACCACACGGGAAGCGCCGTCGGCACGAGCCCCCAGCCCCCAGCCCGCACCGCCGAGCTCCCCGAGTCCCTGGAGACCCCGTGGGCAAGTTCTCGGATTACTGGAAGCACGTCGCGGGCGCACCCGCCGCGACCCCCGCGCCCTTCGCCGTACGGCTGTCGCCCGGCGACGTCGAAGCCACCTCGCCGCCGGCCCTGCGCAGCGACGACGTTCGTCGCCGCGTGGAGAGCTACGGGCTCTCGCACGTCGGCGCCGTGCGCCCTGGCAACGAGGACCACTTCATCATCGCCTCGCTGCAGCGGTCGCTCGAGGTGCGGCAGACGAACCTGGAGGACCGCGGGCTGCTCGAGCCGCTGTGCGGCCCGAAGGCGTACCTGTTCGCCGTCGCCGACGGGGTGGGCGGCCAGGAGGGGGGCCGGCTGGCGAGCGGGATCACCCTGCGCACGATCGTCGAGTACTTGAGCGAGACGGTGGGCAGCTACCACGCCGTGCCGGCGGGCCGCGAGCAGGCATTCCTCGATCCGCTCCGCCAGGCCGTGCAACGCGCGCACGAACGGCTCCTCGGGACGTTCGGCGCGAGTCAGGGTGGCCCCGCCACCACCCTCACGATCGCGCTCCTCGTCTGGCCGCAGGTGTTCCTCGTGCACATCGGCGACAGCCGCGCGTACCACTTCCGGGCCGGCGCCCTGCGGCGGCTGACGCGCGACCAGACCATGGGCGCCTACCTCGTCGACCAGGCCGCGATGTCCGAGCAGCAGGCGGAGCAGGCCGGCTACAACGACGTCCTCTCGAGCGCGGTGGGCGCGCCCGACATGACGCCCGTGGTCAGCGCCGTCACGCTCGAGCGCGGGGACCTGCTCCTCCTGTGCACCGACGGCCTGACGAAGCACATCAGCGAGGATCGCATCGCCGCGGTGCTCGCCCGTGGTACGAACGCGGAAGTCGACTGCCGCGAGCTGATCGAGCTGGCGCTCGCGGACGGCGCGCGCGACAACGTCACCGTCGTCGTCTCGCGCGCGCTCCCCGCCTGAGGTTCGTTACGGCCGACGCCGCGGGACCGGGTCGACGAGGTTGAAGTTGCTGAAGGAGAGCGACTGGCCGCCGCCTCCGAGGTCGATCGCCCACGCCGTCCGCGGCGCGACTGCCGACCAGAGCGCACCGAGCAGCGCCCATCCGCGCTGCTCGAGCGCCGAGGCGGGGGCCGCGAAGGCCACGTTCGTGTGGTCCTCGCAGTGCAGGAACGTGATCGGGGTGTACGCGAGGATCTCGATGCCGCCGGTCCGGATCGCGCCCGGGGTGTCGTCGCTCGCGCTCGTCGGTCGGTCGTGGGCGACCCGGATGCGGGCGTCGAGGTTCGTGGTCCCCCACGGCAGCGCGGCCGGCTTCGTGTGGCAGACGGCGAAGTCTGCGGGCACGTTCAGCTTCACGTGCGGCGACGCGTCGAACCGGTAGAAGCGCGGGAGCTGACACAGGGTCGTCGCGAGCGGCCCGCCGCACAGCGGATACCTCGTCCGGTTCTCGACGATCGTGATGAGCGTCGGCACGTCCACGCTCAGCGGCTTCAGGTCGACGCCCGCGAGCTGGTTCAGCGTGATGATCGGTGCCGGGTCGGTGCCCGGCAGCACCAGCCCGCCGCCGAAGTCCACGCCCGTCGGAATGTTAGGCACCACGAGCCCGTAGACGTACGCGGTCATGTAGAGCTTCACCTTCGCCGCGACGCTCGGCACCGTCTCGCAGACCGCGCCGTCGCAGAGCGCCGGCGTGAGCGCCGCGATGCCCGGCGTCTGTCGATCGATCCACGCGACCAGCTCGGCGAGTACCGATCTGGCGCCGGCGGTCTGTCCGGCGGCGACCCTGCGCTTCAGCGCGTCCCATCGCGTCGCGGCCACCGCCTCGAGGCCGCTCGGGAACAGCGCCGCGAGGAGCGGTCCCACCTGCGCATCCGGCGTCGGCGCGAGCGACCGGCTCGGTGCGCGCGCGTCGCTCGGTGCGCGAGGATGGGTGGGGACGTCGCCGGAGCAGCCGGCGACGAAGACCAGCGCGAGCAGTGCCCGCGTGCGGAATCCGTGCTGCATTGAGAGCTCGTGGAACGAGGAGACCCGACGGAGGTGCCGGCGGATCGGGACTACCGAATGCCCGCCAGCAGACGCTGGAAGCGGGGGTGGTTCTGGAGCCCGGGGTCGCGCCACCACCACGCGGTGTTCGTCTTGAAGCCGCGGGCGTGCTCGGGGTTGCTCGCGAGGTAGGTCTCGATGTCGGTGATCGCGGCATCGTAGTCGTGCAGGAACACACGGCCCACGGCCCGCAAGCCGGTGATCTCGCGCTGCGGGTCCAGCTCGGCCGACGCCCTGGTCCGATCGAGAACGCGGCGCGCGCTGTCCACCAACGTCGGCTCGCGCGAGAGCACCATCGCGACGATGATCTGCCCGCGCAGACTGTCCGTCGGCCACCGCGCCGGCGGGGTGATGCGCTTCAGCTCCCGGTACAGCGCCCACGCGCGCGGCGGGTCGGGCGCGGCGAGCTTGGTGGTCAGCAGCCAGAGCTGGCACTCGGTGAAGAACGGCTGCGCGGGGAAGCGTCGCGTGCCCTCCGCACACCAGTGCTGCGCGTCCTGGAAGCTCTCCATGTCGTGCGACGTCCAGAACAGGCGCGTCAGGATCGCGTCCGCGGAGCGCAGGTACGCATCGGCGCGGTAGGCGTTCTGTGCGGCGAGGTTCGCCTGCTGCACCGACTGCTTGCGGTAGTACAGCACGCTCAGCGTCGCCCACGCCGACGCCTGCCCGGGGTTGGCGCCGGTCGACGCCACCAGGTCGCCCTCGGCCCGAACGAGCGCGAGAGCCGAGCCCGCGGGATCGGTGCTCACCAGCTGCTGGGACCGGAGGTAGCGGAGCGTGCCGCGCGCCTCGAGCGCGTCGGCGTTGCGCGGATCGAGCGCGAGCGCGCGGTCGGCGTGGACGATCCCGCTGTCGACGGCGACCGCCGCGTCCGCCGGTCGCGCGCGAAGGGCGCGGCCGCGCTGCGCCGCCACGAACGCGCGCAGCGCCGGGGCCTCGGCCCACGCCGCGTCCAGCGATTCGGCCGACGCGAGCGACGCGTCGGCCGCCGTCAGTGCCGACACCGCGGCCTGGAGGTCGCCGGCCGCGAGCGACGAGTCGGCGTCCTTGCGCAGGCGCTCCCCGCGCTGCAGCGCGAGCCACGCCTGCGTGCTCGCCGTCGCGTTGCGCCGCTCGGCGAGCTCGATCCGCGTGCCGAGCTGCTTCCGCAGGAACTCGCTCACCCGCGCGGTGACCGAGTCACCGAGAGATGCCACGTCGGAGGCACCGACGTCGAACCCCCTGGCGCCGACGTCGGTGTTGGACGCCACGTCCAGCAGGCGCACGTCCACGTGAATGCCCCGCCCCCGCTGCGTCCGGCGCACGCGGCCGACGACCAGGCTCCCCACCTTCAGCGCGTGTGCCGCGCTGTCGAGCGCCGAGTCGCCGCGGAAGGGCGCCACGCCGTTGCGCGACACCACGTAGAGCGATGGCACCTGGGCGAGCGCGCCGATGAGGCGCTCGGTGAGACCGTCGGCGAGCGGCGCGAGCTCGCGCTTCTCACTCTCGTCTTCGAAGTACAGGACCGCGACGCGCCGCGGGTCGAGGTCACCGCCTGCACGCGCGGCGCTCGCGGCGCGGGCGGCGCGCGCATCGCTCGCCCGCCATGCGGCCAGGCTGCCGGCCAGCACGATGGCCGCTGCCGCCCCGCCGATGGCGAGGCGGCGCGGGACGCCGCGTGGGGGTGGCCGTGCCGGGGGCGCAGGCGTCGCGGCCTCCGCGGGGACCGCCAGCACGCCGGTGCGCCGGCGTCGCGCGACCGGGACCTCGCCGCGCAGCGCGGCCGCGAACTCGCCCGCCGTGCGGAACCGGTCCGCGGGCGTCTTCTCGAGCGCGCAGAAGATCGCGTCCTCCACCTCGGGCGGCACGCTCGGGCGCACGATCCGGACGCTCGGGACGGTCTCGAGCGAGTGCTTGGCGAGCAGCGCCATCATGTTGGCGCCGGCGAACGGCGGGTCGCCCGCGAGCATCTCGAACACCACGCAACCGAGGCTGTAGATGTCGCTCGCGGCGCCGGCGTCCTTGCTGCCTAACGCCTGCTCGGGGCTCATGTACACCGGCGTGCCCACCGCGATGCCCGTGCGCGTGAGCTTCTCGCCGCCGGCGGTCGTCACCGCGCGGGCGATCCCGAAGTCGGCGACCCACGCGCGATCGCCGGAGAGCAGAATGTTCTCGGGCTTGATGTCGCGATGGACGATGCCGTGCGCGTGGGCGTAGTCGAGCGCGTCGGCGACCTGCCGCGCGAGGTCGAGCGTCGTCTCGATGGAGAGCTGGCGCTCGCGGTCCAGGCGGTCGCGCAGCGACTCTCCCTCGACGTACGGCATCACGTAGTACGGCTGCCCCGCGGCGTCGCCCGCGTCGAGCACACCGACGATGTTCGGATGCTGGAGCACCTCGCCCAGCGCGATCTCGCGCAGGAAGCGGTCGGCGCCGATCGAGGCGGCCAGCTCGGGCAGCAGCACCTTCACGGCAACCTGCCGGCCGTGCGCGAGGTCGCGGGCGAGATAAACCGTCGCCATCCCCCCTCGTCCCAGCTCCCCTTCGAGCGCGTAGCGGCCGGACAGCGACGCCTGGAGCGTCGCGGGCATTCGGATCGTAGTCGACACGCGCACCTCGGGTGGGCCGAACCCAACCACGAACGATACCTGAATACACTCGGCACCGCCATGCGTTCCGTCCGCACGCGCGGATGCAGGGAGCGGGAACGAGCCTTGCGCCGTCCAGGCGCAACACGCCTAACGCGCGCCTAACGCCGTGTCGCGGCTGGGGCCTGCGCCGCGCCTCGCGTCATCCCGACCGCGCGTCCTCACGCAGCTCACACTCGTGCGTGGTGCCGTCGGTGAAGATCCGCGCCGTCTGTTCGCAGTAGAGTCGGTACTGCACGGTCCTGGCGTCCGGCCGAGGGTCGACGGAGCCTTGGGTGGCGACGGAGCCCTGGTACAGGAGCCCGTCGAACGCGAACACGTCGTTGCCGTCGCCGGCCGCGTGCGTGAATCCGAGGGTGAAGGTCTCCCGCTGCAGGACCGCGTCGTCCATCGCGAGCACGTGCACGTCGATCCACACGTGCTTCACGTAGCTCGCGTTCCGCACCCAGGCCTCGACGTGAAGCCGTGTCTGCAGGTTGCTGCGGCCGCTCGAATGGCCCGAGGAGCTGGGAAAGACGTTGCGCTTGACCGCGGTGTCGGTGGTCACGCGCAGCATCGTGCGGTCGGTGATGGCGCCGGCGCGGAGGCTCACGCGTTCGGCGGCCGCCGTGCCTGGCGTCGGGCGGGTCGGTTCGATCGAGCGGGATGGCATCTGTGAGGTGACTCGGCAAGGTGAAGACGAAAGAGCGCGCCGACCGCGCTCACGCGCCGGGCAGCCGATCGGCTACCGTCGCGAGGAACTCCTTGTAGTCGATCGGCTTCGCGACGTACCCGTCGCACCCGGCAGCGCGGATGCGCTCCTCGTCGCCCTTCATCGCGAGGGCGGTCAGCGCGATCACCGGGATGTCGCGCGTGGCCGCGTCGCGCTTGAGGAGCGCGGTCGCTTCGAGGCCGTCCATGCCGGGCAGCTGGATGTCCATCAGGATCAGCGCCGGGTGCCGGTCCCGCGCGAGCGTGAGCCCAGCCTCCGCGTCCGACGCCGCGAGCACGGTGTGTCCCGCCGACTCCAGCAGGAACGTCGTCAGCTTCATGTTCGCCGCGTTGTCCTCGACCACGAGCACCGTCGCCATCTCAGGCGGCCACCGCGCGTCCCGACAGCGCGCGTCTGACGGCGGCCGTGAACCGCTCGCCGTCGAAGCCGGCCTTGCCGACGATGCCTGTGACGTAGCCCTCCAGCTTCGCGCGGTCCTCCGCCGTGATCTGCTGCGCGCTCACCACGAGAATCGGAATGGACGCCGTGGCGGGCTCGCGGTCGAGCGCCTCGGCCACGTCGAACCCGCTCACGTCGGGCATCATCAGGTCGAGCACGATGAGGTCGGGCAGCTCGCGCCGCGCGATCTCGATCGCGTCGCGCCCGCCCGACGCGCGAATCACGGTGTCGCCCATGCTCGTGATGCGGAGCGCGATCATCTCCGCCGCCTTCGCGTCGTCGTCGACGACGAGCACGCGCCGCGCCGGGCCGTCGGCGGTCGCGGCGCCGAGCCCGAGGTCGGAGAGGGCGGCGCCGAGCTCCTCGCGCGAGATGGGCTTCTGCATCACCGCAGCCGCGCCTAACGCGAAGCCGCGGCTGCGGTCCGCCACGATCGAGATGAGCACGAACGGGATGTGTCGCAGCGCCGGCAGCCGCTTCAGCTGGCCGAGCAGCTCCCACCCGTCGGTGCCGGGCAGCATGACGTCGAGCGTGATCAGCGACAGCGGCCGCGCCGCGAGGCGCAGCGCTTCGTCCGCGCTGACCGCGTGGAGCACCGTGAGGCCCTGCGCCTCGAGCTGCAGGCGGATCAGTTCCGCGGACTGGACGTCGTCCTCGATGACGAGCGCCGTGCGCCCGCCCGGCGCCTCCGCGACGTACGGCTCGGGCGCCGGCGCCGGCGGCGCCGTCGGCTTCTCGGGCGCGCGGAGCGGCAGCCAGATCGTGAACCGGGAGCCCACGCCCACCGCGCTCTCCACGGCGACGGCGCCGCCGTGCAGCTCGGCCAGGAGCTTCACCATCGCCAGGCCGAGGCCCGTGCCCTCGTACTTCCGCGCCAACCCACTGTCGATCTGACTGAAGGGCTTGAACAGGAGCTCCAGAGCGTCCGGTGAGATGCCGATGCCGGCATCGGTCACGCTGATCTCCAGAAACTCCTCGAACGCGCTGTCGGCCAGCGGCAGCGCACGGCCCGCCCAGTCGCCCGTTAGGCGGCCCGCGGCGGCGCGTGCCACGCGGCCAGCGCGCAGGGTCACGGTGCCACGCTCGGCGCTGAACTTCACCGCGTTCGACAGCAGGTTGTACACGATCTGCTTCACCTTGCGGCCGTCCGCCCAGATCGAGCCCAGGTCGCTCGCGACGTCCGTCTCGAGCTGGACGTGGCGGGCGGCGGCCTTGCCTCTGACGACCGAGAGGCTGTTCACGAACAGTGAGGACACCTGCACCGGCTCGAGATCGAGCAGCATCTTGCCCGCCTCGACCTTCGACAGATCGAGAATGTCGTTGATGAGCGAGAGCAGGTGCTTCCCGCTGCGGAAGATGTCGCCGATGTAGGCGCGCTGCTGGTCCGTCATCGGGCCCATCAGGCCATCGCCCAACACTTCGGAGAATCCGATGATGGCGTTGAGCGGCGTGCGCAGCTCGTGCGACATGTTCGCGAGGAACTCGGACTTCATGCGGCTCGCGTTCTCGAGCTCGACGTTCTTCTGCTGCAGGCGCTGCTCGAGCTTCTGGCGCTCCTCTTCCACCTGCTTGCGCGCTGTGTTGTCGGTGCCGATGAGCAGATAGCCGATGATCGCGTCCTGCGCATCGCGCAGCGCGGTGACCGACACCACGGCGGGGAAGCGGCTCCCGTCCTTGCGGATGTAGGTGAGCTCGTAGATGTCCTCGATTCCCCGCGACGCCTTGAACACGAGCGCCTCGAACCCTGGCGTGATGGGCGTCCCGAGCTCCGCGCTGAGCGTGGTGGCGCGCGCGACCAGCTCCTGCGGGTCGGAGATGTCGGCGGGCGTGATCCTGTCCATCACTTCCGCTGCCGTGTAGCCGAGCATGCGCTCGGCACCGACGTTGAAGATCTGGATGACGCCGTCCGCGTCGGTGGCGATGCTGGAGAAGTTGGCGCTGTTGAAGATCGCGCTCTGCAACGCCCCCGTCCTCAGTAGCGCTTCGGGGCGCGGCACGTCCGCGCCGAGATCCGCGGCCCTCACCACGCGCCTGTGACCGGTCGACATGCAGCCCTCGCCTAGCTGTGGATGATGCGCACGGTAGCGCGCGATGAAGTCCGAGCGCCTCGCGACGCTCACTCGGCCGCCCGCGGGAACGCTCGCGCGTAGTCGGCCGCGATCACGTCGTAGCACGCGCATGCGGCGGCCTCGAGGCCCGCGCGGTCGGTGACGGTAACGTGCCCGCGCGCGTAGCGAATCACGCCGAGCGTGTGCAGCGCCTGGGCCGCCATCGACACCGTCGCGCGCTGCACGCCGAGCATCTGTCCGAGAAAGGCCTGCGTGAGCGTGAACCGGTCCTCGCCGACGCGGTCGTGCGCCATGAGCAGCCAGCGCGCGCACCGGGGACCGACGAGGTGGCGCTGGCTGCACGCCGCGTTCTGCGTGATCTGGCCCAGCATCGTGCGCGCGTACGCCTGCATCAGCGCGGGCAGCGCCGGCCCTCGCCGGAGCGCGCGCCGGAACGCGGCCGCCGTCATGCGCGACGCGCCGTCGGGCACTTGCAGCACCGCCTGCGTGGTGGCGAGCCGTCCACCGAGGAACACGGTGAGTCCGACCATGCCCTCGTTGCCGACGAGTCCCACCTCCACGGCCGGCCCCTCGTCGACCGGCGTCAGGAGCGACACCACGCAGCGCTGTGGGAAGTACACGTGCGTGACGAGCGCCTGTGCCTCGCACAGGACCGCGCCCTGCGTGATCGCCACGTCGTGCAGGTCGGCGCGCATCGCGTCGTACTCCGTCGCGGGCAGCGCCCGCAGCAGACGGTTGTGCTCCACTCGCTCGCCGCGCGTCGCGGTCCTCACCGGCGGCGCCATCAGCGGCGCCGCACGATGCCTAACACGAGCGGGTCGACGTCGAACGGGCCGACGCCCTGATGCTCCACGGCGCGGCGCAGGGTGTGGCCGCGCGCGGCGAGGGGGACCGGACGGCTCGCGTGCGTGCGAGCGTGGGCCGTCGGCGGTGGACGACGGTAGTGGACAGGACCGAGGATCGACATGGGGGCAGGGGTCGCGTGAAGGCGAGGATGCGACGAGGGACCGGATCCGTGTGGCGGAACCGGCCCCTCGCTGTGCGACATCTCCCACAGCACGTTCGGAGCCGTGAACGGCATAAAGCGGTCGTTCGGCCAACGATTCGACGCTAATCGCTGCGATCCCGGTGATTCCGGGCGTTCGATGCGTACACCCACGCGCCTGACCGTCGGGCCTGGTGCATCGGCGTCAGGCGGCCTCCTCCCCGCCTTGGGGTACGGGACGGAGCGTCGTTAGGCGCCCGGGGCAGCGTCCGCCACACCGAGCGGCGACGCGTCGGCCGCGTCGCCGACGACGCCCTCGACGTACAGCAGCTTGATCGGGACGATCACGACCGCCAGCAGCGGGACGGCGACCATCAGCCCGAGGAAGCCGAAGAGCAGCGCCATCACGCCCTGGGTCACGATGGTGAGGGCCGGCGGCAGATCCATCCCTTCCTTCATGAGCATGGGGATGAGCACGTGCCCCTCGAGCTGCTGGATGACGAGGTAGGCCAGCCCCACCGTGAGCGCCTTCTCCGGCGAGTCGAGAAAGCCCATCGCGATCGCCGGCACGGCGGACAGGATGGGCCCGATCGTCGGCACGAACTCCAGCAGCCCGGCGATCACGCCGAGCGCGACGGCCGCCTTCACCCCGAGGACGAGCAGCGTGACGGTGCTGACCACGCCGATGGTGAGCATGGCGATGAGCTGGGTCACGAGCCATCGCCGCAGCACGGTCGCGATCCGCGTCAGCACCACGCCGGCCCGGTCGCGCGCGCCGTGCGGGAACAGGTGCATCAGTCCCGTGTGGTAGAGCGCCGGGTCGGCGCCCACGTAGATCGCCAGCACGAGGATGAGGAACAGCCCGGCCGCGACGGTCACGGTCGACGACAGGAACGGGAACAGGTACCGGGCCGCACCACTCAACTGCTCGGTGATCCGCTCGCGGAGCGTCGGCGCGCGCGGGGCGGCGGGCGCTGTGGCGGGCGCCGACGTCGGCACGCGCGGGCGTCCACGGACGGCGGGCGCGGGCGTCGTGGGCGGCGTGGCCGGCGTGGCCGCGACCTCCCGGCCGCCGAGGAACAAGCCGGCCACGCCCGGGCGCGCATTCACCCACGCCTCGATGCGATCGACGGCCTCCGGCACCCGCGTGCGGAGCTCGATGGCCTGCTCCCGCACCGTGGGCGCGATCGCCGCGCCGACGCCGTACAGGGCGCCGAGGAACCCGAACACGACGAGCGGCGCGCCGATGCCGCGCGGGATGCGCAGCCGCGTGAGCTGTTCGGCCCCGGCGCCGACCGCGAGCCCGAACAGGACGCCGAGGAACGCGGTGAGCGCGATGTCGCGCGCCACCCACAGCAGCGCGAGGGCGAGCAGATAGCTCGTCACCAGGGCCGTCGCGCGCAGCACGTCGCCGCTGCGCCAGCCCACCATGCGGGCGCGCCGCTCCGCCGCGCCGAGCTCGTGTCGCGGCATCGGGCTACCGCCTGGGCGCATCGGTGGACTCCGGCCGGCGCACGAAAGGATCGGACATGGTGGACACCAGAGGCAGGGGAGCGCGGACGCCGCGAGCGAACGTGCGGGACGAATCGGCATCTTTCCATCGGCGGCTGCGTACGGTCATCGCGAGGCACATCGGGTCATCAGGCGCCAGCGAGAGCGACGCCCGGTCCGGCGCCGGCTTCGGCGCTCCTGGCCTCGCCGATTTCCGAAGGAGCATCCCATGTCGTCCACCGATAGAAAGCTTCCCGCCGCCGATCCGGCCGCGGCAGAGCGTACCGCGCTCGAGCGCACCGTGCTGGCCCTCACCGGGACGCCGTACGTGCCGCGTCGGGACCATCCCGCCGCGGCCAGGCAGTCGCCCGATGACCACGCGCCCGGCACCGCGGAGTCGTGGGAGCGGCTCGCCCACACCGGGGAACGGCGCGTGTGGGCGGCGGCGGACGCCGCACTGGCCGCGCAGGCCACCCAGGCCGCGCTCGCGGGCGCCGTGGGTGCCTACGTGCGCGCGCTGCGGACCGCGGGCGTTCGGCTGGGTGGCGTGCTGGCGGCCATCGCGTCGGCGGTGCGCCGATCGGTCGCCCCGACGATCAGCGTGGGCGCGCTCGACGGCGTCCTGCGCGACGCTGGACAGTACGGCATCGAGGCCTACTTCGACCCACGTTAGGCCGCGTCGGGCCCCGAAGCGCTTCACGCAGCGGCCGGCGCGAGCGCCTAACGGCGTGCCGATCGATCGCCGACCAAGTGCGCCGCCGAGCGCCCCTGGCCCGTCGCGGCGACCGGCGCGCGCTCGTAGTACGCGGCGAAGAACGCGTGGAACACCTGCACGCGTAGCTCGCTCGCTGCGGCAGGACGCAGCGGTCGCGGGGCGGCCGCGCGCGTCGCGTCGCTCAGGTGCGTGAGCACGTCGGTCGCGGGCTGGCCCTCCGCCCGGCACTGCTTCACGTACGCGCGGGTCGCTGCGTCGAGGGCGGCGAACGCGGCCGCGCGGCGGTGGGCCGGATGAATGCGGCCGTCGCACAGGCGGAGCGCCCGCGTCACGGCGTGCGCCAGGGCGTGCGCCGGCGTGCGTTCGATGCGGCAGCGGAGATCGCGGACGTCGCGGCCGCCGACGTCGCGGCTCGTCGCCGCTCCGCTGCGGATCGGGCCGGGCGCTGCGGCTGACAGGTATCGAACGGACAAGGCGACGCCTCACGATGATGGCGTCGCCAGTAGCGCCCGTCGATGACTCTCTGTGCCCTGCGGGCTGGTGGCGTTCCGCAAGGGCGCCGCACGCGGCGGCGCGTCACAGTGTGCGCTACCCAACATAATGCGGCAGCCCCGCCACCGGCACCGGCAGACGGCTCCCCGTCGAGCGCGCCGCCGCGAGTCTTGTCCAAGAATTGTTCAGGACGAAAACTTGACCGCGCTGGTCGCTGGACTAGCTTCCATGGTGGGAAGTCGTGTCGGCGCGACGAGGCACGGTCGGGGATCGACACGTCGCGAGGCCGCGACGACCGCGAGGAACGCGGTCCGTACGCTCACCGTCGGGAGGGAAGCGATGTCCGCCATCCTCTGGATCGTCGTGCTCGGTCTCGCGTTCGCGGCCTGCCGCTGGAGCGGCCGCCTCTTCGACGGGCACTACGCCGACAAGACGGAGCTCTTCGCCGTGGCCCTCGTCGCCCTGTCGGTCCTGGGGCCGCTCATGCTGGGCGCCGCCTCGGCCAGGCTGTGGGGGCTGCCGACGGGCATGCTGCTGTTCCTCGCCGTCGGCGGCGGTCTGCTGCTCGGTCGTCGCCGTGAAGTCTCGGGCCCGACCGTCCGGCGCTCGGCCACTGCATGACACACACGACGAGGTCGCGATGACGCCCGACGAGGTTCCGCTCTCGACGCTCTACGCGCAGTGCGACGCGGCCAGCCGCGTACGGGGCGGCGACGGCGAGTGGCAGGCGCACGCCGCGGTGCTCGATCGCCTGGCGGAGAGCCGCCGGATCGCGGAGGCTGCCGGCTGGACGTCCTGCGCCATCGAGCGCGATGGCGATGCCGGTCGGTTCGAGCTGTTCGGCGTCCCGCCGGCGTCCACGCTGCGGACGCAGGTGCCGGACTGGTCGAACGACGCCGCCGCCGAGTCCGGGAGCGATGCGTAACGGATGCGAGTCGCCGCATCGAACGTGACGCTCGACCACGGCACGGGATGACGCGACTGGCCGACTTCATTCTCGCCAACCGAGAGCCGATCCTGGCCGAGTGGGAGGCGTTCGCTCGCACCTGCGCGCCGGCGGGTGGGACGATGGCCATCGCCGCCCTGCGCGATCACGCCGACGCGATGCTCAGCGCGATCGCCGCCGACCTCACGACCGCCCAGACGCGGCTCGCGCAGTCGGAGAAGTCGAAGGGCCGTGCGCATGGGGCGGCCCCGGACGTGTCCACCGCCGCCGGCGAGCACGGCGCGGGGCGGGCGGCGAGCGGGTTCACGGTGGAGCAGATGGTGGCCGAGTACCGCGCGCTCCGCGCCAGCGTGATCCGGCTCTGGACCAGGGCCGAGGGCGCGCTCGGGTCGGACGACGTCGATGACCTCACGCGCTTCAACGAAGCCATCGACCAGTCGCTCGCCGAATCGGTCGCCCAGTACGACGAGGGCATGGAGCGGGCGAAGGAGACCTTCCTGGCGGTGCTCGGGCACGACCTCCGGACGCCGCTCGCGGCGATCTACTCGTCGGCGACGTTCATGCTCGAGACGGGCGAGCTCGACGAGCCGTACCGCACGCTCATGACGCGCATCGCCGGCAGCGCGAAGCGCACGGTGACGATGGTGGGCGACCTGCTGGACTTCACCCGGAGCCGGCTCGGAGGCGGCATCCCCGTGGTGCGCGTGGACATGAACCTCGCCAAGGTCGTCCACGACGTCGTCGACGAGATCTCGGCGGCGCATCCGGGCTGCCGAATCCGCGTCGACACCCGCGGCGAGCAGCGCGGGGACTGGGATGCGGCGCGTCTCAGCCAGGCGCTGGGCAACCTGATCGGCAACGCCGTTCAGCACGGAGCCGAAGGGACTACCGTGACGGTCGACATCAGCGGCGACCCGACACACGTCACGATCGCGGTGCACAACCGTGGCGCGCTCATCCCGTCGGCGCAGCTCGACGGCCTCTTCAACCCGATGAAGACGCGCCGGTCGACGCGCCCTGCGGTACCGGGAGGCCCGACGGGCAGCCTCGGCCTCGGCCTCTACATCGCGGAACGGATCGTCACCGCGCACCACGGCGCCATCGCCGTGGAATCCGACGAGGCGGCGGGCACGACGTTCACCGTCTCCCTGCCGCGCCACGAGGCGCGGGTGGGGCGTCGTCCCGTGCGCACTTCTGCCCATGATTTGTCTTAGACAATAGATTGACATCGCGCGTCCCCGGCTTAGTCTTCGATCGGGGGCGTCGAGCCGACGCCCCACCGGAGAGGCAGCATGGGCGCGAGGCACGGTGCACGGTGGGGCGCGGTGTGCGGCGCGGCATTGGCGGCGACCGCCGCCGGGTGTGCGGCGTTGCGCGGGCCCGAGGTGCCGACGCCCCGGAGCGCCGCCCGGAACACCGAGGCGAACGTCGAATCCCGCTGGCACGTGGCGTTCGTGCCGTCCGGCGCGGCGCGGCGCGCGGAGATGGGCGGGTGGGCGTCGATGCGCTCGGGCGAGAGCCGGGCGAATACCAGCATCCTGCTGAACATCACGAACGCCACGCCGGGCGCCGTGCATCCGTGGCAGCTCCACCATGGCCGCTGCGACGCCGACCGGGGGATCTACGGCCCTGCCTCGGCCTACGAGCCGATCGTCGTGGATGCGGACGGGCGCGGTGCCGGGCAGGCGACCGTGCGCATGCCGTTGCCCGCGCAGGGGCCATTCTTCGTCCGCATCGCGGCGTCGGGCGCCGCGCCGGATTCCATCGTCGCGTGCGGCGACCTCGTGCCGCCGGCGCCGTGAGCCGGGCACGATCGTACGACGCCCTGCCGGACGACGCGGAAGAGCCGCGCCGACCGCGCGGGGTGCACTTGGATCAGGCCGATCTCGAGGAGGGCGCCGTGGCGCCGCCCGGGGCGCCAGAGGTGCTCGACATGCTGGATCCCAAAGAGCAGAACAAGGGCGGCTTCGGCGCCTTCGCCGCGCGTGAGCGCGAACGTCGCGATACCGCGCAGCCCTCGGCCGATGCCGCGGGCGGGGCGACGGTTCCTGGACCGGACACGGCGCCGGCGAGCGGCGACACGGCCGCCGCGCCCGCGCCGACCGCGCGGCGCCGGCGGTTCTTCGGGTTCCTGCTGCCCTGAGGACGGATCGACGACCCCGGTGGGCGGCCGAGCATCATGCCGCCCGCCGGAGTCGTCGCGCCCGCCTACCGGACAGCCGCCGCCCGCGGCCCGTCGGCGCCTCCCACCGCGCGACGGGGAAGTAGCGCGCCGACCGGTCACCGTGTCGGGAACGTGTCCTGGACAATTCCTTGACCTGGACCGGTCCGCGGGGCACCTTTAGCGCTCGGGTGGGCGTCGTTGCGCCGCCACCTGCGTCACGCGCGCCGGAGCGGCACCGATGGCAGGTCCATACGACGAGTACAAGGACACGCCCCTCTGGCGCAGCCTGGCCGCAGCAGTGGTCGAGCTCGAGGCGAGCCGGGAGATCGCGGTCGCGACGGCGTCGGACTACGTCGTCGGGTATCTCTGCCAGACCCTGGTCGCGGCGCAGCTGGCGGCGCCGAGAGCGCTCACGTACGACCCATGAGCCGGCCCGCTCCCGGCGCGCTCGCTCACGGCGGGTGTGGCGGGTGGCGCGCCTGACGCAGCCGTACCACGGCATGCGCCGGACACGAACCTGACAATCGAGCGGAACATGATGGAGGACACGCTGCAGCACGGACGAGCGCACCCCGCAGGACAGTCCGAGCCCCGGGCGCCGGAGGGCACGCCGTCGCGTCGGGCCGCCGCCGGCGCCGCGCGCGACCCGAAGCCCCGGTCGTCGCCGCGGCGAGAGAGTCGCACGCTGGCCGTGGCGCGTGAGGCGTTCGTCGCGGCCATCGCGCGCGACACGCCGGGCACGGACCGGCCGCGCTTCGTCAAGGTCATCGACGCCCTGATCGCGTGGAGCGTCGCGCGCTCCACCGCGCTGAGGTTCCGGACCGACGAGAAACGCAACGACGTCCTCGCGTTCGAGCTCGCGGAAACGGGGGAGGTGTTCTGGTCCGCCCTCGCGGTGCGTGGCGCGAGCCCCACGCTCGAGGTCCACATGCCGGCCGGCCGGGAACGGAGCGCCGAGGACCGTCGCACGGTGATGGAGACGCTGAACGCGCATTCGCGCGGCGTGCTCGTCGAGGGTGACCGGCTCCGGATCGGGTTCGGGGCGCTGAAGAACGACGGCGCGCGCGCGGCCGTGCTCGACGCGATGCAGAAGCTCCTCGTGAAGGGAGCATCCGGGGCCGCGTGACGTGAGCCGGCAGCTGGTGTCGAGAAATTGTCCAAGACAATATCTTGACAAAACGGGACGGGATCGTTACCCATACCGCCATGCCCCGTCGCCAGCCTGACGCGTCCGCCGCCGTACACCCGATTCAGGTCGTCACTCGGCTCACCGGGCTGAGCGCGGACCTCATCCGCGTCTGGGAGAAGCGCTACGGCGTCGTCGTCCCGGTGCGCACGCCGAGCGGGCGGCGGCTCTACTCGGACGCGGACATCGAGCGGCTCCGGCTCCTCGGCCGCGCGACGCTGGCCGGGTACTCGATCCGTCGAGCGGCGGCGCTGCCGGCGAAGGCGCTCGCCGCCCTCGCCGGCAAGGGGACCGTGCTGACGGACGGCAGCGGCACCACCGAGGGGCCCGGCGCCGCGACGCCGGAATCCTCGGCTCCGGGGGCCGCCGACCACCTCGACGCATGTCTCGCGGCGATCGAGCAGTTCGACGCCGTGGCGCTCGACGCGATCCTCCGTCGGGCGACCATCGCACTCTCGACGGCGGCCTTCCTCGACACGGTGGTCCTGCCGCTCGAGGCGCGCGTGGCGGCGCGGGTGCACGACGGTTCGCTGCGCGCGCCGCACCGGCATCTGGCGCACGCGACGCTGCGGCGCGTGCTCGACCACCTCACCGCGGCCGCCACCTCACCGGTCGCGTCGCCGGACCTCGTCGTCACGACGCCGATCGGGCAGTTCGAGGAGCTCGGCGCGCTCGTCACGGCGGCGGCCGCGGCCGCCGAAGGGTGGCGAGTCACTTACGTGGGCGCCGGCATGCCCGCCGACGATGCCGCCGAGGCGGTGACGCTGCTCGACGCGCGCGCCGTGGCGCTGAGCTTCGGCACGGCGCCCGGAGACCGGCTCGTCGCCCGCGAGCTGCGCCGGCTCCGGTCGCTGCTCCCGAACGAGGTCGCGATCCTCGTGGAGGGCGCGGCCGCCGACACGCACCGGGCCGTGCTCGGCGAGATCGGGGCGTCGGTGCTCCGCGACCTGCCGACGCTTCGCACGAGGCTGCGCGCGCTCGTCTAGACCCCGGCCGTGGTCGTTGTCCAGAGATTGTCCTGGACAATCCATTGACATTGCGCGCGGCGGGCCTAGTCTTCGGTGTGACGTCGTACGATCACGCGCTGCGAGCTCGCCGGCCGACCCGACCGGGGTCATACCGTCGCCGCGGCGCGACCCGCACAGGAGCCGGACATGCGCGATGCCACGGAATACCGGAAGCCCGCGACGACCAGCGCCGCCGGTTACCAGCCGACCCTCGCGCGCCTCTACGAGCGATTCGACGCCATCGCCAAGGGCCGCGCTCCCGCGGGCGGGCCGGACCTCCACCAGCTCATCCTCGAACGGCTGGCGTCCAACCGGGCATTCGCCGAGGCCGAGGGATGGACGGCGTGCGCGCTGGAGCGGGATGGCGGCTCCGGTCGACTCCGGCTCATCGGCGTCGCGCCGTCGGCCGCGACGCGCTCCGTCGTCCCTGACTGGACAGCGGCCGACGCCGCGCGCGCGCGATAGAGCGCGTTAGGCAGCCGGCCGCGGGTCAGGTCTTGTGGCGGAACGTGATGCGGCCGCGTGACAGGTCGTACGGCGACATCTCGAGCTTCACGCGGTCGCCGTGCAGCACGCGGATGCGGAAGCGCCGCATCTTGCCGCAGAGCGTCGCCATCACGGCATGCCCGTTCTCGAGCGTGACGCGGAACGTGGCACTCGGCAGGACGTCGGTGATGACGCCCTCCATCTCCAGCGCTTCTTCCTTCATGACCGCTCCGGGGTAGGGGAACGCGTGGCAGCGGGCATGCGTCGGCCGATCCGACGCGAGTCAGACCGGCCCGGCCGGCGCCTGCCGCGCGTCGTCAGAGGCTGACGACGCTCTCGGCGGCGGGGCCCTTCTGGCCCTGCACGATGTCGAACTCGACGCGCTCGCCCTCGGCGAGCGACTTGTAGCCCGGCTTCTGGATTGCGGAGTGGTGCACGAAGCAATCCTTCGTGCCGTCCTCGGGCGTGATGAAGCCGAAGCCCTTGTCGGCGTTGAACCACTTCACGGTTCCGGTCGTGCGCATATATACGTACTCCATCTGGTGTTGGCGCGACGACCGCCGTCCGCCCGAACGGGCGGAACGCAACAAGGGCCCGCGCGAGAGCGAGGGCCCTTGTCCATCGGCGGTGTATGCGCGGTGCGCATGTGTCGCTGATTGATACTAATGCACCGGGGCTCCGAGCACAACACGAATCGTCGAGAGGTTTCGATGCGACCCGTCGTTCACCTGCCGCTCGCGACCGAGCTCCGCTTCGCCGCGCGCCGCCTCCGGCGTGCACCGGGGTTCGTCGCGGCCGCCGTGCTGGTGCTCGCGTTAGGCATCGGCGCCACCACCGCGGTGTTCAGCGTCGTGAACGCGGTGCTGCTCGAGCCGCTGCCGTACCCGCGCTCCGATCGGCTCGTGCGGCTCACGCACACCGTGAACCTCGCCGGCCTCTCGACGGTCGATCAGTCGGACGCCACGGTGATGCTCTATCAGCGATACGCCGGCGCGTTCGACGGCGTCGCCGGGTGGCTCGCCGACAACGTCGACGCCGACGTCGAGCCGTCGGAGCCGGGCGAGACGCCGCTGCGCGCACACGTCGCGCGCGTCACGGCGAACCTGCTCGACGTGCTCCGGGTGCGCCCCGCGATCGGCCGAGGCTTCGCGCCCGGCGAGGACCGCGTCGGTGCGCCGCGCGTGATCCTGGTGTCGGACCGGCTGTGGCGGGAGCGCTATCACGGCGACCCGCACGCGATCGGCCGCCGCATCCTCGTGAACGAGGTGCCGCGCACGATCGTCGGCGTGATGCCGCGGGGCTTCGGCTATCCGGCGAGCACCGTCGATCTGTGGATCCCGCAGGCGCTCGACCCGGCGCACACGCAGGCGACGCGCTTCGACTTCGTCGGCATCGGGCGACTGCGCGACGGCGTGTCCATGGAGCGCGCGCGGGCCGATCTCGCGCGCCTGCTGCCACGTCTCCCCGAGGAGTTCTCCGCCGATCGCTCCGCGGTGGTGGTGGCGCAGGCGCACGCCACGCCGCGGGTGGAGTCGCTGCGTGACTCGATCGTCGGCCCGGTGGCCCATCTCGTCTGGATGCTGCTCGCGAGCGTGCTGCTGGTGCTCGTCATCGCGTGCGCGAACGTGGCGAGCCTGTTTCTCGTGCGGGCCGAGCACGCGCAGGTGGAGCTGGCCGTGCGCGGCGCGCTCGGATCCGGCGTGCGCGGTCTCATGGCGCTGTCGCTCAGCGAGTCGGCGCTGCTCAGCGCGGCCGGCGGTGCGCTCGGCGTGCTGCTCGCCGCGGTCGGTGTGAAGGCCGCGGTGCACGCCGGCGACGCGTGGGCCCTGCCGCGCCTCGACGAGGTGGGCGTCGATGTCCGCACGCTGCTGTTCGCGCTCGCCGCCACGGTCCTGTGCGCGCTCTGCGTCAGTCTGCTGCCGGTGCTGCGCGCGCGGCGCACGCCCGTCGCGCTCGTGCTGCGCGCCGCCGGTCGCGGCGCCACCGCCGACGCGTCGCGCCAGCGCGCGCGCAACGGGCTCGTCGTCGTGCAGACGGCGATCGCCCTCGTGCTCGTCGCGTCGTCGGGGCTGATGGCGCGGAGCCTGATGCGGCTGGAGCGCGTCGAGTCGGGGTTCGTGCCCGACGATGTCGCCGTCGCGCGGCTCGTGGTCCCGATCGCGAAGTACAACACCGGCGCACGCGCGCGCTTCCTCCAGGAGCTGCTCCAGCAGGTGCGCGCCGCGCCCGGCGTCCGCGACGCGACCATCACCAACTGGGTGCCGCTCAGCAACGACCAGTGGAAGGCGGCGATCGAGGTCGAGGATCGTCCGCTGCCGCCCGACGCCGCGGGCGCCACGCACCTCGCTGCGACGGTGGACGGCCGCTACTTCGGCACGGCGGGCATCCCGCTCCTGCGCGGCCGCACGTTCGAGCCGATGGACCCGGCGCGCCCGTCCGACGAGATCGTCGTGAGCCACGCGTTCGCGCTGCGATACTGGAACGGCGCGAGCCCGTTAGGCAAGCGCATCCGGCCGTTCGGCGGCACGTGGTCCACGATCGTCGGCGAGGTGGGCGACGTGCACTACGAGGCGCTGGACCGACCGGTGAACGACGTCGTGTACTTCCCGCTCGTGAGAGACAACGGCGAGTCGCCCGCCGTGCCGGCCATGGTCGCGGTGCTCGCGCGGACCCGTCCGGGGCGCGCGGCCGCGACCGTCCCCGTCCTCCGCGACATCGTGCGCGCGCTCGATCCGGCGCTGCCGACGTTCGGCGAGGGCACGCTCGACGATGCCGTGCGCCGAGCGTCGGCGCGCACGCGCGCGCTCGTCGTGCTGCTCGCGGTGGCGAGCGCGGTCGCGTTGCTGCTCGGCGCGGTGGGCCTGTACGGCGTCGTGGCGTACGGCGTGAGCGTCCGGCGCCGCGAGATCGGCGTCCGCATCGCGCTCGGCGCGCGGCCGGCGGATGTGAGTCGCGCGGTGTCGCTGGACGGGCTGCGGCTCGCCGCGGTCGGCGTCGCGATGGGGCTGCTGTGCGCGATCGCGTTCACGCGGCTGCTGCGCGGTCTGCTGTACGAGGTGAGCGCGACCGATCCCTGGGTGCTCGGGCTCACGGCCGTCGTGCTCCTCGTCGTCGCGTTCGTCGCGAGCTGGCTGCCGGCCCGGCGCGCCGCGGCCGTGGACCCGGCCGAGGTGCTCGGCGCGGGGTGACGCGATGAGCAAGCTACTGGCGTTCGTCGGCGCGACCGTCGGCGGCTACGCGGGCTGGGCGCTCGGCGCGCTCGCCGGAACGTTCGCGGCGTTCGTCGTGAGCGTGGTGGGTACGGCGGCCGGTGTGTATGCCGGTCGGCGGATCGGGCGACACTGGGAGTGACATGCCTAACGCGTGACGAATCACGCGTCACGTGGCGATCAGACGGCGCGCGGCGACGTCCGCGCCGTCGGTGCGCACCGCGGCGGCGACGGTCCGCGCCCGCGTGCGCACGTCGGGCTGCAGCGCGCGCTCGAGCGCGCGCGTGAGCGACGCGGCCGTCGGCGCGCCGGGTGCGTGCGCGGTGCCGATGCCGAGGTCGTCGACGCGCCGGGCCCAGTAGTGCTGATCGTACATCTGCGGGACGACGACCTGCGGCGCGCCCGACAGCGCGGCGGCCGTCGTGGTGCCCGCGCCGCCGTGATGGACCACTGCGCCGACGCGCCGGAACAGCGCCTGCTGATTCACCTCGCCGATGACGAGGCAGTCGGCCGCATCGTCGGCGACCGACAGCTCGGCCCACCCGCGGAGCACGATCGCGCGGCGCCCGTGCGCGCGCGCCGACTCGACGATCACCTGGCCGAGGTCGTGCGGCGCGCGGATGCTGCCGAAGCCGAAGTAGATCGGCGGCTCCCCGGCGTCGAGGAACGCCTCGATCTCGGGCGCGAGCGGCCGCTCGTCACGCAGGATCCACGCGCCGGGCTGGAACACGTGGGGGTCGGCGGGATCGGGCCACGGCGCGAGCGTCCCGTCGGCGGCGAGCCACGGTCGGTCGGTGAGGATGTGGCCGCGCACGTCGGCGACCGGCGTGAGGCCGAGCCCCGCTCGGCGCGCGTTCAGCAGCGCGCCCCACGTGTCGCTCGTGCGTCGCGCGTCCTTCGCCCACAGCTCGGCGAGGTCCGCGTCGGCAGCTGCCGGCGTGTCGCCCAACATGCCTAACACGGGCGGCGCGTGGTGCGGCGACGGCAGCACGGCGGGACAGTACGCGGCGAACACGTACGGGATGCCCATCCGCTCGGCCACCGACGGCGCGGCGATCTGCAGCACCGTCGCGCCCACGATGACGTCGCACCCCTCGGCCGCCGCGGCGATCGTCTCGAACTGCGCGGCCACCATGCCTTCCAGCATCTGCCGCCGCTGCTCCAGCGTCGGCGGGGCCGCGTCAGGCCGCGCCCTTCCGGTCGAGCGCAGCTCCGGCCCGATCGGCGTGACGGGCAAGCCGAGCTCCTCGATCCACTCGCGGAAGTCGGGGGGCACGCACAGGCGCACCTCCTCGCCGAGCGCGCGCAGCGCCAGGCCGAGCGCCACCAACGGCTGCACGTCGCCCCGCGACCCGATCGTCGAAAGCAGCACGCGCATCGGAGCCTCCCCTCGCTGGTCGGAGTTGGTCGCCTTCCGTGAGCCCCGACTCACGGAAGGCGCCCATTCTGAACCCGCCCCCCGGGCTTGCCGCAAGCCTCCCGGCCGGCGATATAGTCCGGTGGCCGAGCAAGGGTCACCCGTCGGGCGTCAGCGGTTGGTCGCCGCGCGCGGTGTGTCGGCCGGGTTCACGTACGTCAGCGCGAACGGACCGAGCGCGTGGACCTGCACCACGGTCGCTCCCTGCGCGACGGCGAAGTGCGCGTGTCCCGCGGGCGCGGTGACGAAGCCGCCGCGCGACAGCGTGAGCATCGAGTCGGTGCGGAACCGCTCGCCCATGCCGACCTTGAACGTGCCGCTTATGACGGTCACGTGCTCGTCGGTCGGATGCGTGTGCGGCGGGAGGCGGTAGCCGTCGGGCAGCCGCAGTCGGACGGTGAACCCCGCCCACGGGGGCCGAGCCGCTGCGCGCGATTCGCCTCGAGCTCCGCCGCATCGCGGCCGCCGCGTCGGAGCCCGCCGGGCGCCTGATGCTCGCGCTGCTCGGCGAGGCCCAGCACGATCCGGCGGTCCGCGCCGCGCTGCTCGAGCGCGTCATCCACCCGCGGCGCGACGCGTCGGCGCGCGCCATCCGCGAGGCGCAGGTGCGCGGCGAGCTGTGCGCCGACGTGCATCCGCACGTCGCGGTCGATCTCATCTACGGGCCGGTCTTCTACCGCTTGGCGCATGGGGCACGCGCCGGCCACGGAGCGATTCGCCATGCAGGCGCTCGAGCGCGTGCTCGTCGGGCTCGCGCCCGATCGTTAGGCGCGACGGCGCGTCACTGGTTGAAGACGTGCGCCTTCTGCGGGTAGAGCCTCACGAGCAGCTTGCGGAACTGCACCGTCTGATCGCCCACCGTCGCCGGCGTCTGGTCCGCGTACACGTCGCGCGTCGGCGCGAACGCCACGATCCACTCCGACTTGTCGGTCGCGTTCGCGAGCCGCTGGTCGAGCTGCGCCTGCGGCCCGTGCCGGAACCGCTCCGACCCGAACGCGCGGTTGAGATCCGTGCGCAGCTGCTCGGCCCACGGGCTCGTGACGCTTCCCTCGAGCACGTGCTGGCCGAGGTCGCGCGTGTAGTTCAGGTCCACCGGCAGCACGGCGGCGAGGTCGTAGTCGGACGTGAACGGCAGCTTCTTCGTGCCGTCCACCACGACGCCGTCGCGCGCCCACTGCGCCGTCGTCGGTGAGGTCGGCAGCGGCGACGTGGCGGCCTTCGCGCCGACGAGCTGGAAGCCCGCGGCCACGCGCGTGACGACGAGGTGTCCGGCGTCCTGCGCCTGCTTGCGGTCGTAGCCGTCACGCGCGACGAGGAGGCCGAGGCTCTGGTCGACCTTCGTCTTCAGCGACAGCGGCTTGCCGGGGAAGCCCTTCTCGATCCACGGGATCGAGCTCTCCTTGCCGCCGCGGAGATGAACAGCTCCCGGGTGGCGGCGTACTCGCGCAGCGCGTCCCAGTGCGCGCGGGCGATGCCGAATCGCGGCTGCCACTGCACCTTCTCATCGAACGAGCTCACGGATCCTCCTCGGATGGGGGGCCTAACGACAGGTGCGCGAAGGTAGCCCCACCGGCCGCGCCCGGGGAGAGTCGATCGACCCACGTCGCCCACTACCGGTCAGGTGCCATGTCGGACAACACGCTGATGGCGCTGGTGCTCGGCGGATTCGGCCTGCTGATGCTGGCCATAATCGTCGCGTCGCTGCGCGAGGCCGCGGCCATGCGCCGGTGGCCGGTCGCGCCGGGCCGCATCGTCTCGTCCACCGTCGAGCGGTACGAGGAGGTCGCGGGCACCCGCAGCAGTGGCAGTCGCACGCGCATGACGCTCTATCGGCCGGTCGTCACCTACGAGTACGAGGTCGGCGGACACCGCTTCCGCGGCGACCGGATCACGCAGAGCCCGGGGTTGAATCGGGGCGCGCCCGACCGCGCCGAGGAGGTCGTGCGACGGTATCCGAGCGGTACGGCCGTCGACGTGCGGTACGACCCGAAGCGGCCGGGCGACTCCGTCCTCGAGCCGCGGGTGCCGTCGAGCTGGAAGTTCGCGCTGGCGATCGCGCTCCTGCTGCTGGGGCTCGCGGCCCGCTCGTACTTCCGCTGATCGCCGGCGGCCGGCGCACGTTGCCGAGTGCCGGTGCACGCTTCAACGTAGGCGACGCCCAGCGGCCCTCCTTCCCCACCTGCACCCCCGCAGCCGCCATGACCACCACGGCACCCCACGACGTCGCGGTCCGCCCCGCGAACGCCGACCGCCTCTTCCTCGGCAGTTGCATGGCGCTCATCGCCACGTCCACGGCGTTCGCCGCCGTCGGCGCGTCGATGCTCGCGATCAAGAACCAGTTCGTGCTGACGAACGCGCAGGTCGGCTGGATCGGCGGGGCCGCGCTGTGGGGCTTCACCGTGTCGATGGTCGTGTTCGGGCCGTTCGTCGACGCGCTCGGCATGCGCAGCCTGCTGCGCCTCGCGTTCATCGCGCACTTCGCCGGCACGCTCACGATGATGTTCGCGCAGGGGTTCACGTCGCTGTTCCTCGGCGCGCTCGTCATCGCGATGGGGAACGGTCTCGTGGAAGCGGCGTGCAACCCGCTCGTCGCGGCGATCTACCCCGACGACAAGACGGTGAAGCTGAACCACTTTCACGTCTGGTTCCCCGGCGGCACGGTGCTCGGCGGGCTCGCCGCGTACGCGCTGGACGCATCGGGCCTGACGGACTGGCGTCTCAAGCTCGCGCTCATCCTGATCCCGACGGTGCTCTACGGCATCATCTTCCTCGGCCAGGAGTGGCCGGAGACGGAGCGCGTGCGCGCCGGCCACACGACGGGCGAGATGTGGCGCTCGACGCTCCTCAACCCGCTGTTCCTCCTGCTGCTCGGCTGCATGGCGATCACCGGCTCGCTCGAGCTCGGGCCCAACCGGTGGGTGCCGGCGGTGCTGCAGGCGGGCGGCATCGCGGGGATCCTGGTGCTCGTCTACATCAACGGCCTCATGGCGCTGCTGCGCTGGCGCGCCGGCGACGTCGTGCACCGCGTGCGGCCGACGGGCGTGCTGTTCGTCTGCTCGGTGCTCGCCGGTCTCGGGCTCGTCGCGCTGAGCTACGCCGAGACGACGGTGGCGGCGTTCGCCGCGGCGACGGTGTTCGCGTTAGGCGTGTGCTACTTCTGGCCGACGATGCTCGGCCTCGTCGCGGAGCGCAACGTGCGCGGCGGCGCGCTCGCGCTGGCGCTGATGGGCGGCATGGGGATGGCCGCGCCGGGTCTCGTCACGTCGCCGGCCATGGGCCGCATCGCCGACCGCTACGCGCACGAGCGGCTCCCCGTCGACGAGACCGTGCAGGTGCTGCGCGGCGCGGCCACGGAGTTCCCCGCGCTCGCCGCGACGGCGCGTGGCAAGCAGGGCGACGATCTGCGCGCGGCCGCCGCCGCCGCGCAGGGCGTGATCGCGTCGTACGACCGCGGCGGCGTGCTGCCCGAGGGCGCGACGGCGAACGCGCTCCGCGCCGTGGAGTCGAGCGGCGGCGACTCCCCGCTCGCCGCCCGCGCGCGCGCCGTGCTCGGCCCCGCGGACAACTTCGGCGGTCGCATGTCGTTCCGCTGGATCGCGCCGTTCGCCGCGATCGTCGCGGTGGTGTTCGCCGCGCTGTTCGTGAGCGATCGCCGTCGCGCGGGGGCCAGAGTGGAGCGCCAGCCGGCGCCGGCGATCGCGTAGGGCTGCTCTTCGAATTGAACCGCAGAGGGCCGCAGAGGGCCGCAGAGAACGTCAACTGCCTCTTACCACAGAGGACACAGAGGACACGGAGGAGAACCCCTTCGAGAAAGTTGGTGTTCTCTGTGTCCTCCGTGTCCTCTGTGGTTCAATTCAAAGAGGCAGTCCTCTGCGTTCTCCGCGCCTCCGCGTGAGAATCGTCCGAGCCCGTCATGGCTTCGTCGAGGGCGCCGCGACGGGTGGCTCGGTGCCGCGCACCAGCGCGTCGAGCCACGCCTTCGACCGCTCGTAGTACGCGCGCTCGGAGGCCGGCGTCGCGAGGTTGTTGTGCGGCGAGTCGACCATCGGCACCGCTTCCTTCGGTCCCTCGATGCCGTTGAACACCGACCAGATCCCGGCCGGCGCCGCGATCTCGTCGATGAAGCCCATGGCGACGAGCGATCGCGCGGTGATGCGCGGCGCGAAGTTCGCCGTGTCGAAGTAGCGCGCGGTCGTCAGCACATCGGCGCGCGACACGTTCCAGTTCGGGTAGCTCGCGCCGCGCCCGTGCAGCGTCGCCGTGACGTCGGCGCCGGCGGGCACGTTGACGATGAGCGCCGTGACGCGCGGGTTCAGCCCCGCGGTCGCGAAGCTCTGCTGCCCGCCCATGCTCGTCCCCATGACGACGATCGTCTTGCCATCCCAGTCGGGGCGCGTCGCGAGGTACTCCACCGCGCGGTACGCCCCGAGGTACATCGGCAGGAAGTAGCTCTCGTCGCGGCTGTGCTGGCCGATCGTGTTGTACTGCTTGATCATCGCCGGCAGCGCGTCGTAGAACGCCTGCGGCATGTCGGCCGGCACGTCGTGCGGCTCGACGTTCAGCGCGAGCCAGCCCTCGGCCGCGCGATCGGTGACCCACGCCTTCTGCAGCGGGTACGGCGGGCTCGCCCACTGATAGATGACGAGGCCCGGGAACTTCCCCTCGCGCGCCGGCTTCGCGATCTGCCCGTAGACGTGCGCGCCGCGCACGTTGTTCAGCTTCACCGTGGCCCACTCGACGCCGGCCTTGCCGCTCTCGCCCGGCGTGACGACGGGGCTCATCGGGATCCGATTCAGCTCCGCGATCTTCGACGCCCAGAACGCGTCGAAGTCCGCGGGCCTCGGCTCGGCCGCGGCGATCCCCGTCGGCGCGACGGCGGCGCCTAACAGCACGCGCCCCGGGCCGCCGGTGCCGCGGCTCCCGAACGTCGAGTCGGGGCGCGGCGGCTTCACCTCGACGAGCACCATCGCCGGGTCGGCGAGCGACGTCTCGATGCGCGCCTTCCCCGTCGAGAGGTCGAGCGTTCCCGTCGACACCACCTCGCCGCCGTTGCGCCGCACGGTGTAGGTGTACGCGCCCGCCGGCCGCGCGTCCTTCGCGACCGTGTTGGGCATCGTCACCGTCCAGCCCACGCGCTCTCCCGCGGCGTAGATGCCGCTCGCGTGGTCGGGCGTGAACGTCGGCGTCTGCGCCGCGAGCGGCGCGGCGGCGAGAAAGAGGAGCGCGGGCGCGTGGCGGATCATCGGGGCGTCGGTGAGAGGTGCCGTCGCAAGTTAGGACGGGTGCCTCTCCGCGTCATCCATGTGGAGAACGACATCGAACCGCGGAGGACGCAGAGGGCCGCAGAGGAGAACGGCTGCCGTTGGTTTCCTCTGCGGCCCTCTGCGTCCTCCGCGGTTCGAATACACAGCAGAAGGTTCTCCGCGTCCTCCGCGCCTCCGCGCGAGACGATCAGTCCCCCCGCAGTGCCGTCACGGGGTCCACCCGCGTCGCGCGCCGAGCGGGCGCGAACGCCGCCGCTGCCGCGATCCCCACGAGCACGAGCGGCACGACCGTGAGCACCACGGGATCGGTCGGGCTCACCTCGAACAGCAGTGCGCCGAGCAGCCGCGTCCCCGCGATCGCGGCGAGCAGGCCGACCACCGCGCCCGCCACGGCCATGCGCACCGACTGCAGCACCACCATGCGTCCCACCGCGCCCGCCGGCGCGCCCAACGCGACGCGCACGCCGATCTCCGCGCGTCGCCGCGCGACGAGGTACGACATCACGCCGTACGTCCCCGCCGCACTCAGCACGAGCGCGATCGCCGACGACAGCGCGAGCAGCAGCATGGTGAACGACGTCTGCGCCACCGAGCGCGCGACGATCGTCTCCATCGGCGTCACGTCGGCCACCGGCACCTGCGGATCGATGTCGGCCATCACGCGCCGCACGGCCGCGCCGAGCCGCTGCAGGTCCTCCGCGTTCGAGCGCACGACGAAGTGGAGGAAGTTGCCGTCGAGATCGTGGCCGCCGCCCTTCGCCGGGCCGGCGGCGGCGGGCGCGGCGAGCGGGAAGTACGCCGCCTCGATCGGCGGCTTCTGCAGGCCGTTCGCGCGCACGTCCTCCGCCACGCCCGTGACGCGGAAGACGAGCGGCCGGCGCATCGAGTAGACGAGCGACTTGCCGATCGGGCTCTGTCCGGGCCACAGCCGCTCGCCGAGCGCGCGGCTCACCACCATGGTGCCGGAGCCCTGCTCGTTGTCCGTCCACCCGGGCGCCTCGCCGCGCACCGGGATGCCTAACGTCGCGAAGTACCCCGGTGCCACCGTGAGCGTCGGGACGCACGCCGAGCGGTGCGCCTCGTCGAGCGGCGAGTCGTTCGCCGCGACGCCCGTGCATCCCGCGTCGCCGTCGAGCGGCAGCATGCTCGTCGCGCCCATGCCCGTGACGCCCGGCAGCGCCGCGACGCGCCGCGACAGCTCCTGCCAGAACGCGACGACCTGCGCGTCGGTGCGATAGCGGTCGCCGCGGAGGGCGATGCTCATCGCGAGCACGCCGCGCGCATCGAAGCCGGGGCGCACCGCGCGCAGCCGCTGGAAGCTCTCGAGCATGAGCCCCGCCGCGGCGAGCAGCACGACGGCGAGCGCGATCTGCGTCACGACGAGCGCGCGCCGCGCGGCCTGCCCCGCGCGCGACGTCGTCGCTCCGCGCCCGCCCTCGCGCAGGACCGCGACGTCGAGGCCTCCGCCGGAGCGCGGCAGCGGCATGAGCCCGAACACCGCGCCCGCCGCGAGCGCCACCGCGGCGCAGAACGCGACGCCGCGCCCGTCGAGCCGCACCTCCTCGAGGCGCGGCAGCGACGTCGGCGCGAAGAGCAGCACCACGTGGAGCAGCGTCCACGCGAGCGCGATCGCGCCGACCGCGGCGGCGATCGCGAGCACGAAGCTCTCGCTGAGGAAGTGCGTCGCGAGCTGCCAGCGCCCGCCGCCGAGCGCCGTGCGCACCGCGACGTCGCGCCGCCGCGCTTCCACGCGCACGAGCACGAGGTTCGCCACGTTCGCCGCCGCGATCACGAGCACGAGCCCCACCGACGCGAACAGGATCCACAGCACGCGCGCCGCCTTCGGGCCCACGACCTCGTCGCGCAGCGAGCGGAGCACGAAGCCGAAGCCGGTGCGCGCGAGGAACTTCTCGCCGTACACGTTCGGGAAGTCGGCGACGATGCGGTGCGTGAGCGCGTCGAGCTCCGCGCGCGCGCGCTCCACCGGCACGCCGTCGCGCGCGAGGCCGATCGCGTGGAACGTGTGATGGTTGCGCGGCGGGTCCGCCGGATCGAGGTGCAGCGGCTCCCAGATCTCCGCTTCCGACTCGGGGAGCTTCGCCCCCGGCGGCAGCACGCCGATCACGCGCACGAGCCGCCCGCCGACGTCCACCGCACGCCCGATCACCGATCGCTCGCCGCCGAAGCGCCGCTGCCACAGCCCGTGCGAGATGACGACCACGCCGGCGT
Organism: Gemmatirosa kalamazoonensis; assembly: GCF_000522985.1. Lineage (NCBI taxonomy): Bacteria > Pseudomonadati > Gemmatimonadota > Gemmatimonadia > Gemmatimonadales > Gemmatimonadaceae > Gemmatirosa > Gemmatirosa kalamazoonensis. The sequence goes on from NZ_CP007130.1 coordinate 794,506, forward strand.
CGTTCGGCAGCTGCTCCTCGACGGTGAACAGCCTGCCTAACGCGGGGCGGATGCCGAGCACGTGGAACAGGCTCGCGCTCGCGTCGACGCCGAGCACGCGCTCCGCGTCGAGACCGTTCGCGGCGGGGAGCGTGTAGACGTCGGGCTGGAAGAGGCCGAGCTCCTCGAGCGTGCGCGCGCCCTGTCGGAAGCGGTGGTACATGTACGTCGAGATGCCGTACTCCTCGCCCGGCTTCACGCCGGGCCAGCTCGTGCCGAGGTGCAGCAGCCGCTCGGCGCGCGGGTACGGGAGCGGCCGGATGACGATGCGGTCGAGCAGGGTGAAGATCGCCGTCGCGGCCCCGATGCCCAACGCGAGCGTGGCGAACGCCACGACGGCGAACGTGGGCGCGCGTCGCAGCGCGCGGATCGCGGTGCGCGTCTCGCGACGCACGTCGCCCAGGAGCTCCATGCCGCGCCTCCGGGTGTGGGTGTGGTGGTCGATGGCGCTCGTCTCGCGCCGGTACACGTCGAGATCGCCGAAGCGGCGCCGCGCCTCGGACTCCGCGGCGGCGCGCGACAGCCCCTCGCGCGCCATGAGGTCCTCCACGCGGCCCTCGAGATGGAACGCGAGCTCCGCGTCCAGCTCGGCGTCGAGCCGGCGGCGTGAGGCGGGGAGGCGGAACGCGCGCTTCACGAGCCGCCCCCGGCTCCCTGCGCGGTGAGCACGAGCTCGACGAGGCTCGTGTAGCGCGACCACCGGGTCTGCTCGGCGGCGAGATGCCGGCGGCCGGCGGCGGTGAGGCGGTAGAACTTCGCCTTGCGTCCCTGCTCGGTGTAGCCCCACTCCGCGGCGAGCCATCCCTTCTGCTCCATGCGGTGCAGCGCGGGGTAGAGCGCGCCCTCCTCGATCTGGAGCTGGTCGCGCGTGGTCTGCTCGATCCAGCGCACGACCGCGAGGCCATGCATGGGGCCCCACGAGAGGGTCTTCAGGAGCAGCAGGTCGAGGGTGCCGCGGACGAGATCCATGGGCGGGTAACCTAAGGTTCTTAGGTCAGACAGCGCGGCGCGCGGAAGGGTTGCGCACGGACTCGCGCGGCGCCAGCGTGCGCCTCATGTCATTCATCCACACCCTCGCCCTCCTCGCCGCGCTCACGCAGCCGTCCGCCGCCTCCGGCCAGCCGATCGCCGGGATCGCGTGCGACGCGATGGAGGGGCAGCGGTTGCACACGCACCAGCATCTGCTGATCCTCGACCACGGCAAGCCGGTCGCGATCCCCGCCGACGTCGGGCGGCCGTCGACGCGCGGCTGCCTGTACTGGCTGCACACGCACACGCCGGACGGCATCATCCACATCGAGGCGCCGCAGGACCGCGCGTTCACGCTCGGCGAGTTCTTCTCCATCTGGGGACAGCCGCTGAGCCGCACGGCGGCGGCGACGGCGCACGCGCCGCGCGGGACGTCGCTCCGCGTCTGGGTGGACGGTCGGCCGTACACGCGCGACCCGAAGACGATCGTGCTCGCGCGGCACACCGACGTCGTGATCGAGGCGGGGCCGCCGTACCCGAAGCCGCCGCGGTTCACGGCGTGGGGCGCGCTCTGACAGCGATCGGGTGGAGCGCGCGCGACTGGACTCCACGTACGTGTTCGTGTGGGACTGAAGAAGGACTGAAGGAGGACTGAAGGAGGACCAACAACACCGTTGGAGTTCTCCTTCTTCAGTCTCTCTTCAGTCCTTCTTCAGTCCTTCAGAGACTCGTACGTGGAGCCCCCCAGCATTGACGCCGTGGGTAGGTGCGAATAGTTTCGCACCATGCGAATTCCTTCGCATCTCTCCCCACCCCGACGTCCGAGGCTGCTCCCATGATCCGCTCGCTCGGTCTCCTCGCGGCGGCGGCCGCGATCGCGTTGACGCCGCACCCGCCCGTCGTCGCCGCGCCGCTCGACGTGCGGGCGCTGCTCGAGGCGGCCCGCGGTGCGCCGCCGATGATCTGCGCGCTCGCCGGACGCGCGCTCGCCGGCTATGGGTGGGGGAACAACGGCCCCGACGCGCCGGTGACGCCCGCCGCCGGCGCGCTCCCGTCGCCGGAGTGGAGCGACCTGTCGCAGCTCTCGCAGGCGGACGTCGACCAGGCGCTCGACGGCCTCCGGGCCACCGACCCCTGCGTCCGCGAGATCGCTGCTCGGCTACTCGGCCATCAACGGCGCGATGCTGTCGCGACGCAACTCGTCGCACGACTCGGGACCAACGATGCCGGGGAGCGCGCCGCGGTCGCGTTCGTCCTCGGGCTCGTGCGGCCGCCGGCCGCGGTCGACCCACTCGTGCGCACGTTGCGCGACGCCGAGTGGCAGCCGCGCGCGAACGCGGCGTGGGCGCTCGGGCGCATCCGCGACGGGCGCGCGCTCGCGCCGGTGCTGGCGCTGCTGCGCGACGCCCAGCCGGTCGTGCGCGAGGCGGCGGTCGTCGCCGTCGGTCGGTTCGACTCGAGCAGCACCGTGGCCACGCTCATGCGCGTGCTGCGGCAGGACGAGGCGGCGAGCGTGCGGCGCGTCGCCGCGTGGGCGCTCGCGCAGATCGGGTCCCGCGACGCGACGCCCGCGCTCACCGAGGCGCTCGCGCGCGACGCGGACGCGCGCGTGCGCGAGATGGCCGCGTGGGCGCTCGGCACGCGCGACGCGCGCGGTGCTTCGGCCGCGCTTCTCGCCGCGCTCCGCGACAGCGACGCGTCGGTGCGCGAGACCGCGGCGTGGGCGCTCGGCAACGCGCGCGACGGGGCGGCGGCGGCGGCGCTCGGCGAGGCCGCGGGCGGCGACCGCGACGAGGACGTGCGCGGCGCGGCGGCGTGGGCGTTAGGCAACCTCGGCGAGCGTACCGCGCCCGCGGGGCTCGTGCGCGCGCTGCGCGACGCGAGCGCGGACGTGCGCACGAAGGCCGCGTGGTCGCTCGGCAACATCGGCGACGAGGCGGCGCGCCCCGCGCTGCGCGACGCGCTCGGCCGCGAGACGGCGAACGACGCGCGGCGCGCCATCGTGCGCGCGCTGCTCCGGTCCGGCGAACGGTCCGCGGAGTCGATGGAGGATCTCCTGAAGTCGAGCGACCCGGAGGTGCGCGCCGCCGCAGTGCGCGGGCTCGTCGGCCGCGACGCGTACGGCCCGTGGCCGTGGCCCTGGCCGCGCCCGCGCCCCTTCCCGTGACCGAGGGTCGGGGCGATGCTCCGGCGCGCGGGCGACCGTCCGCGCGCCACCCGGCCCCCGACCATGCGACCGATCGTTAGGCACCTCGCGAGGGCGGCCCTCGCCGCGGCGCTCGTCCCGCCGGCCGCGCGGGCCCAGCCGGCGCCTTCGCCGCAGCGCGTGATCTTCGACACCGACATGGGGAACGACGTCGACGACGCGCTCGCGCTCGCCGTGCTGCACGCGCTCGAGAGCCGCGGGGAGTGCCGGCTGCTCGCCGTGACGGTGACGAAGGACGAGCCGTACGCCGCGCCGTACGTCGACATCGTGAACACGTTCTACGGGCGCCCCGACATCCCCGTCGGCGTCGTGCGCGGCGGCGTGACGCCGAGCGCCGACTTTCAGACGACGGTCGCCGGGATGCGCGACGCGAGCGGCCGCGCGGTCTACGCGCACGACCTCGTCGACGGCCGGCAGGCGCCCGAGGCGACCGCGGTCCTGCGGCGCGTGCTCGCCGAGCAGCCCGATGGCTCCGTCGTCATCGTGCAGACCGGGTTCTCGACGAACCTCGCGCGGCTGCTCGACGCGCCGGGCGGGCCCGAGCTCGTCGCGCGCAAGGTGCGCGTGCTGCAGGTGATGGCCGGCTACTTCGGCGCGCCGGACCGCGCGCCGTCGCCGGGCTTCGTCGAGTTCAACGTCGGCCAGGACGTCGCCTCGGCGCGCGCGCTGTTCGCACGCTGGCCGACGCCGATCGAGGTGAGCGGCTTCGAGGTCGGTGCCGCGATCCTGTATCCCGCAGCCAGCATCGAGCGCGACTACGGCTACGTCGCGCACCACCCCGTTCGCGACGGCTACGTCGCGTATCGCGGCGCGCGGTTCCCGTACGACCGGCCGACGTGGGACGTCACCTCCGCGCTCATGGCGGTGCGCCCCGACCACGGCTACTTCGGGCGCTCGGCGCAGGGGCGCGTGACGGTGGACGAGCGGGGCCGCGTGAGCTTTCGCCAGGAGCCCGGCGGCCCGCATCGCTTCCTCACGGTGAGTCCCGAGCAGGCCATACGCGCGCGCGAGGCGATGGTGCTGCTGGCGAGTCAGCCCCCCGATCGCCGTTAGGCACGCTCGGCAGCCGCCGCGCGTTGCCGGCGGCGGGACGGCGGCGTATGCTGCGGTATGCCGATCCGCGTCGTTCGCCTCCAGTCGCGCAACCCGCTCGTCGTCGCGCTCGTGATCGCGCTGCTGCTCGCGGTGCTGGCGGTCGTGCTCACCGTGGGGCTCGCGGTCGGCGCGGCGCTCGCCGTGGTCGGGGGCGCGGCGTTGCTGTCGCGACGCGTGCTCGGACGGCGGCTGCCACCGCCCGAGCGAGAGGTGCTCGATCGCAGCATGGAGGTCTTCCCGCGCGAGCCGGACGACGTGCCGCGCCGGCTGCCGCCGCGCGCGGACTGACGACGTGTCCAGGCTCCGACGTTAGGCACCACCGATGCCCGGTCTCCCGCTGTTCGTCGTGAGCTGCCTGCTCGGTGGGCTCGGCGGTGCCGTGGGATCGATCGTCGGCCACGCGTTCGGCACGCGCGGGCTCTACGTCGGCGGCATCGTCGGCGGCCTGCTCGCGGCGCTCCTCACCGCCGCGCTCGCGGTGTGGCGACGTTGGGTCGCGCGCGATCGATACTGGGCGACCGCGGCGGGAGCGGCCGCCGGCTTCCTGGCCGCGGCGCTCGTCGCCGTGAACACGCTGTCGAGCCCCGTCGGCCCCGTGCTGAGCACCGCGCTCATCGGGATCGGCGCGCTCGTCGGCGGCGGATTCGTTAGGCGGCGATGAGCGAGCCGAGCGACCCGTTCACGGCCGTCGAGGAGCTCGCCGACGACGCGAGCTACGCGTGGTGGCGCAACACGCATCCGGCCGGCTTCGTGCTCGCCGTGCGCGCCCGGCGCGCGCCGGTGCTGCACCGCGCTAGTTGCTCCGAGGTCGACCGCGACCGGCACGCCGGTCGCCTGAAGGCGGCCGGCAGCCGGCAGGTGTGCGCCGAGTCGAAGCAGGCGCTGCGCGCGTGGGCCGCGCGCGAGATCGAGGGACCGGTGGGGCTGCTCGAGCGCTGCCCGAAGTGCGCGCCGTGAGCGTGCTCACTGCCGGCTCCGCGGCGACGGCTGCGGGCCCGCGCTGCTCTGCGCCCTGACGCCCGCGACGACGTTCGCGCCCGCCGGCTTCTGCACCGTGAACGACAGCGTGTTGCTCGCGTTGCCGGCCGCGTCGGACAGCGTGAAGCTCTGGGTGGCCGAGGTGTTGGTCCCGAACACGGTGCAGAGGCTGCCCGACATCGTGCCGCTGGTGCCGTTGCCCGTCACGGTGGGATGGGCCGCGAACGACCCGGTCGTGCCGCTCGGCGCGAACGCGAAGGCGATCGTGAGCGCGGGCGCGCTCGTCGAGACGTCGCCGTTCGGATCCGAGTACGAGAACGAGTACGCGAACGAGCTGCCGGTGTTGGTGCACGTCGCGTCGTTCAGCGTCGTCAGCGTGACCGTCAGGTTGGAGAGCGTGGGCGCCGTCGCCGCCGCGCCCAGCGTCGTGAAGCTCATGATCGCGCCGCGCGTCGTGCCGACGGCGTTGTTCGCGACGGCGCGGTAGAAGTACGTCGTGCCGCTCGTCAGGCTGCTCAGAGTGAGCGACCACGTGCACACCGCCGTGCCCGGACACGCCGCCGGCGGCCCGTTCGACGGATTGCTCGAGCTGGACGTCGCGAGCGTCGGGCTCGTGCCCCACTCGAACCACATCGTGTACGGCTTGCCGTCCTGGGCCACGTTGCCCTGCACGACCGCGCTCGTCGCCGCGACGTTCGTCGCCGCCAGGGTCGTCACGACGGGCGCAGCGCTCGTCGCGAGCGTGACGAGCACGCTGTCGGCCTTCCCGCCCGCCGTCGCGACGACGTAGGCCGTGCCCGGCGTGTTGCCGCCGGTGATCGTCGCCTGCACGGTCCCCGCCGCCCCGGTGGTGCCGCTCGCCGGCGTCACCGCGGCGACCGCCGGGTTGCGCGAGACGAACGTCACGGTGGCGCCGCCGAGCGGGCCGCTCGTGGTCGAGAGCAGCGTGGCGAGGATCTGCTGCGCCGTGCCCGGCGTGAGCGTCACCGCGTGTGTCGACAGCGAGAGCGACCCCGCGGCCACCACCGTGACCGGCACGTCGACGTTGACCGTCGGCAGCAGCACCGACGCGACGTTGATGCGAGCGGTGCCGGCGGAGACGCCGGTGACGTTGCCGAGCGTGTCCACGGTCGCGATCTGCGGCGCGCTCGACGTGAACTTCACCGCCGTGTTCCCCCCGGGCGGGGTCGTCGTCACCGTCGTCGTGATGCGCTGCGTGGCGCCGACGAGCAGCGACAGCTCGGTGGGCGAGAAGTTGAGGAGGACCGTGACCGGTTGCGGAGCGATGGTCACCGGCACCGTCACCGTCTGGCCGCCCGCGGTCACCTGGATCGACGAGGTGCCGGCCGTGTTGCACGCGACGTTCGCCGACGGGCCGGTCGCGGTCACGCTGACGCTCGTGTTCGACGGCGTGAACGTGAACGTGGCCGTCGCCGACGACGGCGAGAGCGTGGCCCCGAGCGCCACCGTCTGCCCGACGGTGCACGACAGGGACGTCGGCGCGACGCTGAGCGTGGTCGTCGGCGGGGGCGGCGTCGACACGATGCCGCCCCCGCCGCCGCACGCCGAGAGCGCCACGGTCGCCAGCAGGGAGCACGACGAGAGACGACGAGTGCGAGGGAAGGACCGCATGCGGCGGGAGCTCGGGGTTCGGATCGGCGGGGATGCGGCCACGAACGTACGGGCCGGAACGCGCTCTGTCACGACGCCAGCCGGCCGGCGCCGCCGGGCCCGGCGCCCGACCTCACCGCACCACGAGCGCCGTGAACGGCGGCACGTACGCCTGCAGCGTGACGAGGATGCCGACGAGCGCGGCGAGCGCGATGCTGTGGAAGAACACGTAGCGCAGGATCTTCCCCTCGTGCCCGTACCACCGCGTCGCCGTGCTCGCGACGACGATGCTCTGTGCGTCGATCATCTTGCCCATCACGCCGCCGGAGCTGTTCGCCGCCGCCATGAGCACGGGGCTCACGTTCAGCTGCCGCGCCGTGATCGTCTGCAGGTTGCCGAACAGCACGTTCGACGACGTGTCGCTGCCGGTGAGCGCGACGCCGAGCCAGCCGAGCATCGCGCCGAAGAACGGGTAGAGCACGCCCGTGCGCGCGAACGCGAGGCCGAGGATCGCGTCGAGTCCCGCGTAGCGCGACGTGTAGCCCAGGGCGAGCATCGCCGCGATCGTGAGCAGCGAGTGGCGGACGAGCACGATCGTCCGCCAGTACGCGCGCACCATCTCGCCTAACGAGTAGCCGAGCGCGATGCCGGACACGATCCCCGCGACGAGGATCGCGGTGCCCGTCGCCGAGAGCCAGTTCAGCGTGAACACGGCGGCCTCCGCGCTCGGCGCCGCGACGACCGGCGGCCCGCGCAGCACCATCTTGTCGAGCCCCGGGACGGCGAGCTTCGGCGCGGAGAGCGCGTTCAGCGCGTCCTTCACCTGCGGCGTGCCCCACGCGAACACGAGCACGGTGAGCACGGCCCACGGCAGCAGCGCGCGCACGACGTCGCCGCGCGACGGCGCGGCCTCCTGCGGCGCGTGCGAGCGCCACTGCCGTCCCTCGTCGAACCCCGGACGCCAGAAGCGGAGAAAGACGATCGTCGCGACCATCGAGCAGACCGCCGCGACGACGTCGACGAGCCACGGGCCGTGGAAGTTCGACACGAGGAACTGCGGCACCGCGAACGCGACGCCGGCGACGAGCACCGCGGGCCACACCGGCAGCACGCCGCGTCGTCCCGCGTACGCCCACACGAGCCACACCGGCACGATCACCGAGAACAGCGGGAGCTGGCGGCCGACCATCGCGCTCAGCACGCGCGCGTCGATGCCCGTGACGCCCTGCAGCGCGACGATCGGCGTGCCCAACGCGCCGAACGCGACCGGCGCCGTGTTCGCGATGAGCGACAGCGCCGATGCCTCGAGCGGCGCGAAGCCGAGGCCGATGAGCAGCGCGGCCGTCACGGCGACCGGCGTGCCGAATCCCGCGGCGCCCTCGAAGAACGCGCCGAACGCGAACGCGATGACGAGCAGTTGCAGCCGCCGGTCGTCGGTGACGCCGGTGACGAGCTGCCGCAGCACGCCGAAGCTCCCGCGTCCGTCGGCGAGCTGGTAGAGGAACATCACGTTCAGCACGATCCACCCGATCGGGAACAGCCCGTAGGCGGCGCCGAGCAGCGCCGAGCGCGCGGCGAGCGCCGGCGGCATGCCGACGACGAGCACCGCGACGGCGAGCGCCGCGGCGAGTCCGACGAGCGCGGCGACGTGGGCGCGCACGCGGTGCATCGCGAGGAGCCCGAGCAGCGCGACGAGCGGCAGCGCCGCGGCGAGCGTGGAGAGCAGGGGGCTGCCGAGCGGGTCGTAGCTCTGGGTCCAGGGCATGGAGGCACATGATATCGCGGCGCACGGCCGCGCGCGCGTCGCTTGCGCGGCTCGCCCTTGACGGCGGCGCACCCTGGGGACAATCTCTTGGGGTAGACTCTACCCCCAGGATCATGGCACTGCTCAAAGGCACCCTCGACGTCCTCGTGCTGAAGACCCTCTCGTGGGGGCCGATGCACGCCTTCGAGATCACGACCTGGCTCGAGGACCGGTCCGGCGGCCGCCTCGCCGTCGAGGACGCGGCGCTCATGCAGGCGTTGCACCGCATGGAGGAGCGCGGGCTCCTCGCCGCCGACTGGGGCGTCACGGAGAAGGGGCGGCGCGCCCGCTACTACCGGCTCACGAGCGCGGGGCGCGTGCACCTCAAGGCGGAGTCGGCGCTGCTCACCGACTACGTCGACGCCCTCACCACGATTCTCGCGATGCGCACCGCCGAGGGCTGACGTGCGGTCGACGGAGTCGACGGAGCGGTCGTCCGTTCCGCCGGGCGTGCGCCGGCTGTTCCGCCTCCCGCTCGGGAGCGCGGAGCGCGTGCACGCCGACGTCGACGAGGAGCTCCAGAGCTTCCTCGACGCGCGCATCGAGTACCTCGTCGAGCGCGGCATGAGCCCGCCCGAGGCGCGCACGGAGGCGCTTCGCCGGCTCGGCGGCGCGTCGCTCGACGAGGTGCGCGAGCGCCTCCATCACTCGGCCACGCGACGGGAGGAACGCATGCGATTCGGCGAGCGAGTCGAGAAGGTGCGGCACGACACGCGCTTCGCGCTGCGGCAGCTCGCGAAGGCGCCGGGCTTCGCGCTCGTCGCCGTGCTCACCCTGGCGCTCGGCATCGGCGCGAACAGCGCGATCTTCAGCGTCGTGCACTCGGTGCTGCTGCGGCCACTCCCGTTCGCCGAGCCGGAGCGGCTGCTGCGGCTGCGCGAGCGCGCCGACGCGCGCGACACCGAGGGGCGCGTCGTGACCTACGGCGGCTTCGGCGCGTGGCGGCAGCGCGCGCACGCATTCGCCGCGTTGGGCGCCTACACCTACGGCGGCGCGACGCTCACCGCCGGGTGCGCGACGCCCACCGGCGCGTGCGAGCCGCAGCCGATCCGGCTCCAGAACGCGACGGCGGGCTACTGGCAGGCGATGTACGCGCCGCCCGTGGTCGGCCGCTACTTCGGCGGCGCGGAGGACGCTCCCGGCGCGGCCGACGTCGTCGTGCTGTCGCACGCGCTGTGGACCTCGGTGTTCGGCGCCGACCGACGCGTGGTGGGACGCGCGATCATGCTGAGCGATCGGCCGTACACGGTCGTCGGCGTCGCGCCGGCGTCGTACGGCGTGGCGGCGGGAAATACCGATGCGTGGGTGCCGCTCGCGCTCACGAGCGCGCAGCTCGCCGATCACGGCGATCACGAGCTCGCGGTGGTGGGCCGCGTGCGCGACGGCGCATCGATCGAGCAGGCGCTGACCGAGCTGACGGAGATCCAGACGCAGCTCGCGCGCGAGCACCCGGGGACGGGGATCGACGGCGGCATCGTGGCGCTGTCGCTGCGCGATGCGCTCGTGGGCCAGGCGCGCGAGCTGCTGCTCATCCTGCTGGGCGCCGTGGGGCTCGTGCTGCTCATCGCGTGCGGCAACGTGGCGAGCCTGCTGCTCGCGCGCGGCGGCGTGCGCGAGAAGGAAATCGCGGTGCGCGCGGCACTCGGTGCGGCGCGTGGGCGGCTCGTCTCGCAGCTGCTGGCCGAGAGCCTGGTGCTCGCGGCGTTAGGCGCCGCGGCGGGGCTCGGCGTCGCCGCGGCCGGCGTGCGCTTCCTCAAGAGCAGCATGCCGCCGAACTTCGTGCCGCGGCTCCAGGACGCCGCGCTCGACGGACCGGTGCTGGCGTTCACGGTGGTCGTCGCCGTCGGATGCGGCGTGCTGTTCGGCCTCTACCCGGCGCTCCGCGGTGCGCGCGTGGATCTGCAGCACGCGCTGCGACAGGGAGGACGCGACGGCGGCGCGGTGCGCTATCGCCTGCGCGCGGCGCTCGTGGTGGGCGAGGTGTGCGTCGCGCTCGTGCTGCTCGTCGGCGCGGGGCTGCTCGTGCGGAGCGCGATGGCATTGCGCGCGGTGCCGCTCGGCTTCGACGCGGCGAACGTGCTCGTCGCCGGCGTGTCGCTGCCGGAGGCCCGCTATCCGTCCGACGAGACGGCGCGCGAGACGTTCGCGCGGCTCGAGCGCGCGGTCGCCGCGGTGCCCGGCGTGCGCGCGGCGGGAATGGTGAACCGCATCCCGATCGCCGGCGGCGGCTGGGACTGCGGCGTGCGCGCGGAGGGCACGGAAGCGGAGTACGACGCGAACGTGCGCGTCGCGACGCCGGGCCTCGCGCCGGCGCTCGGCGTGGCGATCGCGCGCGGCCGCTTCTTCACGGCAGCCGACGGAGCGGGCGCGCCGCCGGTGGTGGTGATCAATCGCGCTCTCGCCCGGCGCCTGTTCGGCGACGCCGACCCGATCGGCCGCCGCGTGTCGAACTGCATCGCGCCGTCGCGCGAGTCACGCGTGTGGCGCACGGTGGTCGGCGTCATGAACGACGTGCACGCGAACGGCCTCGATCAGGGTCCCGCGGACGAGGTCTATCTGCCCAACGCGCAACTGCTGCTCGAGCGCTCGCGCACGCTCGTGGTGCGGGGCGCGGTGCCGGTCGCGTCGCTCGCGCCGGCGATCAAGCGCGCGGTGGCGACGGTGGATCCGCAGCTTCCACTCGTCCGCCTGCGCACGATGGAGGAGGTCGTGTCCCGGTCGCTCGCCGTGCCGCGGTTCACGACGTTTCTCCTCCTCCTGCTCGGCGGCACGGGGCTCACGCTCGCCGTCGTGGGGATCTACGGCGTGATCGCGTACTTCGTGGTGCAACGCACGCGCGAGATCGGCGTGCGGCTCGCACTCGGCGCGAGCGCGACGGCGGTCGTGCGGCTCGTCGTGCGGCAGGGCCTCGCGCTCGCGCTGGCCGGCGTGGTGCTGGGGCTCGGCGCGGCGTGGGCGCTCGCGCGGGTGCTCGCGAATCAGCTGTTCGGCGTGAGCGCGCACGACCCGATCACGTTCGTCGGCGTGGCGGCGCTGCTCACGCTCGTCGCGGTGGCGGCAAGCGCGGTGCCGGCGTGGCGCGCGTCGAAAGTGGACCGGCTGACGGCGCTGCGCGGGCCCTGATTCGTCCCACGCGGAGGCGCGGAGAATTGAACCGCAGAGGACGCAGAGGGCCGCAGAGGACTGCCTCTTTGAATTGAACCTCAGAGGACACGGAGGACACGGAGGGGAACCCTTCAAGAAAGGTGGTTTCCTCTGTGTCCTCCGTGTCCTCTGTGGTTAGAAAAGCAGTTGTCGTTCTCTGCGGCCCTCTGCGTCCTCTGCGGTTCAATTACACGGCAAAGCAAGCTCTCAGCGTCCTCCGCGCCTCCGTGTGAGATTATGGTTCGACATGCCGCGCGCGCTCCTGCTGCTCGCTCTCCTGCTGGCCGTCCCCGCGTGCGCGGAGGAAGGCGCCCCGCCTAACGCGGAGGCCTCGGCACCACGGCTGGCGCGGCGCGAGAGGCTCGACAGTGCGGCGCTGGCCGAGGTCTACGCCCGCGCCGCGACGCTGCCGAAGCTGCGCAGCCTGCTCGTCGAGCAGCGCGACACGCTGGTCGCAGAGCGGTACTTCGGCGGCGCGCGGCGCGACCGGCCGGCGAACCTGAAGAGCGCGTCGAAGAGCGTCGTGTCGGCGCTCGTCGGTGCCGCGCTCGCCGAGGGGGCGCTGCGCGACCTGCGGCAGACCGTCGGCGAGCTGCTCCCCGCCGACGCGCGCGGGCTCGACTCGGCGAAGCGCGCGATCACGCTGGAGGATCTGCTGTCGATGCGCTCGGGGCTCGAGAGCACGAGCATCGGCAACTACGGCGCGTGGGTATCGAGCCGCGACTGGATCCGCTACGCGCTCGCGCGCCCGATGGTCGCCCCGCCGGGGCACGACGGCGGGCCGATGATCTACAGCACCGGCAACACGCACCTGCTCGCGGCGATCCTCACGCGCGCGACGGGCGCGAGCCTGTACCGCCAGTACGTCCGCGCGCTCGCCCGCCCGTTAGGCATCGCGCCGCGCGAGTGGCCGACGGACCCGCGCGGCATCTACTTCGGCGGGAACGAGATGCGCATGACGCCGCGCGAGATGCTGCGCTTCGGCGCGCTCTATCTCCACGGCGGCGTCGCCCCGCCGGGCACGCCGGCGGCGGGTCGCCAGATCCTGCCGCGGGCGTGGGTCGACAGCTCGTGGGCGCCACGCACGACGTCGGGCTTCAGCGGGCACCAGTACGGTTACGGCTGGTGGCAGCGCGCGTCGGGTGGTCACGCGGTGCACTTCGCGTGGGGCTATGGCGGCCAGTTCGTGTTCGTCGTCCCCGACCTCGCGCTCGTCGTCGTCGCCACGTCCGACCCCGACGCGCCGGAGCGGGATCACGGGCACCTCGACGCGGTGCATGCGCTGCTCGACGACATCGTGGCCGCGGCGGGGCGGTGACACTGCGTGGCTGCGTGGCTGCGTGAGGCCGTTACGCAGCCACGCAGCCACGCAGCCACGTCAGCGTCTCACCCGTATCGAGAGCGGCACCACGGTCGACCCCCAGCGCATCTGCAGCACCGCGGAGTCGGCGTCCACCATCGGCAGGACGAAGGCGAGCGTCTCGTAGTGATCGCCACGGGCCGGGGCGGCGCGCACGCGGAGGGCATCGTGGCCGGGCGGGTAGCGCAGGTGGTGCGCGGCGGCGACGGTCGTGAACACCCACGTCCACGACGCGGAGTCGGGGATCATCCACACGCCGTACTCGCCGGCGGCGAGCCGCGAGCCGTTCACCTCGATCGGCGCGCTCACCGTGAGGCGCGCCGCGCTGTCCGCGCTCGGTGTCCACAGGTCGCCCCACCGCACGAGGGCGCCGAACAGCTCGCGCCCGCGGGCGACCGGGCGGCGGTACACGACGTCGAGTCGCGCGCCGGCGATCCACTGCGTGACCGTGCCGAGCTGCGAGCGCGGGATCGACGGCTGCGCGCCGGCGCATGCCGCGGCGGCGAGGAGGGCCGGACAGAGGAGACGGAGCCGCATCGTTAGGCGGGGTCGGGGACGATGACGGTGCGCACCGGCGCGCCGAAGCGATCGAGCTCGTCGAGCACCGCGTTCACCGCATCGGCGTCCAGCGGCACGGTGCGCGCCACGACGCGCGCGAGATCCAGCGCGCGGCGCCGCGCGAGCTCGAGGAGCAGCGGCAGCTCCTGCAAGAGATGATCGTTCGCGCCGATCAGCTCCGCCTCCTTGCCGAGCAGGTCGCGATACGTGTCGAGCTCCAGCGGCCGGTCGGCGAGCCCCGCGACCACCGCGCGTCCCTGCACGCCGAGCGCCTGCACCGCCTGGCGCATCGTCAGCGGCAGCCCGATGAGCTCCAGCGCGACGTCGACCCCCGCGCCGCCGGTGCGTTCCAGGATCGTCGCGACGGGATCCGCGCCGCGCGCCGAGATCGGGATCGCGCCGAAGCTCTCCGCCATCGCCAGCTTGGCGTCGTCGAGATCCACGGCGAACACGTCGAGCGCGCCCAACGCGCGCGCGAGCTGCACGGCCGACATCCCGAGCCCGCCGACGCCGAACACCGCGACGCGGTCCCCGCCGACGATCCGTCCCTTCCGCAGCGCGTGCAGCGACGTCGCGCTCGAGCACATGAGCACCGCGCCGTGCTCGAGCGGGATCTCGTCGGGCAGCCGCACGGCGTTGCGCTCGGGGACGGCGATGTACTCCGCCCATCCGCCGTCACGGAAGTGGCCGATCATCGATCCCGTGCGGCAGAACTGCTCGCTCCCGCGGCTGCAGTGCCAGCAGTCGGCGCACGCGATGAGGTAGTGCAGGCACACGCGGTCGCCCGGGCGCACGAGCGTGACCATCTCGCCCACGCGCTCCACGACGCCGGCGACCTCGTGGCCGAGCACGAGCGGCAGCGGGCGCGCGGGCGAGCGCCCCGCGCGGTAGTGCGCGTCCGAGTGGCAGATGCCGGCCGCGCGCACGCGCACGAGGACGTCGCGCGGGCCTAACGCGGGAACGGGGACGTCGTGCAGCTCGACCGGGTGGCCGGGGGCGGTGAGTCGGAGTGCGCGCATGCGGTGGGGCAGGGGGCTCGGAGGCGGTCCGAAGAGTTCGGTCCGAAAATCTCGGACCGAACTATCCGGACTTGAAGGGCGCCGCCATCGACGGCCGCTGAAACCGCGCCGGGGCAGGTCGCGTACAGGCCCTCAGACTCTGTACCCCTTGCCCTCGACCCACCATGGCCGACCCGCTGCCGCTCGTGAAGGGCACGCTCGACGTGCTCGTGCTGAAGGCCCTCTCGTGGACGCCGATGCACGGCTTCGAGATCACCGCCTGGCTCGAGGCCCGCTCCGGCGGCACGCTCGGCGTCCAGGACAGCGCGCTCTACCAGGCGCTGCACCGTCTCGAGGCGCGCGGGTTCGTCACCGCCGCGTGGGGCGTGACCGCGAACAACCAGCGCGCGCGCTACTACCGGCCGACCGCCGCCGGCCGCGCGCACCTCGCCGCCGAGACCGCCCAGTGGATCCGCTACGCGGAGACGGTCACCGGCATCCTCACCACCGCCGCCGGCCCCGCCTGAGCGGAGGACCCGACCATGCGCGACCCCGACATCCGTCCCGGCGTCCGCCGCCTGTTCCGCCTCGCGAAGCTGCCTAACGACAGCGCCGCCGAGATGAACGACGAGATCCGACTCCACCTCGCGCTGCGCACCGAGCAGCTCGTGCGCGAGGGGATGTCGCCCGAGGCCGCCCGCGCCGAGGCCGAGCGCCGCTTCGGCGACGTGCAGGACGCCGAGCGGCTGCGCGCGTCGGCGGCGTGGCGCGACGGACGGCTGCGGCTGCGCGAGCGCGCGGAGTCGGCGTGGCGCACGCTGCGGCTCGCCGCCCGCGCGCTCGCGCGCACACCGGGCTTCGTCGCCGTCGCCGTGACGTGCATCGCGCTCGGGGTCGGCGCGAACGCGGCGGCGTTCTCGCTGTTCGACGCGCTGGTGCGGCGGCCGCTCCCCGTGCCGGAGCCGGATCGGCTCGTGAGCCTGTCGGCGCCCGGGCCGCAGCACGGCAGCACGCAGTGCAACGCGATCGGCACGTGCGAGGACGTGTTCAGCTACCCGATGTTCCGCGACCTGCAGCGCGGGCAGACCGCGTTCACGGGGATCGCGGCCCACCGGCTGTTCATCGCCAGCGTCGCGGTGGACGGGCGCGCGACGGACGGTGCGGGCGTGCTCGTGTCGGGCTCGTACTTCCCGGTGCTCCGGCTGCGTCCGGCGTTAGGCAGGCTGCTGAGCCCCGACGACGACCGCGTGCCGGGCGACGGCTTCGTCGCGGTGCTGAGCCACGACTACTGGACGACGCACCTCGGCGCTGATCCCGACGTCGTCGGCAAGCGCATGGTGGTGAACGACAAGTCGCTCACGATCGTCGGCGTCGCACCGCGCGGGTTCGAGGGGACGGTGCTCGGCGTGCGGCCGCGCGTGTTCGTGCCGATGACGCTCGGCTCGGAGCTCGACCTCGGCTGGGGCTCGCACGCGACGTTCGACGACCGCATGCAGCACGGCATCTTCCTGTTCGCGCGGCTGCGGCCGGGCATGACGATCGACGGCGCGCGCGCGGCAATGCGGCCGCTCTACCGGCGCATCCTCGCGGAGTCCGATGCGCCGCTGCAGCGCGGCATGAGCCAGCCCACGATGCGTCGCTTCCTGACGCGCGACCTCGGCATCGCCGACGGGCGCCGCGGGCAGAGCATGCTGCGCGGCGCGACGGGTGCGCCGCTCACGTTCCTGTTCGGCATCACGGCGCTCGTCGTGCTCATCACGTGCGCGAACCTGGCGAACCTGCTGCTCGCGCGCGGCGCGGGGCGCGAGGCGGAGGTGGCGGTGCGCCTGTCGCTCGGCGCCCGGCGCGCGCAGGTGGTGACGCAGCTGCTCGTGGAGTCGTGCCTGCTCGCCGCGCTCGGCGGCATCGCCAGCCTGCTGGTGGCGCGCGGCACGCTGGCCGCGGCGGCGTCGTTCGTGCCGCCGCCGTCGCTGGGCTCGGGGAGCGAGCTGTCGTTCGCGCTGCACCCCGCGGCGATGGCGTTCGCCGCGGCGGTGTCGTTAGGCACGGCGCTGCTGTTCGGCCTCTACCCCGCGCTGCACGCGACGCGGCCGGATCTCATCGCGTCGATCCGCTCCGGCGCGGGGCAGATCGCCGGCGGGCACCGGCGCGCGGCGCGCGTGCGCACGGCGCTCGTCACGACACAGATCGCGCTGTCGACGGCGCTGCTCGTCTCGGCGGGGCTGTTCGTGAAGAGCCTGCGCAACGTGGGGCACGTGGACCTCGGGCTGCGCGCGGACGGCGTCGTGACGTTCGCGCTCGTGCCCGCGCTCAGCGGCTACTCGTTGACGCGTTCGGCGGCGATACTCTCGCGCGTGGAGGCCGACCTGCGCGCGCTCCCGGGCGTGACGGGCGTCGGCTCGACGTCGGTGCCGATGCTCACCGGGATGTCGAACGGCGGCAACGTGCGTGTGCAGGGCTTCCGCCGCGGCCCGGACACCGACGCGAACACGCGCATGGCCGCGGTGAGCCCGGGCTACCTCGAGTCACTCGGCATCCCGCTGCTCGCCGGCCGCGAGTTCACCAGCGCCGACCGCGAGGGCGCGCCGCGGGTCGCGATGGTGAACGAGGCGTTCGCGCGCAAGTTCGGGCTCGGCCGCGACGTCGTCGGCAAGCGGCTCGCGTTCGACGCGACCTCGCCCGAGGGCGCGCTCGACGTCGAGATCGTGGGACTCATCCGCGACGTGCGCTACAGCGACGTGAAGCGCGAGATCGCGCCGCTCGTGCTCTCGCCGTGGCGGCAGGACTCCACGACCGTGGGACTCGGCTACTACGTGCGCACCTCGACGCCGGAGGCGACGCTGCGCGCAATCCCGCGCGTCGTGGCCGCGATCGACGGCAACCTGGCGGTGTCGATGCTGAAGACGCTGCCGCAGCAGGTGCGCGAGAACGTCTACCTCGACCGCATGATCGGCGTGCTGTCGGCGGCGTTCGCGGCGCTCGCCACGCTGCTCGCCGCGGTGGGGCTCTACGGCGTGCTCGCGTACACGGTGGCGCGTCGAACGCGCGAGATCGGCGTCCGGATGGCGTTGGGCGCCGGCGCGTCGCGCGTGCGTGGGCTCGTGCTCGGCCAGGTCGGCCGCATGACGCTCGTCGGCGGCGGGCTGGGGGTGCTCGGGGCGCTCGGGATCGGGCGCGCGACGGAGTCGCTGCTCTTCGGGCTGGATGGGCACGACCCGACCGTGATCGCGGTCGCGGCGGCGACGATCGCGGCGGTGGCGCTCGGCGCGGGTTACGTTCCGGCGTGGCGCGCCTCGCGCGTGAATCCGGTGGGCGCGCTCCGGAGCGACTGACAGGAGCGACAGGATACCGTTGCCGTTCGTTCGGACAGGATGGACAGGATGGACAGGATGGACAGGATGGACAGGATGAGCACCAACAACAAAAGCGCTCTTGTTGGTGTTCATCCTGTCCGTCCTGTCCATCCTGTCTAGAATGAAAAGCACCAGTCCTGCTCTCCTGTCCATGCCATCCGAGACCACGCTCATCCTGTCGGACGGCACGCGTGTCGTCGAGTACGCGTGGCCGGCGCACGGATCCGACGTCGGATCGCTGCTGCTGGTGCACGGGCTCGGGGAGCACGCGCGACGCTACGACCACGTCGCGGCCGCGATCACGGCGCTCGGGCTCGAGGTGCGGGCGTACGACCAGCGCGGCTACGGGCGCTCGGGTGGCGCGCGGGCGACGCTGCCGCACGCCGGCGCGCTCGTCGACGACGCGCGGTGGATGTTCGAGCGGCTGGCCGAATCGCGGCGTGCGGAGGGGGATGCACGGGCGCCGTTCGTGCTCGGGCACAGCATGGGCGGCGCGGTGGTGGCGCGCGCGGTCACCGGCGGGTGGATCGCGCCGCGCGGGATGATCCTGTCGTCGCCCGCGCTGCTGCCGCGGGTGAACGTCGCCGAGCGGTGGGCGACGTCGCTCGGCGCGCGGCTGTTCCCGGGGCTGCGCGTGCCTAACGGCGTGCCGCGCGACCGGCTGTCGCACGACCCCGCGGTGGAGCGCGCGCTCGCGAGCGATCCCGGCGTGCACGACCGCGTCACGCCGCGCGCCGTCGCGTTCATGCTCGACGCGGGGCGGCGAGCGGTCGCCGACGCGCCGCGCTGCAGGGTGCCCACGCTGCTGCAGGTCGCCGGCGACGACCGCATCGTCGATCCGGCGGCGGCCATACGATTCGCCGAGCGGCTGCCGGCGGGCGTCGGCACGCTGCGCGTGTACGACGCGCTGTACCACGAGATCTACAACGAGCGCGAGCCGGACCGCACCGCGGTGCTCGCCGACCTCGCGACGTGGCTGCGCGCGCGGCTCGCATGACGAGCATCGCCGCCGAGGCGCCGCTGCTGCGCGGCCACTGGCTGTTCGGCAACTCGCGCGACGCGCAGCGCGACCTGCTCGGCCTGTACGCGAACGCCGCGCGGCTCGGCGACGTGGTGCAGCTGCGCGCGGCGATCTCGGGGATCAAGTGGTACGCGTTCTACAGCCCGACGGCGATCGAGCGCGTGCTGCACGGCAACGGGCGCAACTACGTGAAGCCGCCGATCATCGTGCGCACGTTCACGCAGCTCACCGGGCTGTCCGTGTTCACGCTGGAGAGCGACGCGTGGCTCGCCCGCCGGCGGCTGCTCCAGCCGGCGTTCCACCGCGAGCGGCTCGGTGCGCTGGCCGGGGTCATGGAGTCGGCCACGCGCGACACGATCGAGCGGTGGGCGGCGATCGCGCGGCGCGGCGACGAGGTGGATCTCGCGGACGAGATGACGCGCGTCACGCTGCGCGTCGCGAGCGAGGCGCTGTTCGGCCGCGACCTGAGCGCGGACCTCGACGCGACGGGCGACGAGCTGCGCGTCGCGCTCGCGCACGTCGGCTACCGGATGAACCGCCTGCCCGTGCCGCTGTGGATCCCATCGCGCCGAAACCGCCGCTTCCTGCGAGCGCGCCGCGCCCTCGACGCGCTCTGCCACGCCGCGATCGCCGAGCGGCGCCGCGCGATCGCGGCGGACCGCATCGACGGAGACGGGCGCGGCGCGCTGCTCGACCTGCTGCTCGGCGCGCGCGACGCGGAGACCGGAGCGGCGCTCGACGACGCCGCGATCCGCGACGAGGTGATGACGGCGCTGCTCGCCGGCCACGAGACGACCGCCGCGGCGATGGCGTGGGCGTGGGCGCTGCTCGCCGAGCACGCCGGCGCCGCCGACCGCGTGACCGCGGAGGCCGACGCCGCGTTAGGCACGGAGGTGCCGCGCGTGGCCGACCTCGCGCGACTGCCGTACGCGCGGCGTGTGGTGGACGAGACGCTGCGCCTCTATCCGCCGGCGTGGGCGCAGCCGCGCCAGGCCGTCTCGGACGACGTCGTGGACGGTGTGCGGGTGCCCGCGGGCGCCGTGATCGCGCTCGCCTACTGGGTGACCCACCGTCGCCGCGACGTGTGGGGCGACGACGCCGACGCGTTCGACCCCGACCGGTTCTTGCCGGAGCGGTCCGCCGGCCGCTCGCGCTGGGCCTACGCGCCGTTCGGCGGAGGGCAGCGGCAGTGCATCGGGCAGCAGTTCGCGCTCATGGAGTCGCACCTGCTGATCGCGGCGCTCGGCCGGCGGTTCCGCGTGACGCTCGTGCGTGCCGAGCGGCCCGAGCCCGATGCGACGTTCACCCTGCGCCCGCGCGGCGGCGTGCGCGCGACGCTGCGCGATCTCGCGGTGGAGCCGCCGGGCGCGGTCAGCTCGGCGGGAGCGGCACCACGTCGGGCGCCAGCGAGCCGTTAGGCAGCAGCGGCATCGTCGCCGCGTGGTCGCACGACGTGCGCAGCGGGCACGCGTCGCACCTCGGCGCGGAGCGGCGGCAGGTGCGCCGGCCGTGCGTGCCGAGCAGCAGCGACAGCTCGCGCAGCAGCGGCATCGGATGCGGGCCGCTCGCGTCGACCGCCGCGCGCACCGCGCGGTAGGTGGCGTCGTACGACCGCTGCTCGCGCGCGGCGCCGAGGCGCTGCAGCACGCGAAGGCCCGCGGAGTCGAGTGCGAGTACCGGGAGCAGCCCCATGAACAGTAGGATGCGCTCGGCGCCGGGCTGCCCAATGCTCGGGAATCCCGTGAGCACGGCGAGGGCGGCGCTCGGCGACCGGGCGAACGCCGTGCGCACGGCCGTGTCGAGGTCGCCGGCGTGCTCGACGACCGCGCGCTGCGCAGCCAGGTGCAGCTTGCCGGCGAATCGGGCGGCGAGGATGCCGCGCGCGGTGATCGCGTGGAGCGCCTCGAGCGGGGTGGCGACGATCGCCTCCGGCGTGAGCCCCACGCGGTCGCGCAGCTCGCCGAACGCGATGGCGCGCGTCTCCTCGTCGGCCAGGTAGGCGACGTTCTCCCACAGCACCCACTCGAACGCGGATCGCGGGGCCGGCGCCGTAGGGCGGCCGTACATGGCGCGGAGCGTGGCGGCGAGCGGTGGTAGATCGATGCGCGCGCCCATTAGGATCCTCTCATGCCGCTACCGAACCTCGAGCTCACGACCATCACCGGCGACATCATACCGCTCGCCGACTACCGCGGCCAGGTGCTGCTGGTGGTGAACGTCGCCAGCAAGTGCGGATTCACGCCGCAGTACGAGGGGCTGGAGGCGCTGCACCGGCGCTTCCACATGCGCGGCTTCACCGTGCTCGGCTTCCCGTGCGACCAGTTCGGCCACCAGGAGCCCGGCGACGCGGACGAGATCCAGCGCTTCTGCAGTCTCACCTACGACGTCACGTTCCCGCTGTTCGCGAAGACGGACGTGAACGGGCCTAACGCGCATCCGCTATGGCGCGAGCTGAAGCGGGCGAAGCGCGGACTGCTCGGCAGCCGCGCGATCAAGTGGAACTTCACGAAGTTCCTCGTCGACCGGGACGGCACGGTGCGCGCGCGGTTCGCGCCGAATACGACGCCCGCGGAGCTGGAGCCGGAGGTCGAGGCGCTGCTCGCAGGGCGGTAGGGCCAGCAGGGGGACGCATCATTTCCATTCAGCGCGCTAAGTGACGCATGGTGACACAATGGGAATGATGCGTCTCCGTTCGTGGCGTTCGTGAAGGCGGAGCGGCTCGACGGCAACGTGGGCTACCTGAATAGCCGGCATCCGCGTCATTGCTGGCATGTGCCGTTCGGATCCGGCTTCGGCTTGTCGACGACGGGGCGGTGGTCGAGGTTGGCGAGCGTCTCCACGAAGTCGCGCACGTAGTTGCCGATGCGCGCCATGCGCGCGTACGCGATGTACTGCGGCTCGTCGCTCACCATGTGGTAGTCGCGATACCACGCGGCGGCGCTGAAGAACGCGATGGGGATGCCGTGGCGCGCGTACATGTAGTGGTCGCTGCGGCAGTACGCGTTCGTCGGGTCGCCGTCCCTGTCGAACTCGTAGTCGAACGTGAAGCCGTGCCGCGCGTTCACGCGCTCGGCCAGGTCGCCGAGCTCCGTCGAGAGGCGACGCGAGCCGATGACGACGAGCGCGTTGGGCCCGCCCGGCGGCGCGTCTTCCGGGTCGCCGCGCCCCATCTGGTCCATGTTCACCTGCGCGATGATCGAGTCGCGCGGCACCGTGGGATGGTCGCCGAAGTACTGCGCGCCGTAGAGACCCTTCTCCTCGGCGGTGTGCCACACGAACAGGATCGACCACCGCGGCCGCGCCGGCGCGCGGGCGAGCGACTCGGCGATCTCCAGCGCGAGCACGGTGCCGCTGCCGTCGTCGTCGGCGCCGTTGCTCACGGAGTCGGCGCGCGGCGGGTGCAGGCGGCGCAGGCTGTCGAGGATGGTGCGCACGCGGGCCATCTGCTCGGGCGTCGCGGCCCGCGGCGGATCGTCGGCGCCGCGCGGGCGGACGACGGCGTTGAACGCGCGGATGGAGTCGTGGTCGAGCGGCCGCGGCGTGAGCCCCACGTGGTCGTGGTGCGCGCCGACGGCGACGTACGTGTTCGCGAGCTTCGGGTCGCGCCCCGGCATCACGGCGACGACGTTACGCGCCGGCGTCTCCGTCGGCCGGTCGACGAAGCCCACGCGGCCGCTCACCGATCGTCCCCCGGCGCCGACGGCGAGCGATGCGAGCGGCGCGCCTAACAGCCGCTCCGCCGCCGCGGTGGACAGCGCGAGCGCGGTGAGCGTCACCGGCCACGGGCGTGCGCGGTCGTCGTACACGTCGCGCGCGACGCGCAGGAACGCCGGCGCGCCGTTAGGCATCGCCCCGTCGTAGACGGCCACGGCGACGCCGGCCGCGGCGCCGGCGTAGCGCGCGAGATTGTCGCGCTGCCAGAACGCCGCGAGCGGCTGGCCCGCGGCGTTCGCCGGCGCGGCGAAGATCACGAGCTTGCCGCGCGCCGCGTCGACCGGAAGCGTCTCGGCGCCGATGCGGCCGCCGTACACCGTGGCCACGTCGCGCCCATCGAACGTGCCGCCGAACGGCTGCCCGCCGAGGAACGGCTGCGAGCCGAGTCGCGGCATCGGGTAGAGGTCGCGGCCGACGCGCAGCGTGTCGGCCCCCGCGACGAGCATCCCGGTGGAATCGGGCCCGCGCACGAGCAGCGGGATGGTCTGGAAGTACGTCCCGTTCTCCCCCGCCGGACGCAGGCCGAGCCGCGCCGCCTCGCGCGCGAGGTACTCCTCGACCTTCGTGTCGCCGCGCCGCCCCGCCTCGCGGCCGAGCATCGAGTCGTCGGACACGATGTAGAGCCGCGTCATGAGATCCGCCGTGTCGATCGCGGCGGTGGTGGGGCGCGGCGCGTGTGTGCGCGGGCGCTCGGTCGGTTGGGCGCGGAGCGGAACGGCGAGCAGCGCGGAGAGCGCGAGCGCCGGGCAGAGTCGGTGGAATCGCATGCGACGGAACGTAGATGGGGCGCACGACGCGACAACCACGTCTCGTCCCTTTCCCGCACGACTCGCACGCCGCCGCGTTGTCGTCGCCCCGCGCAAGCGAGAGCGTGCGGCAACCCTGACCCCGGAGACGCGCCGATGCCGTTGCCACGCGCCACTCTCGCGCTCGCGCAGCTCGTGCTGCTCGCCGTGCCGCACGCCGCCCGCGCGCAGTCCGCGGCCACGCCGCCGATCTACACCATGATCCGACTCGCCGACTCGCTCTATCGCGCGAAGCGGTGGGATGCGGCCGCCGACGCGTACGTGCGCGCGGCGACGACCGGACGGAGCCCGCTCGCCGTGTACAACGCGGGCGCCGTGCTCGCGCGTCTGGGACGCGCCGACACGGCGCTCGTGTGGCTGCGCCGCGCCGCGGCGCTCGGCGTGTTCTCCCCCGACGCGTTCGCGGGCGACTCCGATCTCGTCGCGCTGCGCGGTGACGCGCGGTTCGCCGCGGTGCTCGACAGCGCGCGCGCGAGCTGGGAGCCGTGCGCGCGCGACGAGAACGCGCGGCGCTTCGACTTCTGGATCGGCGAGTGGAGCGTGCGCAACGCGCAGGGGCGGCCGGTGGGTCAGAGCTCCATCCAGCGCGTGAGCGGCGGCTGCGCGATCCTCGAGAACTGGACCGGCGGCACGGGCGTCGTGGGGAAGAGCCTCAACTTCTACAACCACGACACGAAGCAGTGGCAGCAGTACTGGGTGGGGCAGCAGGGCGACCAGGTGCTGTTCACGACGAGCGACTGGCACGGCCCCACGCTGACGTTCCACGCGACGACGACGGATCCGAGCGGCACGCGAGCGCTGAAGCGCTTGAGCTTCACGCCGGTCGCGCGCGACACGGTGCGGCAGTTCAGCGAGACATCGTCCGACGGCGGGCGCACGTGGTCCACGGAGTACGACTTCTACTACGCGCGGCGGCCGTGACGCGCCCTTCCGGCGTGGTGCACGACGCGCGATGTTGGCGCGCATGAAGATCTCCCCGCGGCTCCGCGCGACGCTCGTCGTGCTGGCGGTGGCGACCGCGCTCGGCCTGTTCGAGTCGCTGAAAGGAGTCGTGGCGTTCCGGCTGCGCGGCCAGCACACGACGTGGCTCGAGCAGATCGAGAGCAACATGCCGTGGTGGTACGGGTGGGCGCTGCTCACGCCGCTCGTGCTCCTCGTGCCGCGGCGCTTCCCGCTCGACGCGGTGGGCCGGCGGCGGCGCAACGCGGCGGCGCACGCGGCGGCGGCGGTGGTGCTCGCCAGCCTGCACCTGTGGATCGTCGGTGTGGGATGGTACAACCTGACGCCGGAGCTCGACGCGGTGCGCGCGCGCTACGGCATCCACACGTTCTGGCAGTTCCTCGGCAGCTGGCACCAGAGCTTCCTCGTCGCGAACACCATCACGTGCGCGACGATCATGGGCGCGTACTACGCGGTGAGCTACTACCGGCGCTTCCGCGAGACGGAGCTGCAGGCGGCGCGGCTGGAGCACCGCATGAGCGAGGCGCGACTCCACGCGCTGCGCATGGAGCTCAACCCGCACTTCCTGTTCAACACGCTGAACGCGATCGCGGGCCTGGTGCGGCGCGGCGAGCGCGATGCCGCGGTGACGGTGCTGGCGCGCCTCGGCGATCTGCTGCGCGCGACGCTCGACCGCGGGCTCGGGCCGGAGACGCCGCTTGCGCAGGAGCTGGCGATGCTGGAGACGTACCTCGACATCGAGCGCGCGCGGTTCGGCGACCGGCTCACGGTGCGGGTGCACGTCCCCTCGGAGCTCGGCGACGCGCTCGTGCCGTCGCTGCTGCTGCAGCCGGTGGTGGAGAACGCCGTGCGCCATGGCGTCGCGCAGCGCGCGGGGCCGGGCGCGGTGGACGTGCGTGCGTGGGCGGACGACGGCCGGCTCACCGTCGAGGTGCGCGACACCGGCCCCGGCATCCCGCCTAACGGATCGCTCCGCGAGGGCGTCGGCCTGTCGAACACGCGCGCCCGGCTCGCCCAGCTCCATGGCACCGCCGCCGGCCTCGCGCTCGCGAACGGCCCCGAGGGGGGAGCGGTGGCGCGGCTGTGGATGCCGTTGCGGCAAGAATGAACCGCAGAGGTTCGGGACTCGGGACTGGGGACTCGGGACTCGGGAACTGCTCCCCCACGAGTCCCGAGTCCCGAGTCCCGAGTCCCGAGTCCCGACCCTCTGCGGTTCAATTCACTGCAGGGGCCTCAACACCGCCGCGGCGAACGACCGGCTCACGCGCAGCTGCTTGCCGTCCTGCAGGATGGCGACGTAGTCGCCGCCGAACCACGGCTGCAGCTCGCGCACGCGGTCGAGGTTGACGATCGTCGACTTGTGCACGCGCGCGAAGACGCGCGGGTCGAGCTGCTCGGCGAGCGTGCGGAGGCTCACGCGCAGGCGGTGCGCGGCGCCGCGCGTGTGGAGCACGACGTAGTTGCCGTCGGCCTCGATCCAGTCCACGTCGACCGCGCGCACGAGCGACGCGCGGTCGCCACGGCGCACGACGAAGCGCGTGAGGTACGGCTCGCTCCCCGACGCGCGCCGCGCCATCTGCTCGACGAGCGCGGCGAGCCGCTGCTCGAGCGCACCGTCGCCGCGCCGCGCGCGGCCGACCGCGTCGCGCAGGCGCGCGTCGTCGAACGGCTTCAGGAGGTAGTCGAGCGCGTGCACCTCGAACGCGCGCAGCGCGTGCGCGTCGTACGCCGTGACGAACACGACGCCGGGCATGCGCGCGACGCCGACGCGGTCGATGACGTCGAAGCCGTCGAGCCCCGGCATCTGCACGTCGAGGAACACGAGGTCCGGCCGCAGCGCCTCGATCGCTTCGACCGCCGAGTCGCCGTCGCCGCACTCGCCGACGACCGTGAGGTCCGGCTCCCGCGCGAGCGCGAGGCGCACGTTGTCGCGCGCGAGCGGCTCGTCGTCGACGATGAGGACGCGCAGCGCCGAGTCCTCGGCGGCTCTCATGGCGACGCGATCCCCTCGACGACGAGCATCTCCGTGTCGGCGCTCGCCTGCCGCAGGCGCTTGGCCTCCGCGTACTCGGGCGAGTCCCACCACGCGCGCGCCTGCGCGGCGGTCGGGAACTCCAGCATCACGAACCGCGACGGCGCCCACGTGCCCTCGAGCGTCGTCGTCGCGCCGCCGCGCACGATGTACCGGCCGCCGTACACCGGAATGGAGCGCTCGGCGAGCCGTCGGTAGCGCTCGTAGGTCTCGGGGTCGCGGACGCGGATCTGGACGACGACGTAGGCGGGCATGGCCTCAAGGTCGCCGTCGTGCCGCCCGGGTTACAAGGCCGCCGTGGCGACCGACGGTCAGACGGGTCCAGCCGTGGCGGCGGGGGATGAGGCGTGACCGCCACGGTGCCTGCCGACAGAATGTGCTTGACGAATTCCCCCCCATCCGGAATGATCTGATCGCCCCCGACGCTTCGGTCCCGAACTACCGGGCGTCGGTCGCGCGTTCGTGGGCCGGTGAGGGCCGGCCCACTCGTGCACCCTCGCCATTGAGGTACCGCCCCGTGGCCCGTCTCGTTCCGCGTGTGATGCTGCTCGGCGCCGTCGCCGCCGCCGCGTGCTCCGATCCGAGCACCGCCCCCACCGACGCCTCCGGGCGACTGTCCCCCGCCGCCCCCAGCGCGCAGGGCGCGCCCAGCCCCGACGTCGTGCCCGACCGGCACATCCATCCGCCGCACGGGCCGTGGTCGAACGCCGGGAACGCGTTGTACATCGGCACCCCGATCAACGGGCGCATCTTCTACCGCGGCGGGCCGGTGCTCCAGGCCGGAACGAACGTCGTGGCGGTCTACTGGGCCAACTCGACGATCTACGTCGGCGGCCCCACGCCGGGCACCAGGGGCACCGGCGCGCAGGACGGCTCGCTCATGGGCCTCTTCCTCCGCAGCATCGGCGGCTCGCCGTACTTCAACATCAACACGTCGTACACCGACGCCTCGGGCGCGAAGATCAAGAACGTGGTGAACTACACGGGCTTCTGGGCGAACAACAACAGCGTGCCGGCGAACGGCGCGAGCGTGTCCGATGCGCAGATGATCTCGATGCTGCAGAGCGGCTTCAACGCGGGATCCATCGCGTACGACCCGAGCACGCTCTACATCATCTTCTCCGCCGGCACGGTGAACCTCGGCGGTGGCTTCGGCACGCAGTACTGCGCCTACCACACGCACGGCACCGTGACGATCAACGGCTCTGCGAAGACGGTGCTCTACTCGGCGATGCCGTACAACGCGGCGAGCTCGAGCTGCATCGCTCAGAACCAGGGCCCGAACTACGCCACCGACCCCGGCGTCGACCCCGAGGTGAGCGTCGTCGCGCACGAGACGGAGGAGACGACCACCGACATGCTCGGCAACGCCTGGTTCGACAATCGTGGGTGGGAGAACGCCGACAAGTGCGCGTGGACGTGGGGTACGACGCAGACGGCCGGGAACGGCGCCGCGTACAACCTGACGCTCGGCGGCCGGCAGTGGCTCGTGCAGCGCAACTGGATCGCCTCCAACGGCGGCTGCGCGATGAGCTACTGACCCATCGCTGCGTGCTGCGTGCTGCGTAACGGCCTGGTCCTGACGGCACTCGGCGTGGCGATTACGTCGTCGCGCATCCGCGCAGCACGCAGCACGCAGCAGCCGTCGTGTCGTCCGCTGCCGGCGGCGCGCGGCGCGACGTTCTCGTTCGGCAACGACGGAGGGAACCTCCGCCCCGCGCGCACGGACGTGTACGCCGACGGCCGCGTGTCGACCGGCACGACGCGCCTAACGCGGGCCGCCGTGGCCGCGCTCGCGCACGAGGCCCGCTCCGGCGGCTTCTGGGCGCTGCACCCGGCACCGATCACCCGTCCGCCGAGCAACCCCGACGCGGCGCGCCACTTCATCGTCGTGCGCCTGAGCTGCGGCACGCGGCGCGCGGAGTACGCCGGCGATGGCCCGCCCGCGTTCGCGGTGCTGCTCGCGCGGCTCGACTCGGCCACCGCAGCGCGCTGAGTGGCCCTTTGAATTGAACCGCAGAGGACGCAGAGGGCCGCAGAGGAGAACCCATTGCTGTTGGTTTCCTCTGCGGCCCTCTGCGTCCTCTGCGGTTCAATTCACAGGCACGAGCAACCGGGAGCCCGATGGCGGTGTCCCACCGGTGGCGGCGCCGGACCACCCGGCGCTGCGCCGACGCCCGCCTCACACGCCATGGCCGCTCTCCGCCGACTCCTCGCGTTCCTGTTCCTCGCGGCCGGTCCGCTCGCCGCACAGTCGACGCCCGAGACCGTCCGCGGCCGAGTGCTCGACGATTCGGGCAAGGTCGTCGTCGGCGCGACCATCCACGTCACGCGCGGCCCGGACCGGCTCGTCCAGCAGACCGCGACCGACTCCGGCGGCCGGTTCAGCGTGCGCTTCGACCCCGGCACCGGCGACTATCTCGTGGCGGTCGCCGCGGCCGGCTTCCGCCCGGCGCGGCGGCGCGTGCAGCGGCAGGGCACGGAGCGCGAGCTGGTCGCCGACTTCCGGCTCGGCCGCGACCTCGCGCTGCTCGCGACGGTGAAGGTGCAGGCGCAGCGCCCCGCGCGCGCGACCGCGAACGTGAGCCCTACGCAGCCCGAGACCGGCGCGTCGGAGCGGTGGAGCGACGGCGTCGAGGGCCGCGTGTCGCCGACGATGGCCGGGGACCTCGGCGCGCTCGCCAGCACGATCCCCGGGATCACGATGACGCCGAACGGACCGTCGATCCTCGGCGCGTCGAGCGAGTCGAACCTCACGACGCTGAACGGGATGGGGCTCGCGGCGAGCGCCATCCCGCGCGCCGCGCGCACCGAGACGCGCTTCACGGGCGCGACGTTCGACCCGACGCGCGGCGGCTTCTCGGGCGCCAGCATCGACGTCCGGCTCGGGCCGGGGAGCCGCTTCTACCAGCAGCGCAACGCGTACTTCACGCTCGACGCGCCCCAGCTGCAGTTCACCGACGACGTCGGCCGCTCGCTCGGCGCGTCGAGCGGCACGCTGCGCGGGAGCGTCGGCGCGGATGGAGAGCTGATCCGACAGGCGCTGACGTACAACGTCGCGGTCGACGTGTCGCGCTCGCAGTCCGATCCGGCGACGCTGCTCGGCGCCGACGAGGCCACGCTGCTGCGCGCCGGCGTGTCGCCCGACTCGGTGGCGCGGCTCATCGCGGTGGCGCAGCCGTTAGGCCTCCCGC
The DNA here is from genome assembly GCF_000522985.1 of Gemmatirosa kalamazoonensis. Lineage (NCBI taxonomy): Bacteria > Pseudomonadati > Gemmatimonadota > Gemmatimonadia > Gemmatimonadales > Gemmatimonadaceae > Gemmatirosa > Gemmatirosa kalamazoonensis. The sequence goes on from NZ_CP007130.1 coordinate 824,348, forward strand.
TCTCCGGGCGCGGCATCCCCGGCGACCGCACGCGCGACGTGGTGACGTGGCTCGGCCGGCTCGACGACACGCGCGACTCGCTGAACCGCCGCTCGCTCACGAGCTACGCCGGCTTCACGCGCGAGGGCGCGGTCGGCTTCGGGCCGCTCAGCGCGCCGTCGGCGGCGGGGGAGCGGCGCGATCGCAACGCGGGGGTGCAGCTCGAGATCCGCGATCTCGTCGGCCCGGGGCGCCGCATCCTGACGCAGACGCGCGCGTCGGCGAGCGGCGTGTGGACGAAGGGCGATCCGTACGAGGCGCTCCCCGCGGCATCGGTGATGGTGCGCTCGCCGACGCTCGACGAGCGCAGCGACGTGACGTCGCTCAGCGTCGGCGGCAACCCGTTCATCGCCGGCGACGAGCGGCGGTGGAGCGCGGAGGTGGGCAACGAGACGGCGTGGAACGCGCGCGGCTCGCGCCACCGCTTCAAGGCGTCGCTGTGGGGGCGCGCCGATGGGCTGCGGCAGGATCCGGCGGGCAATCTGTTAGGCAGCTACAGCTTCGCGTCGATCGCCGATCTCGCGGCGGGGCGGCCGGCGAGCTACAGCCGCACGCTCGTGCAGCCGGCGCGCTCGGGGACCGCATGGAACGCGGCCGGCGCGATCGCACACCAGTGGGTCCCGTCGCGGTGGTTCAACCTGCTGTACGGCGCGCGGGTCGAGACCGACGGCTTCTTCGACGCGCCGCCGCGCAACGCCGCGCTCGAGCGCGCGCTCGGGGTGCGCACCGGCGCGGCGCCGACGCGCGTTCACGTGAGCCCGCGCATCGGCTTCCAGTACACCTACAACCGCGACAAGGACAACGGGAACGGCACCAACCAGTCGCAGATCGGACGTTTCTACCGCACGACGATGGGCGTCCTGCGCGGGGGCATCGGCGAGTTTCGCGACCTGCTGCGTCCCGGCATCCTCGCAGACGCGTCGGCGGGCGCGGGGCTCGCCGGAAGCACCGAGGTGCTGTCGTGCGTCGGCGCCGCCGTGCCGCTGCCCGACTGGACGCGCTTCGCCGCCGATCCGACGTCGATCCCGACCGGCTGCGTCGGCGGCGGCGGCGTGCTTGCCGAGCGCGCGCCGTCGGTGACGCTGATCGATCCGTCGTACGACGTGCCGCGCAGCTGGCGCGCCTCGCTCGACTGGAACAGCGACTGGCACCGGATCATGCTGCGCGCGAGCGCGCTCGCGTCGTACGATCTGTCGCAGCCCGGCAGCGTGGACGCGAACTTCGCCGGCAACACGCGCTTCACGTTAGGCGCCGAGGGCGGCCGCCCGGTGTACGTGTCGACGGCGGCGATCGATCCGGCCAGCGGCGCGGTCTCGGCCGCGGAGGCGCGCCGGTCGAGCGAGTTCGGGCGCGTCGGCGTGCGGACGAGCGATCTGCGCGGCTACGGCGGCCAGCTCACGTTCATGGTGCAGCCGGACGTGTTCAAGATGCGGCGCATGCCGGGTGGGCTGTTCGCGTCGCTCGCCTACACGGTGCAGGCGACGCGGCGCGAGTACCGCGGCTTCGATGGCGCCGGGTTCGGCGATCCGCGCGTGCGCGAGTGGGCGGCAGGGCCGAACGACGCGCGGCACGTCTTCCTGCTGCAGGCCGGCGTGACGCCGCCGAAGGTGGGGACGTTCACGCTGTTCGCGCGCGCGCAGTCGGGGCTTCCGTTCACGCCGATCGTGCAGGGCGACGTGAACGGCGACGGGCGCGGCGGCGATCGCGCATTCGTGCCGCAGCCGTTGAACACGGCGCTCGCCGACCCGAACCCCGCCGACCCGACGCCGGCGCAGCTGGCCGCGCTCCTCGCGAACGGCTCGGCGACGGCGCGCGACTGCGTGCTCGCGTACGCGGGGCGCGTCGCCGACCGCAACGGCTGCCGCGGGCCGTGGACGCAGTCGCTGAACCTGCAGTGGCGGCCGCGCTTGCCGAAGAAGATGAACCGGCTCACGGCGTCGGTCTACATGCAGAACGTGCTCGGCGGGATCGACCAGGCGCTGCACGGATCGTCCGGGCTGCGCGGGTGGGGCTCGTCGGCGCAGCCGGATCCCGTGCTGCTCGTGCCGCGCGGCTTCGATGCGCAGGCGCAGCGCTTCCGCTACGACGTGAACCCGCGCTTCGGCGACACCCGCGGCGCGCGCACGCTCGTGCGCGACCCGTTCCGCGTGACGATCGACTTCTCGCTGCGGCTGACGACGGACTACGACCTGCAGGAGCTGCGTCGCGCGCTGGAGCCGGTGAAGGTGTCCGGCGCGTGGCAGCGCCGCACCGCGGACTCGCTCGTCGCGTTCTACCTGCAGAACACGTCGAACATCCACGCCGCGGTGCTCTCGGAGAGCGACTCGCTGTTCCTCACCGCGACGCAGATCGCCGCGCTGCGCAAGGCCGACTCGGCGTTCTCGGCGCAGGTGCGGGCGCTGTTCATCCCGTTAGGCGACTACCTGGCGCGCGTCGGCGACGCGGGCGCGGGCAAGGCGACGCTCGACTCGGTGCAGAAGGTGCGCAAGGAATACTGGAAGGTGTTCTGGCAGCAGCCCGAGATCGCCGCCGAGCCGCTGACGCCGACGCAGATCTCGCTCTTCCCGCTCCTCGCGAACATCCTGCAGACGCCGAAGAAGGAGCGCGAGCACAGCCAGTGGCAGTTCGGAAATCCGGTGAAGTTCGTGCCGACGGAGCGGGCGGCGTCGCGAACGGACAAGTGAACGGGCGATTTAGGGCGGGACGTCTACGGCGGGACGTCTACGGCGGGACGTCTACGGCGGGACGATCCACGGCGGGATCGCGGCGCGTTCGGAGGGAGGCGGTCGGCGTCGGATTGGTACCGCAGCGCGGCGGCGGTCGTGGAACTATGGGCGAAGGGGGGGGAGCCCCCCCTGGTAACTACGATCCCGCGCCCAGTCCCGCGGTTGATCGTCCCGCAGTAAGGCGTCCCGCCGTAGATCGTCCCGCGGTGAATCGTCCCGCAGTGAATCGTCCCGCAGTGAATCGTCCCGCATCACGCCGTCCCGCCGTCAGTCGTCCGGCCCACTCGTCCCGCTAGCGGCCCCGGACGTCCCGCCCGGGTTCCGGTCCGCGCGACGCGGGTCTAACCTAGGCCATGCGCGATGCCCCTCCGCCGCCGCTCGCGTCGGGCACCGCGGGGCGAGTGGTGTACGTGCTCGTCGCCGCGGTGCTCGCGCTGTCGAGCGCCGCGCCGTTCGTGCGGCTCGGCCACGGCGCGCCGAGCGTCGGTGCGGGAGACGTCGCGGCGGCGCTCGTATACCTCGCGACGTGGGCGCCGTTCGCGGTCGTCGTGACCGCCTTCGCGCGCAGCGCGCTCGCGTCGCGCGCGTGGATCGCGCTCGCCGGGCACGCGCTCATGCTGCTCGCGTTCCCCGCGCTGCACGCGATCGCGTTCGTCGCCGCGACCGACGCATGGCACGGCGACGGGGTGCACCTCGCGCGCGCGGCGTCGGACCTGCGCGTCCAGGTGCTCGCGCTGTTGGGCACCCTGCAGTACCTCGTGGTCGCCGCGGCGCTGACGGCGGCGGTCGCCGGACGCTCGGCCGAGCGCAGTCTGCGCCGCGCGGTGGACCTCGAGCTCGCGCGCGAGCGGCTCGCCGCCGAGCTGGCGCGGGCCCGCGTGGACGCGCTGCGCGCGCAGCTCCAGCCGCACTTCCTGTTCAACACGCTGAACTCCATCGCCGTGCTCGCGACCACCGACGCGCCGCGCGCGCGCACGATGGTGCGGCGGCTGAGCGAGCTGCTGCGCGCCGTGCTCGCCGAAGACGAGCGACCCACCGTGCCGCTCGGCCGCGAGATAGATCTGCTGCGCGCCTACGTCGAGATCCAGCGCGTGCGCTTCGGCGAGCGCGTGCGCGTGTCGATCGACGCCGAGCCGGGCGCGCTCGACGTGCCCGTGCCGACGCTCATCTTGCAGCCGCTGCTCGAGAACGCGATCCGCCACGCCGTGGGCGACCGCGAGGAGGGCGGCAGCGTGGCGGTGAGCGCGCGCGTGGCCGGCGAGCGGCTGGAGCTCGCGGTGACCGACGACGGGCCGGGCGAGGCGGCGGCGACGGCACCCGACGGTGCGCGTGGTGTGGGGCTCGCCAACACGCGCGGCCGGCTGCAGGCGCTCTACGGCGCGGCGCACACGTTCGCCGTCGGCGCGGCAGCGGGCGGCGGATGGTCGGTGCGCATCGCGGTGCCCGTCGCCGGCCCACGGGCCTCGGCTGCGTGACGGAGGGGGCGCGCGGACTCGACGTGCTGATCGTGGACGACGAGCCGCTCGCGCGGCGCGGCGTGCGCGAGCTGGTGGCGGAGCGGCCCAACGTGTCGACCGTGCGCGAGGCACCCGGCGGCGCCGACGCGGTGCGCATGATCCACGAGCAGCGACCCGACGTCGTGTTCCTCGACGTGCAGATGCCGCGCATCGACGGCTTCGGCGTGATCGAGGCGGTCGGCGCCGCGGCGATGCCGCCGGTGGTCTTCGTCACCGCGTACGACGCGCACGCGCTGCGGGCGTTCGAAGTGCACGCGGTGGACTATCTGCTGAAGCCGGTGGATCCGGAGCGCTTCCGCGACGCGTTCGACCGTGCCGCGCGCGCCGCCGCGCACGACGACCTCGCGGCGCTCCGTGCGGCGCTCGCCGCCGTCGTGCCGCTCGTCCGCCGCGCACGTGCCGAGGTGCCTAACGAGGTGTCGGAGCCGCGCCGGCTCGCCGTGCACGCGGGCGGACGCGTCGTGTTCGTCGCGCCGCACGAGGTGGCGTGGGTCGAGGCGCTCGGCAACTACGTGAACCTCCACGTGCGGGGCGGCGCGCTGCGGCACCGCGCGACGATGGAGGAGATGGAGGCTCTGTTAGGCACCGGCTTCGTGCGCATCCGCCGCTCCGCGCTCGTGCGCGCCGACGCCGTGCGCTGGTGCGAGCCGATGGGGAAGGGGAGCTGGGTGCTCGTGCTGCACGACGGCACGCGGCTGACGTCGAGCCGGTACTTCAGGGATCGGTTGGATGCGTTGCTCGGCGCAGGATGAACAACCGCGTCTCAGGCGGTGTCGCGGAGCACGCGGAGAAGACCAACACGAGTGTGTTGCAGTTCTCCGCGTTCTCCGCGCCTCCGCGTGAGATCCACCGCATGGGCCCATCCGTCACGCCCCCGACGCCGGATGTCCCGCGCTCGTAGTGTGTGACGATGGCCCGCTTCACCGTGCGCTCGTGAGTACGACCGCCACCCGAGCCACCGACACGATGAAGCGCATCTCCGCCCATGCCGCCGCCGCGCTGCTTGCGATTCCCGCCGCGGCGCAGAAGCCGCAGGCCCCGCGACCGTTAGGCCCGGTCGAGCGCACGGCGGCCGAGTCGTTCGGGTCGCTCATGAGCGTGCGCGAGCTCGCCGACGGCCGCGTGCTCCTGAACGACGTCGCGCGGCGGCGCGTGCTGCTGCTCGACCCCGACCTCGCGCGCTCCACCGTCGTCGCCGACACGTCGAGCGCGACGGGGAACGCGTACGCCGGACATCGCGGCAACCTCCTCCCGTTCCGCGGCGACTCGACGCTGTTCGTCGACCCGTCGTCGCTCACCATGCAGCTCATCACGCCGCAGGGAACGCTCGGCCGCGTGCTCTCCGTGCCGCGCGCCGGCGAGGCGGGGGCGCTCGTGAGCATCGGCGGCGGCGTGCCGGCGTTCGACGGGCGCGGGCGGCTCGTCTACCGTACGACCCCACCGCCCCGCATGGTGCCCGCGGCGAAGGGCTCGAAGGTCGAGATCCCCGAGTTCCCCGACTCCGCGCCGATCGTGCGCGTCGATCTCGCGACACGGCGCGTCGACACCGTCGCGCGCGTACGCATCCCGCGGCTCCGCGTGCGCGTCGACGCCGACGACGAGGGGCACCTGCGGTCGATCACGCCGCTCGTGCATCCGCTGCCGGCGACCGACGACTGGGCGGTGACGAGCGACGGGCGCGTCGCCGTCGTGCGCGGCGCCGACTACCACGTCGACTGGTACGCCGCCGACGGTGCGCGGACGTCGACGCCGAAGGTGCCGTTCGACTGGCAGCGGCTCGACGACGCAGGGAAGGTGGCGTACCTCGACTCCACGCGCGCGCGGCGATGGAGCGGTCGCGCGCCGCGTTCAAGGCGCTCGCCGCGCCCGACGCGTCGCCGGCGATGGCCGACAGCGCGCGCCGCGTCATCGATGCCAGCCCGTTCGCCGCGCTGTTCGAGGTGCAGATCCCGATTCCCGACGGCATGGGTCCGTCGTCGCCCGCCCCGCGTCAACGTCCCGCCGCACCGCCGCCGGGCGCCATGGGGCGTGACGAGGGCCCGTCGCTGCCCGTGCTCGCGTTCGTGGAGCCGGCCGAGCTGCCCGACTACAAGCCCGCGTTCGCGGCCGGCGCCGTGCGCGCGGACGCCGACGGCAACCTGTGGGTTCGCGAGATCCCGACGCACCCGTACCCCGGCCCGGTCTACGCCGTGATCGACGGCGCGGGCAGGCTGGCCGATCGCGTGCTCCTCCCGCGCGGCACCGCGATCGCCGGCTTCGGCCCGCGCGGCGTCGTGTACCTCGGCATGCGCGACGGCGACGCGGTGCGGCTGATGCGCGCGAGGCGGTGAGCGCGGATCTCACGCGACTGGCTTTGCTGTGTGAATGAACCGCAGAGGACGCAGAGGGCCGCAGAGGAGAACCCATTGCTGTTGGTTTCCTCCGCGGCCCTCTGCGTCCTCTGCGGTTCAATTCAAAGCGGTCGTCCGATGTCGTTACCGGCTCACGACTCTCCGAGGAACCGCGCGTGGAACTGCTCCCGGAACGTGCGCGACAGCCGCAGCTTCGTGCCGTCCTTCAGCACCACCACCGCGTCGCCGCCGAACCACGGCTGCACCTCGTGCACGCGCGCCAGGTTCACGAGGTAGCGGCGGTGGATGCGCGCGAACTGGCGGCCGTCGAGCTGCGTCTCGAGGTGCTGCGACGTCTGCCGCACGAGATAGCTCTGCCGCCCCACGTGCACGCGCACGTAGTTCCCCTCGCTCTCGAACCAGTCGATCTCGTCGAGCCGCACGATGCGGAGCGCGCCGTCCACGCGCACCGCGATGTGGTCCGACGCCGCCGACCGCTCGGGGCGCGGCTCCGCGCGCGGCTCGACGCGCGCTTCCGGATGCAGGTCCGGGTTCGGTGCGTTCAGCGCGGCGCCGCTCGACGCCGCGCCCTGCACGAGCTCCGCCGCGACGCTGCGGATCAGCGCGCGCAGCCGCTCGTCGTCCTCGACCGGCGCGGTGCCGGCGCCGGCGAGCGTGCGCAGTCGCTGGCGCGCGCGGTCGAGCGCCGTGCGGAAGCGCGCCTGGTCGTACGGCTTCAGCAGGTAGTCGACCGCGTGCACCTCGAACGCGCGCACGGCGTACGCGTCGTACGCGGTCACGAACACCACCGTCGGCATGCGCTCCGGGCCCACGGCCTCGATCACCTGGAAGCCGTTCAGGTCGGGCATCTGCACGTCGAGGAACACGAGGTCGGGCGACTCCTCCTTGATCCGCTCGACCGCCTCGCGTCCCCCGGCGCACTGCGCGACGACGCGCAGGTCGGGCTCCTCGCCTAACAGCCGCGCGAGCCGGCGGCGCGGCACGGGCTCGTCCTCCGCGATGAGGACGGTGATCGGAGTGTTCGGCATGATCATCGGACGGGTTGGGCGATGGCGTGTTCGCCGGTGACGGCGGCGGCCGCGGCGAGGGCCTGGCGCGACACGTTCGCGTCGAGCGCCTCGCGCAGGTTGTCGGCGAGCGACGCGATCGCGCGCTCGGTGCCGGCCGTGTCGTGCACGACCTCCTCGGCCAGGCGCTCCAGCTCGCGCACGAGCGCCTCGGGCTGGGCGCGCGACGTCGCCGCGTGGAGCCGCGACTCGGCGAGCTCCGCGCGGAGCGACGCCGCGGTGTTCTCCCGCTCGCGCAGCCACTGCATCGCGCTCCCGTAGTGGCCGACGCCTAACAGGATGAAGTACGCCAGCACGCTCACGAAGATCGCGGTGACGTACGCCTCGGGCCACTGCGGCTGGTCGGCGGGACGCAGCAGCGCGCCGAGCAGCGCGCGCCACGTGAGCGCGTGGGCGAGCGCGACGATCGTCGCGAGCGCGAGGTGCGCGATGGCGCGCCACGGCGCGGTGCGTCCCTCCACCGGGAAGCGTCGCGCGAGCCACACCACGATCGGCGTCGCGACCGCCCACAGCGCCGCGCCGGCGAAGTGCGTCACGAGCACGCGCGGCATCGCCGCCTCCGCGAGCCGCCCGCGCAGCACGAGGTACGCGCGGCTCTGCCCCACCCACGCCGAGCCCCACAGGAACCAGCCGAGGACCGTCGCCGCCGCGGGATGGCGGCGCATCGCCTCGACGACGCGTCCCGCGTCCGGCGCGCCGAACGACGCCGTGCCCGCGTCGTCGTCGCGCGTCGGGCGCCGCGCCGGGATCGACAGCGCCACCGACGTCCCGCCGCTCGGCAGCGCGTCGAGCGTGAGGCGCCACGCGCCGCCGTACAGCGCGGCGAGCCGCTCGCGCACGTTGCGCAGCCCGATGCCGTGCCCCGGGGTGTGCCCCGCCGCGCCGAGGCCCACGCCGTTGTCGCGCACCGCGACGTGCAGCACGCGGTCCTCCACGCGCGCGAGGATCTCGATGCGCCCGCGCGACGACCGGCCCACGAGGCCGTGCTTGATCGCGTTCTCCACGAGCGGCTGCAGCACGAGCCGCGGCACGAGCACGCCGCGCGCCTCGGGGCTCACGAGCTGCTCGATGCGGAGCCAGTCGGCGAACCGAATGCGCTGGATGTCGAGGTACGGCTCGAGCGTCGCGAGCTCCTCGTCGAGCGTGACCTCCTCGCCGCGCCGCTCGGTCGCCGTGCGCAGCAGCGAGGCGAGCTGACGGAGCATGCGCGCCGCCGCCGCGGGCGCCTCGTAGGCGAGCTCCGAGACGGCGCCGAGCGCGTTGAACAGGAAGTGCGGCTGCAGCTGCGCCTCGAGGTACGACAGCCGCGTGCGCGCGAGCTGCGCGCGCAGCACCAGCTCCGCCCGCGTGCGCGCGACGACCGCGTCGTGCGCGCCGAGCACGCGCGTCGCGAGCACGATCGCGCAGTACTGCGCCGCCGTGACGTCGATGAAGTAGAGCCACGTCGCCCAGAACGGCGTCCACGGCGGCATCCCCTCCGCGACGAGCACCAGCCGGCGCGCCATGGAGTCGAGCACGCCCGCCGCGGTGACGCCGGCGAGCACGACGAGGATCCGCGCGACCACCGACATGTGGTTGCCGCGCGGGCGCTCCCACCACGCGACGAGCGGCGTCAGCGCGGTCCACAGCAGCGCGATCGAGCCGTAGAACGGGAGCAGCCGGCGCGGCGGCGGCGCGGACGACGTGGAGCTCACCACCACGCCGTACTCGACGAGCGCGAGCACCACCCATCCGACCGCGGCCCAGCGCAGGCGCCGCGACGTCCAGGTCTGCAGGATCGGGTGTCGGCTCAAGGGCTGAACCAGTAGGTGGCCTTCACCAGGAACACGTTCGTCGGCCGCGTGCGGAAGATCGCGCCGACGTCGCGCCCCGCGTCGAAGTCGCCGACCGCGTCGAAGCCGCTGCGCTGCTGCTGCCACACGACGAACAGCGCGGAGCCTGGACGGTACTCCCACCGGGCCACCGCGTTGCCGCGCAACGAGCGCACGTTGAACGTCGGATCGGGGAAGACGAACGACTTCGCCGGGCCGGCCGCGCCGTCGGGGTCCACCGTGTACGTCCCGTTAGGCGCGCGGTCGATCGTCCCACGGTCGCGGCCGTACACCGCGAAGTCGTACGTCCGCGGCGTCGCGAACTCCTTGAACGCGTCGTAGCGCCCCGCCGACACGAACGGCTGCACGTACGTCTGGAGGCTCAGCGTGCGGGTGAGCGTCCACTCCACGCGCGTGTCGAGCGACAGCGTCTGCTGGTGCAGATCGGCGAACACGTAGCGCGTGCCGTAGGTGCTCGTCGCCGTCGCGTCGCTCACGCCGCGCACGTATTGCGACGTGCCGTACGTCGCGCCGAGCGTCGGGCCGAACGTGAGGTGCAGCGTGGTGGTCGGCCGCGAGTCGACGTACAGGCCGTACGACGCGTTGTGCGCGCCCGACGCGTCGCCGTTGTAGCTCAGGAACGGGTTGAACCACACCGCCTTGCGCGTGTCGTTCGTGACGCTCGCGCTCACGTTCCAGCCCCGCGGCTGCAGCGCGAGCGGCCCGCCGCGCAGCAGCTTGTCGTTGTACCGGTCGGGCTGCACGCCGGCGCGCGCGTTCACGTTCCAGAAGTTGCTCAGCGTGCCGCTCGCGCTCCCGTTCACCGACTGGTAGATCGACGCGCCGCCCCAGTTCCACGCGCTGTTCTGGTACGCGAAGATCGAGCGGGAGCGAAAGTGCTTCGTGGCGCGGTTCGTCGAGTAGCCGTACAGCGCCGACACGGCGCGGTAGTCGACGCGCGAGTGGAAGCCGACGTCGTTGATGTCGAACCCCGGGCTCCCGTCCTGCATGGTGAGGGAGCCGAACCACTCGCCGGTCTTCTGGAGCGCGAGCGCCGAGATGTGCCCGCCGAGCGACGTGCGGCTCGGGTTCACGTCCACGTAGTCGGCGTCGGGCCGCTGATAGTAATGGATGCTGTTGCGCTGGAGGCCCGTGATGACGCTCGCGCTCCCCTGCACGAGGCTCTGCGCGAAGTAGCCGCTGAGGTAGTACTTGCGGCGCTGCCACGAGTGCTCGAAGTCCACGCCGCCGAAGCCGCCGCGGCGCGCGAGCAGCGGCGCGAACACGTCGTCCGAGAGATCGCGGTCGACGCCGGTGAGCATCGCGCCGACGACGGTCTGCCCGCCGCGGAAGTCGCGCCGCACGCGTCCGGCGAAGTAGTCCGCGCGCGGCTCCACCGGGGAGGTGCCCAACGCCCCCGACGGGCTCGCGATGTCGGCCACCTCGCGCGCTGTGACCGCATCGAGCAGTCCCACCGTCCACGGCCCGTGCTTGCCGCTCACCTTCGCCGCGCCGAGGATGCGCGTCTGGTCGGGCGCATCGGCGAACGCGACGCCGGGCCCGTTGCCGGAGAGCGACGGCGGCCGCCCGATGCGGCGCGAGTACAGGAACGTCGCGCCGGCGTAGCTGTTCTGCGACCGGATGTTGCCGAACTGGAAGACGTCGGATCCCTCGAGGAAGAACGGCCGCTTCTCGGGGAAGAACGTCTCGAACGCGGTGAGGTTCACGACCGCGGGATCGACCTCGACCTGCCCGAAGTCGGGGTTGATCGTCGCCGTGAGCGTGAGGCCGCCCGGCAGCCCGTAGCGCACGTCGCCGCCGACGTTGGGCGCCACGTCGGTCGCGTGGAAGAACGGGTTCTGCCGCGAGCCCGGCGCCCGCGTCGCCTTGCTGCTCACGTACGGCACGAGCTCCAGGTGCCGCGCCGTCGGCAGCGCGTCGAGCCCCGTGAGCGTGCCGAACAGCGACACGAAGCCGCCCATCTGCGGCGTCCACGGGGAGAACGAGTCGCGCTCGTTGCGGCGCGCGACGTCGCGCATGACCTGGAAGCCCCACTCGCGCGGCGCGCCCGGCTCCGCGCTCCCATACCGGAGCTGCGACAGCGGGATGCGGTACTCCGCGACCCAGCCGAGCGAGTCGACGCGCGTCGCGCACTCCCACACGGCGTCCCAGTTCACGTCCTCGTTCCCGTCGTTCGACGTGTAGACGTCCTTCTGCACGCCCTTCGGATTGACCGTGAAGCGGAACGCGGTGCGCCGGTCGTGGTAGCTGTCGATGATGACGTGCACCCAGTCGGAGTAGATCTGCGACGCGTCACGCCGCGCGAGCTGCGCGGCGATGGAGTCCGGGTGCGCATCGTACATCCGCGCCCCGACGTAGATCGCCGACTCGTCGAACAGGACCCGCACCGACATCGAGTCCGCGGCGGGCTTTCCCGGCTGCGGCCAGCTCTGGGTGAAGTCGGAGTACGCCGGCGCCGCTGCCCACGCTGCCTCGTCGAGCCTCCCGTCGAGCGTCACGCTCCCCGCGCGGTGGACGGCGCGCAGCGAGGAGGGGGCGGCGACCTCGCCGCCGGCGGTCCGGGCGGCGCGCGGCGCCTGCGCCGGAGCGCCGGAGAAGGGGGTGGCGGCGAGCCCCGCGACGATCGCGGGGACGAGGAGGGGACGGTGCATGCCGGTGGGCGGGGGTGAAAGGCGGGACGGGTCCGGTGGACCGGCGCTGTCGCCGTGACGTCTAGACAGCCGGCCCCCCGGGCGCGTTTCGCCCGCACCCTCCACGGTGCACCCCCGGCGGGACGGAACCAAGCGACTTGTGGCGAGCCGAGGCCCCTGGCGGGCCAGCGGGCTCCCCGCCGTGACGAGCCGTTCGCCGCCTTCCGGGGCTGCGTGGGATCCCTGGTTGATTCGCTAATGGCGCCCGGCGGGGTTATTCACCCAGGGAAGGACTCGCAGGATCCCTGCTCACCGAGGTCGTCATGCTCCAGGCTCCCCGCAGGATCGGCACGGCGCTACTCGCCGTCACCTGCTCGGTCGGCGCCGCAACGGCCGGCGCGCAGGTAGTCACGTACTCCGCCCACGACTCCCATGCCGGCGTCTTGGGGCCGAACTCCTCGGCGGCCCAGCTCAGCTTCCTGAGCGCGACGGGCGGCGCGGTCGGGATGACGTTCGAGTCGGCGCTCCCGACCGGCGTCGGCATCGTCGGCGGCACGATCACCAACGATGCGGTCTGCGCGGCGAGGCTCTGCGGCTTCAACACGACGGCGGGGGGACAGAGCTTCCTGTTCCAGTACGGCCAGTCCGCCACGTTCACGTTCGCGACGCCCATCGACTACTTCGGGGCGTACTTCGGCGGCGTGCAGATGCTGAACAGCATCGAGTTCACCGACGTGCACGGAAACCAGGTCGTGCCGATCCCGTTCTCCCACGAGGCCGGCGGCTCCTTCGTCGGCTTCACGAGCGCCGGCGCGGCGATCTCCTCCGTCACGATCAACGCGCGGGCGAGCGGCACCGGCGACATCATCACGGTGGACGACGTCATCTTCGGCACCCTGGTGACGAGCGTGCCCGAGCCGGCCACGTGGCCCCTCGTGATGAGCGGGTTCGCGGGCCTCGCGCTCCTGGCCGAGCGCCGGCGGCGTCGCGCGTGAGCTGACGCGCCGTGGCGGACGGCAAGGCGCCTACGGCCGCGGCACGCCCGGGCGGCCGTCGGGCGACGTCGTCTCGCCCGGCACCACGGTCCGCACGAGCGCGAGCAGGGCCTCGTGCGGCTCGATCGCCGTGGTGACCCGCACCTCGCCCACGCTCGGCTCGGCGGCGGCGGTGAGATAGGCGGTCGCTTCCCCGCGCGCGTCGGTGCGCACCCCGGCCGGCGCGAATGCCCCCGCGTCGTCGCCGCCGAACGCCACGAGCACGTCGGGGATGCCGCCGCCGAGGGCGTCGGTGACGCGGACCGTCACGGTGTCGGTCTCCCCCGGCCGCCGCGTGGGATGCGGCGCCCGCACCCAGGCGACGCTCGGCGCGAGGTCGCCGCCGCTCTGCAGCTCGATGAGCCACCCCTCGTTCCAGATGTGGCGCATGGCGAGCTGCACCCGCTCACGGCGCTCGTAGCTCCCGCCGCTCGCGAACGCGACCTGATAGGTGAGCTCCGCCGCGACCGCCGCCAGCTCGCCGCTCACCGTCACCCGCTCGGCGACGAAGTGCGGCTGGGAGATGCGCGGGAGGACGTGGGCGTACGCGTCGGTGAGCGCCTGCCGCCCCTGGATCGGCGCCCCGAAGCTCGGGTAGAGGCCGGCCGTCGGCAGATAGAGCCGCGCCACGCCCGCCGCGTCGCGCGCCGCCACCCCCTGCTCCCACTTCCGGAGCGTGGTGTCGATCGCTGCGCGGACGCGGGCGGAGAAGTCGCCCATCGCGTCGGCGGCCTTCGCGCCGGGCAGGATCTGGGCGCCGGCGCGCGCCGGGAGGGCGAAGGCGGAAAGCAGGAGGGCCAGCAGGCTACGACGTGCGAGATGCATCAACGGAAATAAACCGGTCAGGCCGAATCGGTCGACCTTGTTGATACGACCATGCCCGGCCTGTTCGTCACATTCGGCGCATCGAAAACCTTCGACCGCAGAGGACGCAGAGGACGCGGAGGAGAACCATCTCGATCGATTTCCTCCGTGTCCTCCGTGTCCTCCGTGGTTCAACTCGAAGAGGCAGTCCTCTGCGGCCCTCCGCGTCCCTGCGGTTCACTGCCACGCAACCGTCGCAGCGTCATCCGTGTCTACCGGCGAGTCGCTTCACCGACTCGATCGAGGAATCCATGACCGACCTGCGACTCGCCCTCCGCTCGCTCGCCAAGCGTCCGCTGTTCACCGCCACGGCCCTCGTCGCGCTCGCGTTAGGCATCGGCGCCGGCGCCGCGGTGCTCGGCGTCGTGAACGCGGTGCTGCTGCGACCCCTCGCGTACGCCGACCCGTCGCGGCTCGTCGTCGTGCTGCACGGCGGGTCGCGGCCCGTGGCGCCGGCGAACTTCCTCGACTGGCGCCGCGACACGCGGTCGTTCGCGCGCATGGGCGCGGCGGAGATGTGGGGCCCGACCCTCACCGGCGGCACCGCGGCGGAGAAGGTCGCGGCGCTGCGGGTCACCGGCGACGTCTTCCCGCTGCTCGGCGTCGCGCCGCTGCTCGGACGCGCGGTGCGCGCGGGCGACGACGAGCCGGGCGCCGACCACGTCGTCGTGCTGTCGTACGCGCTCTGGCAGCGGCGCTTCGGCGGCGCGCGCTCGGCGCTCGGCGCCACCGTGAGGCTCGACGGCGAGCCGTACACGGTCGTCGGGGTGATGCCGCCGACGTTCCGCTTCGCGCCGTTCTGGGCGACGCGCAGCGAGCTGTGGGCGCCGCTCGCGCTCGGGGCCCGCGCCGAGAGCCGCGGCGGACAGAGCCTGCGCGTGTTCGCGCGGCTCGCGCCGGGCGCGACGCTCGACGCCGCGCGCGCCGACGTCGCCTCGGTGGCCGCGCGACTCGAGCGCGAGTTCCCCGGCACGAACCGCGACGTCGCCGTCGTGCCGCTCACGGAGAAGGTCGTCGGCGACGTGCGACCGATGCTGCTCGTGCTGTCGGGCGCGGTGACGCTCGTGCTGCTCATCGCCGGCGCGAACGTGGCGCACATGCTGCTCGCGCGCGGCAGCGCGCGGGCGCGCGAGATGGCGGTCCGCGGCGCGCTCGGCGCCACCCGCACGGCGCTCGTGCGGCAGCTGCTCGCGGAGAGCGTCGTGCTGGCGGCCGCCGGCGGGGCGCTCGGTCTCGCGTTAGGCGCGGCGGGGGTGCGCGCGCTCGTCGCGCTCGCGCCGGCCGGGCTGCCGCGCGTGGACACGGTGCACCTCGACTGGCGCGTGGCGGTCGCGACGATCGTCGTCGCGCTGCTCACCGGCGTCGCGTGCGGCGTCGTCCCCGCGCTGCGCGGCGCGGCGGACGGCGTGAGCGGCACGCTGCGCGACGGCGCGCGCGGCACGACCGCCGGACGCCGGCAGCATCGCGGGCGGCGCGCGCTCATCGCGTCGGAGTTCGCGCTGTCGTGCGTGCTGCTCGTCGGCGCGGGGCTCATGATCCGCACGGTCGCCGCGATGCAGGCGGTGGATCCCGGCCTCGATCCGCGCGGCGTGCTCACGGCGATCGTGTCGGTCACCGGCTCCGCGGAGGCGACGCCGGGGCGCCGCGCGGCGTTCTACGAGGGTCTCGTGGCGCGGCTCGCCGCGCTCCCCGGCGTGCGCGCGGCGGGCGCGATCAACCACGTGCCGCTCGCCGGCGACGAGTGGGGGATGCACGTCACCGCCGAGGGCCGCCCCGTCGCGCCGGGCGTCGAGGCGCCGACGGCGACGTTCCGCGTGATCCTCCCCGGCTACCTCCGCGCGATGGGCATCCGCGTGCGCGAGGGGCGCGACGTCGCCGCCACCGACCGCGTCGGCGCGACCGAGGTGGTGGTGGTGAACGAGGCGCTCGCGCGCCGGCTGTGGCCGGGCGAGAGCGCGTTAGGCAAGCGCCTCACGCTCGACGGGCCGGAGGACCACCCGCCGACGCGCACCGTGGTGGGCGTGGTGCGCGACGTCGTGCGCGGCGAGTGGACGGAGGGGCCGCAGCCGGAGGCGTACGTGCCATTCCTCCAGAGCGAGTCGTACCTGGAGCGCCCGTCCGGCGCGTTCTCGGCGATGTCGATCGTCGTGAAGACCGACGGGGACCCGGCGCGCCTCGCGCCCGCGCTCCGCGCCGCCGTCGCGTCGGTCGACCGCGACCTGCCGGTGTCGGAGGTGCAGACGATGGAGCGCATCGTCGCCGACGCGACGGCGCGCCCCCGCTTCGTGCTCGTGCTGCTCGGCGCGTTCGCCGCGGTCGCCGCGCTGCTCGCCGCGGTGGGCCTCTACGGCGTCACGAGCTACGCCGTGTCGCGGCGCGTGCGCGAGATCGGCGTGCGCGTCGCGCTCGGCGCGGCCCGCGGCCGCGTGGTGCGCCTCGTGCTCGGCGAGGCGCTCGGCCTCGTCGCGTTAGGCATCGCGTTGGGCACCCTCGGCGCGCTCGCGGCCGCGCGGCTCATGGCGGGGCTGCTGTTCGGCGTCGGCGCCGCGGATCCGCTCACGTTCGTCGGCGTGCCGGTGCTGCTCTCGATCGTCGCGCTCGCGGCCGCGCTCGGCCCCACACGCCGCGCGACGGCCGTGGCGCCGACGGTAGCGCTGAGGGCCGAGTAGGGAGCGGAGATGCTCGGGACTCGGGACTCGGGACTCGGCACTCGGGTCGGATGGCACTCGCTCCGCTCGTGCCTTCATGAAAGAAAGCGAGCGTAGCGAGCACACCGCAAAGAAAGCGAGCGTAGCGAGCACACCGCCCCGAGTCCCGAGTCCCGAGTCCCGAGTCCCGAGTCCCGAGTCCCGAGCACCCATCTTAATCGGACCGCAGCGCCTCCGTCGGCGCGACGGTCGTCGCGCGGCGCGTCGGCAGCCACACCGCCGCCGCCGCGGCGCCCATCAACGCCGCGCACACGACCGCGAACGCCGCCGGGTCTGTCGCGCTGACGCCGAACAGCATCGTCGTGAGCAGCCGCGTCGTCGCGAACGCGCCGACGAGGCCGACCGCGAGCCCGAACGCCACCGGCGTCATTCCCTGCCGCAGGACGAGCCGCGCGACGTCGCCCGCGCGCGCGCCGAGCGCCACGCGCACGCCGAGCTCCCGCGTGCGCTGTCCCACGCTCAGCGACACCACGCCGTACACGCCGACCGCCGCGAGCACCAGCGCCGTGCCCGCGAACGCCGCGAACAGCAGCGAGTAGAGCCGCGGCTCGGCGACCGCGTCGGCGACGAGCGTGTCGAGCGTGCGCTCCTGGAACACCGGGATCTCCGGGTCGAGCGCGGCCACCTGCGCGGCCATCGCCTTGCGCAGCCCGGGCGTGACCTCGCCACGCACGGCGTACATCATCCCGGTCATCGGGAACTGCATCTCCGGGAAGTACGCCTCGGGGCGCGGGTCGGCGCGCAGGCCGTCTCCGTGCACGTCGCCGACGACGCCGACGACGATGCCGCCCACGCGCTCGCGCGCCGAGTCCGGGCCGACGCGCATCCCGATCGAGAAGCGCCGACCGATCGGGTCCTGCCCCGGCCACAGGCGGCGCGCGAGCGTCTCGTTCACCACCACCACACGCGGCGCGGACGCGTCGTCGGTGCGCTCGATCGCGCGGCCGCGCACCACGCGCATGCCGACCGCGCGGAAGTAGCCGTCGGTGATCATGCGCACCGACGTGCTGCGCTCCTTGCCGCTGGGCTCCGGCACGCCGTCCAGCTCGTGCAGCGTGATCGTGTAGCTCATGCCGCTGAGCGGTAGACCCATCGTCGCGCCCACCGCGCGCACGCCGGGGAGCGCGCGGATGCGATCGGTGAGCTCGCGGTAGAACTGCGCCACGCGCGCGCCCTCGTAGCGGGCGTCGGGGAGCGATACCGAGAACGTCCACACGCCGTTCGGATCGAAGCCGACGTCGACCTGGCGCAGGCGCAGGAAGCTCTCGCCGAGCAGCGCCGCGCCGCTCAACAGGAGCGTCGTGATCGCGATCTGCGCGACGACGAGCGAGCCACGCAGCCGCGACCCCCAGTGCCGACCCGGCCGGCCGCGCGCCCCGACCGGCGTCGCCGCGCGGAGCACCGTCGCGATGTCGCGCAGCCGCGACGCGCTGAGCGCCGGCAGCACGCCGAACACGAACGCCGTCAGCAGCGCGACGCCGAGCGCGAACAGCAGCACCGGCCCGTCCACGCGCGACTCCGCCAGCGTCGGGCGGGCGGCGCGGAGCGTCGCGTCGAGCAGATGCGTGCCCCACCACGCGAGCGCCACGCCCGCCATCGCGCCGACGAACGAGAGGATCACCGCCTCGCTCATGACCGCGCCGGCGAGTCGCCCGCGTCCCGCGCCGAGCGCCGCGCGCACCACGCGGTCGCGCTCGTGCCGCGTGGCGCGCACGAGCAGCAGGTTCGCCACGTTCGCGCACGCGAGCAGCAGCAGCAGCCCCACGGCACCCAGCAGCACGATGAGCGCGGGCCGCACGTCGCCCACCGTCGCGTCGCGCAGCGAGCGCACGAGCGCGCTCTCGTCGGTGTTCTGCTCCGGGTACGCGGCGGCGAGCCGCGCGTGGATCGCCGCGAGCTCCGCGTTCGCGCGCTCCACTGCGGCGCCGGGCTTCAGTCGGCCGGTGACCGACAGCCAGTGCGCCCCGCGCTGCGTCGCGAGGTCCTGCTCGGAGAACGCGAGCGGCACCCAGAGCTGGGAGTGCTCCGGGAAGTCGAAGCCGTCGGGCATGACGCCGACGACGACGCGCGATTCCCCGTCGAGCCGGATGGTGTGCCCGATCACGTGCGCATCGCTGCCGAAGCGGCGCGCCCACAGCCGGTGGCCGAGCATTACGGCCTTCGGCCCATGGTACGCCGTCTCCGCGGCGTTGAACGCGCGGCCCAGCTCCGGCTTCACGCCCATCACGGAGAAGAACCCCGCCGTCACGTACGACATCGCGAGCTGCTCCGCGGGCCCGTCGCTCGTCAGCGCACCGGTGCCGGTGCCCGACGCGGCGAGGTCCATCGTGCGCGAGGTGCGCTGCCAGTCGGCGAAGTTCGACGGCGACACCGTCATCGGGGTCCCGCGCTTGAACTCCGCGGCGTCGACGAGCCGTCCCGCGTCGGGGAACGGCAACGGGCGGAGCAGCGCCGAGTACGCGACGCTGAACACCGCCGTGGTGGCGCCGATGCCTAACGCGAGCGTGAGCCCGGAGAGCAGCGCGAACGCGGGCGCTCGGCGCAGGCGCCGGGCGGCGTGTCGGAGGTCGGTGGCGAGCATGGTGAGCATCGGATCTCCGGTGCGGCGCGCGCGCGGCGTCGGGCGGCGCCAGGGAAGACGGAGGAGCGCGACCCCGGTGTCGCGCCAGAAGGCGTGCCGAGCGCGGCGCGGTCCGTCGCGCGCGAGTCGGTCGTCGAACAGCTCCAGCAGATCGCCGAGGTACGGCTCCAGCGCCGCCGCGTCGACCACGGCGCGCAGCAGCCGTTGGGCGGTGCGCGGCGCGTCGGGGCGCGGCGGGCCGGCACGCGTCTCGTTAGGCGCGCTCACGGCGCGTCCCACCCCGCGACCAGCCCCTGCGCGAGCTGGCGGAGTGCGCCGAGCGCGTCGCGCACCGCGCGGCGGCCGGCGGGTGTCACGGTGAAGTAGCGCTTGCGCCGCCCACCGCGCTGCGGCGTCGGCTCGCCGAACCGCGACACGACGAAGCCTTTCGCCTCCAGGCGCGTGAGCGTCGTGTGCACGGTGGCGAGCGTCGGCGAGCGGCCGGTCGCGCGCTCGATCTCGGCGAGCACCGGGACGCCGTACGCCTCGTCGCCGCAGCGCATGACGGCGAGCAGGACGAGCTGTTCGAGCTCTCCGAGCAAACGAGTCTCCTTTTATCGACTTTGTCGAAGATATGACGGGGTCGGACGCTCGCAAGTTTCACCGACGCGCGACGCGGCATGCTGGACAAGCCATTCGTCACATACGAGCCTTGGGGCCACCGCCCACGCCCGAGGCCTCCGTGCGCCGCCGCTTCGCCCTGCTCGCTCTCGTCGCCGCCCAGGCGCACGCACAGCCCGCCGCGCCGCTGCGCGTCATCCGCGCGACCCCCGCCGGCGATGCCGCGCCGAGCGCCGAGATCGCGGTCACGTTCGACCGCCCCGTCGCCGGCTCGCTGGATCGCACCGTGGATCCCGCGACCGTGCTGCGCGTCGAGCCCGCGGTGCGCGGACGGCTCGAGTGGCGCGATCCCGTCACCGTGCGACTCGTCCCGTCGGAGATGCTCGCGCCGGGCACGCGCTACGCCGTCACGGTCTCCACCGCGTTCCGCGCGATGGACGGCAGCGCGCTCGCCGAGCCGTATCGCTTCTCCTTCCGCGCGCAGGGCCCCACGCTGCTCGGCGGCAGCCCGGTCGCCGCGGACGACCACCCGCGCGTCACGACGACGCAGCGGTTCGAGCTCGTGTACTCGGCGCCCGTGGATCTCGAGAAGCTCTCCGGCGCCGCGTTCGCGGAGTTCCGGGCGTCGTGCGCCGGCGGGCGGCGCATCGTCAGGCTCCGCGCGGCCGCGCAGCGACGCGTGCGCGACGACGACCCGTGGCGGCTGCGGGAGGCCGGCGGCTACCAGCGCGACCACAAGCTCGACTCGCTGCGACGCGTCGTGCAGCTCGCCCCCGAGTCGGCGATGCCGCGCGGCTGCGTCGGCGATCTCGTCGTGCCCGCGGAGATCGAGGACGAGCGGCTGCGCGATCCCGCGCGGTGGCCGTTCGAGACGTACGGCGACTTCCGCGTCGCGACGGTGGAGTGCGGCGGCGGCGACTTCTGCCCGACCGGTCCGCTGCGCGTGACGTTCGCCACGCCGGTGCGCGGCGCCGAGGTGCTGCGCCGCGTGAAGCTCCTTCCGGCCGTGCCGTTCGCGGTGCGCGACACGGCGAGCGAGTCGACGACGTGGACGCTCGAGGGACGGCTCGTGCCGCACACCGTGTACGCGGTCGTCGTCGACACCGCGATGCGCGACGTCTTCGGCCAGCCGCTGCGCGGCAATCCCGCCGCCGCGTACCGCACCACGGGCTACGCACCGTCGGTGACGTACGCCTACGGCCGACTGCTCGTCGAGCGTGCCGGCTTCCGCACGCTCGCCGTGCAGCACGTCAACGTCGACACGCTCGTCGCCACCATCGCCGCGGTGCCCGACTCGCTGGAGGCACGCGTGCTCCGCCGCGTGAGCTGGGGCGACGACAGCGTGTGGTCCACGCTCGCGCGGCGCGCCGTCAGGCAGCGCGTGCCGCTGCGCGCCGCGCGCGACCGCGCGATGCTCACCGGCATCCGGCTGCCGGCGCCCGACGCCACGACGCGCGCACCCACGCTCTACGCGATCAAGGTCGCGGGTCGCTCGACCACGAAGGACACCGTCGCCGACGGGCCGCTCGCGCTCGTGCAGGTCACCGACCTCGGTGTGCACACGCGGTTGGGCACCACCGAAGCGGCAGTGTGGGTCACCGGCGTGCGCGACGGGCTGCCGCGCGCCGGCGCCGCGGTCACGCTGTTCGACGTGCGCGGCCGCCGGCTCGGCGCCGCGCGCACCGACGCGCGCGGGCTCGCCCGCCTAACGGGTCTGCCTCGCGACCCGTCCGGTGGCGAGGCGGACGACGACGAGCGGGGCGACCTCGAGGGCTTCGTCACCGTGACGCTGGGCGACGACCGCGCGGTCGCGTCGGTGAGCCGCTACGACCCCGACCTCTCGCCGTGGCGCTTCGACGTGAGCGGTGCGTGGGGCGCCGAGCGGCTGCCGCTCGCCGGCGCGGTGTTCACCGAGCGCGGGATCTACCGGCCGGGAGAGCGCGTGTACGCGAAGGCCATCGTCCGCGACGGCGCGCTGGGCAGTCTGCGCGTGCCGCAGCGTGGCGACTCCGTGAAGTGGATCTTCCACGACCGCGAGGACGGCGTGCTCCGTGCGCACACCGCCGCGCTCTCCGCGTTCGGCACGGCCGATCTCTCGGTCGACGTGCCCGCGCTCGCGCCGGTCGGCAGCTACCGCGTCGAGATCCAGGCGCGGCGGCAGGGGCAGTGGCAGTCGTTCGCCGAGTCGCGCTACCGCGTGGCGGAGTACCGGCCGCCGGAGTTCCTCGTCGATCTCGCCGCCGACAGCGGCGCGAAGCGACCCGGCGATCGCCTGACGGTGAACGTGCAGGCGCGCTACCTGTTCGGCGCTCCCATGGCGCGTGCCGACGTGACGTGGACCGCGCGACGGACGCCGGTGTCGTCGTGGGAGCTCGAGATCCCGGGGCTCGACGGCTGGTACGTCGGCGACGCGGACAACTGGTGGGAGGACGCGCCGGAGCCCGACTCCGACGTGTTCGCGAGCGGCGTCGACACGCTCGACGCACGCGGCGCGCGCAGCCTGACGGTCACGCTTCCCGCGCCGGCGAAGGGCCGCCCCGCGCGCGTCACGCTCGACGCGACGGTCACCGACGTGAACCGGCAGGTCGTCGGCGCGAGCGCGACGGCGCTCGTGCATCCGGCCGACTTCTACGTCGCCGCGCGGCCGAACGGCGCGAGCTACTTCTGGCAGGGCGGCGTACCGCAGTCGGTCGGCGTGCTCGCCGTGCGGCCGAACGGGGAGAAGGTGAGCGGCGTGCGCGTGCGCGGCGCGGTCGTGCGGCGCGAGTGGCACCGCGTGCGCCGCGAGCGCGACGGCGTTTCCGAGCTGGTCGGCGAGTGGGTGGCGGACACGGTCGCGCGGTGCGCGATCACCACGGCGGAGGCGCCTAACGCCTGCGCGTTCACCCCGAAGGAGGGCGGCATCTACGTCGTCTCGTTCACCGCCACCGACGCCGCGGGGCGCCGCGCGTCCACCAGCTTCCAGCGCTGGGCGGCCGGCAAGGAGTGGGTGCCGTGGAGCGACGAGACGCAGTTCAAGATGGACGTCATTCCCGACCGGCAGCGCTACTCCGTGGGCGACACGGCGACGGTGCTGTTCGCGTCGCCGTTCACGAACGCGGAAGCGTGGATCACCGTCGAGCGCGAGGGGCTCATCGAGCAGCGGCGGCTGCGCATCACGAGCGGCTCGACGACGCTGAAGTTCCCCATCACCGAGGCGTACGCGCCGAACGCGTTCGTGTCCATCATCGTCGCGCGCGGCCGCTCGGCGCCGCCCGGCCCCGTCGACGATCCCGGGCGTCCGACGATCCGCGTCGGGTACGCGGAGCTGCGCGTCACGCCGGAGGTGAAGCGCCTCGCGGTCGCCGTGAAGCCGTTAGGCGCCGAGTACCGACCGGGCGACACGGCGCGCGTCGCGCTCCATGTCGCGGACGCACGTGCGCGCGGCGTGCGGAGCGAGGTCACGCTGTGGGCGGTGGACGAGGGCGTGCTCGCGCTCACCGCCTACCGGACGCCGGATCCGATCGACCTCGTGTACCAGGCGCGCGGGCTCGGCATGCGCCTGGCCAGCAACATGACGAACGTCGCGCCGCAGGTGCCCGAGGGAGAGAAGGGCAAGCGTGAGGCCGGCGGCGGCGGCGGCGCGGCGGGCGCCGACGTGCTGCGCTCGCGCTTCCAGACGACGGCGTTCTTCCTCGGCTCGGTCGTGACCGACGCGAACGGCGACGCGGTCGCCACCGCGAAGCTCCCCGACAACCTCACCACGTTCCGCGTCATGGCCGTCGCCGTGACCGCGGGCGACCGCTACGGCAGCGGCGACGCGTCGCTGCTCGTCACCCGCCCGCTGCTCGCACGTCAGGCGCTGCCACGGTTCGTGCGGCCGGGCGACGAGTTCGTCGCGGGCGCGGTGGTCAACCGGCGCGACGGCCGCGCGTCGAGCGTGCGCGTGCGCGCCACCGCCACCGGCGTGGCGCTGCGCGGCGACGCCGAGCGCACGGTGACGCTCGCCGCCGGCCGCGGGAGCGACGTGCGCTTCCCGTTCCGCCTCGACCGCCGCACCGTGGCCGACGACAGCGCGACGTTCCGCTTCGACGTGAGCGGCGACGGGGACGCGGACGCGGTGCGCGTCGCGCTGCCGGTGAAGCCCGACTACCATCCGCGCGCGTTCGTCGCGTCGGGCGTGCTGCGCGACACCGCGACGGTGGATCTGCGACTGCCCGCCGGCATCGACCCGGCGCGGTCTCGCGTCACGCTCACCGTCGGCGGATCGCCGCTGGCGACCATTCGCGGCATCGCGCGCCAGCTCCGCGTCTACCCGTACGACTGCACGGAGCAGGTGACGAGCGAGGCGCTGCCGATCCTCGCGCTCCACCGCGCCCGTCCGAGCGACACGACACGTCGCGAGATCGCGCGTGCGGTCGACGTCATCAGCCGCCGCCAGCGCGGCGACGGCGGCATCGGCTACTGGTCGAGCACCGACTGGACGAGCGCGTGGCTCAGCGCGTACGCGGGGCTCGTGCTCGTCGAGGCGCGCGACGCCGGCGTGCGCGTGGACTCGGCGGTGTTAGGCAGGCTCGCCGCGTACGTCGTCGCGGACCTCAAGGGCACCGGCGCGCCGCAGTTCACCCCCGTCGCGAACCGCCATCCGCAGCGCCTCGTGCGGCTGAGCGACCAGGTCGCGGCGGTGGACTTCCTGAGTCGCTACGGCCGCCCCGACGCCGCGGCCGAGAACTCGCTGCTGCGCAACGCCGCGCAGTTGGGCACCGAGGACCGCGCGCGGCTGGCCGAGGTGCTCGCCCGCCGCGGCCAGCTCCCCGTCGCGCGCCGGCTGCTCGAGCCGACGTGGCGCCTCGTGCAGGTGGAGGGGCGGCGCGCCGTGCTCCCGGAGTCGACGACGACGCTGTACTTCGAGTCGACGGTGCGCCCCGTCGCGCGGCTGCTCACCGCGACGCTCGCCGTCGAGCCGGAGCACGCGCTCATCGGGCCGCTCGTCGAGACGCTCGCGCAGCAGGGGCGCGCGACGGAGCCGTGGAACACACAGGACTACGCGAGCGCCGTCTCCGCGCTCGCCGCGTACGACCGCGCGCGGAGGGCGTTGGGCGGCGACCGGCCGGTCCAGGTGCGGGATGCGCGCGGCCGCGTCGCGCTGCGCGCCGAGCCGCAGCGCGACTCCACCGTGCCGCTCGCCGGCCTGCTCGCCGGACCGCCTAACGATCCGCGGCTCGCCGCGCGGCTCGATGCCGGCGCGGGCGACGCGCCGGTGTACTGGTACGTCACCGTCACCGAGGTGCCCACCGCACCGCCGGTGACGCCGGAGGACCGCGGGATCCAGGTGGAGCGCTGGTACGAGCGCTACCCGGCCGGTGGCCCGGTGACGCGCATGGCCGAGGGCGATCTCGTGCGCGTGCGGCTCCGCATCACCGTGCCGAACACGCGCCAGTTCGTCGTCCTCGACGACGCGCTCCCCGCCGGGCTCGAGGCGGTGGACCTCAGCCTGCGCACCGCGTCGTCGATGCCCGGACCGGGCGCGGCGCCTGACGACGCGCGCGGGTCCGACCAGCCCGACGCGCCGCAGTGGGGCTACGGCCGCTGGGACGCCGGCTGGTGGTCCCCGTTCGACCACGAGGAGATCCGCGACGACCGCGTGGTGTACTCGGCCAGCGTGCTGTGGCCGGGCACCTACACGGCCACGTACATCGCGCGCGCGACGACCGCCGGCACGTTCGTCCGACCGCCGGCGCACGCCGAGGAGATGTACAACCCCGGCGTGCACGGTCGCAGCGACGGGGGAACGTTCGTGGTGACGGAGAAGCGGCCGTGACGGTGCTCGGCGGGTTCGTCCGCAGATTACGCATATTACGCAGATTGCGTGGATCGCCTGTTCCGTTAGGCACAAAGGACGGTCGGCATGGTCTGCGCAATCTGCGTAGTCTGCGGATCGTCGTTGCCGTTGCCGTTCCTGTCGCCGCCGCGACCTGGATCGCCTGGCCGCTGCCCGACGATCTCCTCTCGCACGACCGCGCGACGGGCGTCACGATCGTCGACCGCGACGGTGCCGTGCTGCGCGCCACCCGCGCCGCCGACGGTACCGATGCGTCGTGGGTGCCGTACGACCGCATCGACCCCGACGTCATCACCGCGTTCGTCGCCGTGGAGGATCGCCGCTTCTGGGAGCACCACGGCATCGACGCGCGCGCCGTGCTGCGCGCCGCGTGGCGCAACGTGCGCGCGCGCCGCGTCTCCTCCGGCGCGTCGACGATCACCATGCAGCTCGCGCGGCTGCTGCGCCCGCGCGGCCGGAGCGCCGCGGGGAAGGTCGCGCAGGCGCTGTGGGCGCTCCGCCTCGAGGCACACGTCGGCAAGCAGCGCATCCTCGAGGAGTACCTGAACCGCGTGCAGCTCGGGCAGGGCACCGCCGGCGTCGGCGCGGCGAGCGCGGCGTACTTCGGCGCGTCGGCGTCGGAGCTGAGCCTCGCGCAGGCCGCGCTGCTCGCCGGCATCGCGCACGCGCCGTCGCGCGACAACCCGCACGCGTCGCCTGCGCGCGCCCGCGCGGCTCGTCTGCTCGCGCTGCGCCGCCTCCGTCGACTCGGCCTGACGGATTCGGAGACCGTCGCGCGGGCGCGCGTCGAGCCGCTCGTGGTGCCGCCGCGCGTCGCGCCGTTCCTCGCGCCGCACTTCACCACGCGCGTGCTCGCCTGGAGCACCGCCGACCGACGCGGTGCGCCGATCCGCACCTCGCTCGACCTCGGGCTGCAGATGGAGCTCGAGGGCGAGGTGCGGCACACCGTCGACATGCTCGGCGACCGCGGCGTACGACAGGCAGCGGCGGTGGTGCTCGACAACGCGAGCGGCGAGGTGCTCGCGTGGGTCGGCTCGCCCGACTTCTGGTCGAGCGACGACGGGCAGACCGACATGGTGATGTCGCCGCGCCAGCCCGGGTCGGCGCTGAAGCCGTTCCTGTACGGGCTCGCGTTCGACCGCGGCTACACCGCCGCGACGGTGCTGCCCGACGTGCCGAAGGCGTACCCCACCGCCACCGGTCCCTACGCGCCACGCGACTACGACCGCCGCTTCCGCGGCCCCGTGCGCGCACGCGAGGCGCTCGCCAGCTCGTACAACGTCCCCGCCGTCGAGCTCGCGTCGCGGCTCGGCGCCGGCGCGCTGCTGCAGACGCTGCACCTCGCGGGCTTCGCGTCGTTGGGCAGGGACGCCGAGCACTACGGGCTCGGGCTCGCGCTCGGCAACGGCGACGTGACGCTCGTGGAGCTGGCGAACGGCTATCGCGCGCTCGCGAACGGCGGCGTGTGGCGGCCGTGGACGTGGCGTGCGGGCGCCGCCGGCGAACCGCGGCGCGTGCTGTCGCCGCTCGCGAGCGCGCTCGTGCTCGACATCCTGCAGGACGCCTCCGCGCGCATCCCCGGCTTCGGCGTGAGCACGCCGTTCGACTTCCCGTTTCCCGTCGCGGTGAAGACGGGCACGAGCCGGCACTTCACCGACAACTGGGCCGTCGGCGCGACGGCGCGCTTCACGGTCGCCGTGTGGGCCGGCAACTTCAGCGGCCAGCCGATGCAGGGCGTGAGCGGCGTCACCGGCGCCGGCCCGCTGCTGCACCGCGCCGTCATGGCCGCGTCGCGCCGCGTGTCGCCCGGTACGCTGCCGTCGCCCGAATCGTTAGGCGCGGAGCGCGTCGCGGTGTGTCGGCTCTCCGGGCTCCGCGCGACCGACGCGTGCGCGCGCCTCGACGAGTGGTTCGCGCCCGGCACCGCGCCCACGCGCGCCGACGACTGGGAGCGGGGCGGCGTCGTGGTCCTCCCCGACGAGTACGCGGCGTGGGCGCGAAACGGCGCGCACCCCGCCGGCGACGGCCCGACGCTCCCCGCGACACGGCCCGGCACGCGCGCCGTCCCCGCCACGCGCGCCGCATCGTTAGGCATCTCGCGCTTCCGCATCCTCTCCCCGCTCGACGGCGACCGGTATGCGATCCCCGTGGGCGTCGAGGCGCGGTACGCGACGATCGGTCTGCGGGCCGCGGGTCCCGGCGCGGCGCATGTGACCTGGACGGTCGACGGCGTCAGGCACGACGGGGAGCGGTGGGCGCTCGTGCCCGGAGCGCACGAGATCGTGGCCGCGTCGGCGCGAGGCGATACGGCGAGGGCGAGGGTCGAGGTCACACCATGACGCATCATCTCCACCGCGTTACCATCACGGCCATACAGCGCTGTATGGAAATGATGGTGACGCGATGGAGATGACGCGTCACATCCCTCGCCTCTCGCCTCTCGTCACGCAGCCGAAGTAGCCGCTGCGACGCGAGGGCACATTCCGCGCATGCGCACCCTCCTGCTCGTCGCCGCCGCGGCGCTCGTCGCCCTCCAGCCGCCGCCGTCGACCATGACGACGTCCTACGAGACCGTCACGCTCGCTCCCGGCGTCACCGCCTTCCTCTCGCCGCCGGGCCTCGGCGCGTGGGTCACGGGCAACTCGCTGGTCGTCGTCGGCGACAGCGCGGCGCTCGTCGTCGATCCCGGCCACTTCCCGCCGCTCACGCGGAAGATGATCGCCGACGTTAGGCGCCTGACGAACAGGCCCGTGCGGTGGGTCGTCGACACGCACTGGCATCCCGACCACTGGATGGGGAACGCCGAGTACGCGGACGCGTTTCCCGGGGTGCGTTTCGTGAGCGCGCCGGCGACGCGCGACTCCATCCGCTCGCGCGGCCCCGGGTTCGTGAAGGGACACCAGGACTCCACCGCCGTCTACAAGGGCTACGAGGCGATGCTCGCGCGCGACGTCAGCCCGTTCCGCCCCGACCGCGCGATCGCGAGCGGCGAGCGGTACGCGTTGGGCCTCGCCGTCGCCGACGGGCGCGCGGCGTTCCCCGGTTGGCAGACGGCGCGCGTCGTCGCGCCCGACGTGACCGTCGCCGACAGCCTCGCCATCCACCTCGGCGGACGCGACGTGCAGGTGCGGTTCCTCGGCCGCGCGAACACGGCGGGCGACGTCGTCGTCTGGATCCCCGACGCGAGCCTGCTCGCGACCGGCGATCTCGTCGTCGCGCCGATCCCGTACGCCTACGGCTCCTACATCGGCGAGTGGATCGACGTGCTCGGCCGGCTGCACGCGTTCGGCGCGCGCACGCTCGTCCCCGGACACGGACCCGTGCAGCGCGACCTCGCGTACCTCGACCGCGTACGCGACGCGCTCGTCGTGCTGCGCGATCGCGCGGCCGACGCGGCACGCCGGGGGCTCACGCCCGACTCCGCGCGCGCGACGACCGCGTTCGACGATCTGGAGCGCCGGTTCGAGGGCGACGACCCGACGCTGCGCGGGCTCCTCTGGGTGCACTTCATCGCGCCCGGGTTCCCGCGCGCGTACGAGGAGGCGCGGACGGCGGGCCGTTAGGCACCGCCGGCCCGCCCGGCCGGGCTACTCGCTACTTCATGAAGCGATAGAGCCCGTACAGCCCGACCGCGGCACCCCCGATGGCGATCGCGGCGCCGCCACCGCCGCCCACCACGGCGCCCGTGATGATCCCGGCCGCGCCGACGACCATGAGCGCCGCGTTCTTCCCGGCGCCCACGTGACGCTCCATCCGCACCGCGTCGGTCGCGGCGCGCTGCTGCTCCACCGGAGCCGACGCCGCCGGCCGCGCGGCGACCTGGGCCGCCTCGTACATCACCGAGCGCGGTGCCGTCGCCGGCGCGGGCGTGGCGGGGGTCTCGGCGCGCACGGCCGCGGCCGGCGCCATCAAGGCGACGACGAGAAAGGGGACGCACGCCCGCGATGGGCGACGGATGAGCTGTCGCATGTGCTGCTCTCCTGATCTGGCGAGTGACGAGACCGGACGGTCCCGTTCGCCGCCACGAAGTGCAGCGTTTGTGCCCTAGGTCACATCCGGCGCCGGATTCTGCCGTCAAGAAGCGACAACGCGGTCAGCTCGGGACGAGATCGCGCGCCCCGCGCCCGGTCTCCACGCGTCCGCGCGCCGATTCCCGCGCCTCGGCGATCGGCACGTGGCGCCCCGCCTGGGCGAGCCCGACGCGCGGCATCGCGCCGTAGATCGCCTCGTACTCGCCGGCGCGCACGAGATACGTCTCGTGCCAGATCCCGACGTCGCCGCTGCTCACGCGGATCCGCTGGTTGAAGTGCGTCCACGCCGGCCAGTGCGCCGCGTCGCGGCTCCGCGCGTACGCCTCGAGATGCTCGAACGAGCGCCAGTACTGCACGAGGAAGAACACGCCCTGCGTCACGGCGAGCAGCCCGGCCTCGGGCCGGCCGGCGAGCTCCTTCAGCATGCGCGGCATCGCCAGCGCGACCGGCAGCCACTTGTGGACCTTCCACGGCTTGTTGACGCGCATCCCGATGATGAAGACCACGAAGTCGCCGTCGATCTCGGCCGTCATGCGCTGCGGAAAGATCGTCGCCACGAGCCACGCTCCTGCGGTGGGTGCCCCCACAGTACGCCGCGCCGCCGCCGGCGGATTGCGGCCGCGCAGATCCGGCGCGCGTGGTGGCGACGTAGATCGGCCGACCCCACCGCTCACCGAGGCCGACCCGATGCGCCGCTTCGTGCTCTTGACCGTCCTCACGCTGCTCGCCGTCGGCGCCGTGCCCGCCGCCGTGGGCCGCCTCGCCGCCCGGCCGCGCCCCGCGTCCGCGACGCCGAGCACGGCCACGGCGCCCGTCGTCGATGCCGACTCGGTGCGCGACCTCGACATCGCGTTCTGGGCCCGGCGCGGCAGCACGGATCCGTTAGGCGCCGAAGACCGCGTGATGCTCGCCTCGCTGCTGCTGCAGCGGGCGCGCGAGACGGGGAGCTACGGCGACTACCTGCGCGCCGACTCCGCGGCCCGCGTCGCGCTGCGCATCCGGCCCATGCGCAACGATCGCGCGATGGTGCTGCTCGCCTCCGCGCTCATGGCGCAGCATCGCTTCGTCGACGCGTACGACCTCGCCGCGCGGCTCGACGCGGAGTCGCCGGGCATCCCGAGCTACGAGGCGCTGCGCGGCGAGATCGCGCTCGAGCTCGGGCGCTACGACGAGGCCCGCGCGCTGTTCGACTCCGTGCTTGTCGTCGGCGGCGCGGTCGACGAGACGGTCGCCGCGCGCGTCGCGCGATGGGAGGAGCTCACCGGCCGCTCGACGCAGTCCCGCGCGCGATTCGCCGCCGCGGCGCGCGCCGCGCTCGCGCGCTCCTCGACGCCCGCGGAGCAGCGCGCGTGGTTCCGGCTGCGGCTCGCCGACCACGACCTGCGCCATGGCCGTCTCGCCTCCGCCGACTCGCTGCTGCACGCCGCGCTCGGCGACGCGCCGAAGGACTACCGCGTGCTCGGCGCGCTCGCTCGGCTGGAGTGGATGCGCGCGCGATACGCGGAGTCGGCCGCGTGGGGCGAGCGCGCGGTGACCGTGACGCTCGATCCGCAGACGCTCGCGCTGCTCAGCGACGACTACGCGGCGCTCGGCGACACGGCGCGCGCGGCGCAGTTCGCCGATGCCATGCGCGCGTCGGTGCTCGCGCAGACCGGGCCGCTGCATCGCGCGTGGAGCCTGTTCCTGCTCGACCACGGGCGCGACGCGCGCGGCGTGCTCGCGCGGAGCCGCGCCGAGCTGCGCACACGGCGCGACGTGTACGGGTGGGACGTGGAGGCGTGGGCGCTGCACGCGCTCGGCCGGGACGCCGCGGCGTGGGACGCGATGTCGCGCGCGCTCGCGCAGGGGACCGAGGACGCGATGCTCGAGTACCACGCCGGCGTGATCGCGCAGACGCTCGGCCGCGCCGACGCGCGTGCGCACCTCGCGCGCGCGCTCGCGCTCAACCCGTCGTTCCACCCGACCCAGGCGGCCGACGCGCGGCGGCGAATCGAGGGCACGAGGGCAGGAGGGCAGGAAGGCAGGAGAGGGAACGGGGAAGGCTCCTGCCCTCCGGCCCTCCTGCCCTCCTGCCCTGGAGCCGTCCGATGAGCGACCTCCTCGCGTTCGTGCAGCTCGGCGTGCGGCACATCCTCGACGTCGAGGCGGTCGACCACATCCTCTTTCTCGTCGCGCTCGCGGCGATCTACCGGCCGCGCGACTGGCGCGCCGCGCTGTGGGTGGTGAGCGCGTTCACGGTCGGCCACTCGGTGACGCTCGCGCTCGCGGTGACCGGCGTGGTGCGATTCCCGGGGCGCGTCGTCGAGTTCCTCATCCCGGTCACCATCGTCGCGACGGCGATCGCGAACGTCGCGCGCGGCCGTCGCGGGGTCGGCGTGCACGGTGGGCGGCGGCGCGCGGTGCGTGCGCTGCTCGCCGGCGCGTTCGGGCTGGTGCACGGCGCGGGGTTCGCGAACTATCTGCGCGACGTGTTCGTCGACCGCGTGGCGCTGCCGCTGTTCGGCTTCAACGTCGGCATCGAGATCGGACAGGTCGTCGTGCTGGTGGCGGCGTTCGCCGCGCTGGCGCTGCTCGATCGGGCCATCGCCGTCGCGCGCCGCGGCGTGGGCGACGCGCTCCCGTGGCGCGTCGTCGGCGTGTCGGCGGCGGTCGCCGTCGTCGCGGCGCGGTGGGCGGTGGAGCGCGCGCCGTGGTGACGCGGCGTGTGGCGGCCGCGTTAGGCGCGCTGGGCGCCGCCTGCGCGTCGGCGGTCGCGTCGGCGGTCGCGGCGACGTCGGCGGGCGCGCATCCGCTGCACGTGACGTACGCCGACGTCGCGGTCGCGCGCGGCACGGCGACCGTGACGCTGCGCGTGTACACCGACGACCTGCTGCGCGCGGCCGGCGGCGCGGGGGGCGTGGACGCGTACGTGCGCGCGCACTTCGCGCTCGCCGACGCTGCGGGGCGTCCGATCGCGCTGGCGTCGTGCGGCGCGGCGGTGCACGGCGACATGACGCACCTCTGCCTGCGCGGCGCCGCGAGCGGGCCGGGTGTGCGCGTGACCAACGATCTGCTCGTCACGCTCTATGCCGATCAGATCAACGTCGTGCGGTCGTCGGCGGGGCGCACGGCGCTGTTCACGCGGACGCGGCGCGCGCAGGCGCTGTGATCGACGCGCTGCGGACCCGAGTTCTGCGCCATCTGTGACTTCGCCAGTCGTGCGTTGGTCCGTCGCGATTGACGGCCGGCTCGTGTCTCCGCGCGGGCCGTCCGTGCGGCTGCGTCATTGGAGCGTTCCAACGCGCGCGTCGTCCGTTAAGAGGACGTCCATTCCCTTGACATCGACGTGCCTGCCGGCAATTTCGTGCAACCGTTTGCAATCTCCTGGACGCGACCCTCCTACTCCGCGGAGATCCAGGGCGTGATGGTGGGGTTGAAGGACGTCGGGCGGATGGCCGGGGTCTCTGTATCGACCGTATCGCGCGTGCTCACCGGGTCCTCGCTGGTGAACGACGCGACGCGCGAGCGCGTGCAGCGCGCGATCGACGCGCTGGGCTATCAGCCCAGCCGCGTCGCGCGTCGACTGCGCAAGGATCCGGCGCGCGCGAATCTCATCGGCCTCGTCGTCCCCGACATCGAGAACCCGTTCTTCGCCGACGTCGTGCGCGGCGTCGAGGACGTCGCGCAGCGCCACGATTACATGCTGTTCCTCGGCAACGCCGACGAGGACGCGCGACGCGAGACGCACTACCTCGAGCTGATGCGCGCCGAGTCGGTCGACGGCGTCATCGTGCCGGCGAGCGCGGAAGCGGAGCCGCTCGTCGCGCGCCTCGCCGCGGCGGGGCTGCCGATCGTCTGCGTCGACCGCCGCATGCCGAGCCTCGCCGTCGACACCGTCGTCGCCGACAACGTGCGCGGCGCCGCGGAAGCCGTCGAGCATCTGCTCGACGTCGGCCATCGCCGCATCGGCTTCGTCGGCGGCCGCCCCGACCTGTCGACGAGCCGCGAACGGTACGAGGGCTACCAGCGCGCGCTGGCCGAGCGTGACGTCGCGGTGGACCCGTCGCTCGTGCGCTTCGGCGACTCGCGGCAGGAGAGCGGCCGGCGGCTCACGCGCGAGCTGCTCGCGCAGCGTGAGCCGCCGACGGCGATCCTCGTGGGCAACAATCTCATGACGCTCGGCGCGCTGGAGGC
Organism: Gemmatirosa kalamazoonensis; assembly: GCF_000522985.1. Classification (NCBI taxonomy): domain Bacteria; kingdom Pseudomonadati; phylum Gemmatimonadota; class Gemmatimonadia; order Gemmatimonadales; family Gemmatimonadaceae; genus Gemmatirosa; species Gemmatirosa kalamazoonensis. Next base: position 858,322 of record NZ_CP007130.1, read on the forward strand.
GATCCACGTGCTGCGTCGGCGCATCCCCGACGACATCGCCGTCATCGGCTACGACGACATGCCGTGGGCGCTCGCGCTCAACCCGCCGCTCACCGCCGTGCGCCAGCCCGGCTACGAGATGGGACGCTGCGCCGCGGAGCTGCTGCTGAAGCGCATCGAGGCGCCGGCGCGGCCGACGACGGTGCGCACGCTCCGCCCCACCCTCGTCGTGCGCGAGTCGTGCGGCGCACGGCGCGGTGGGCCGCCCGAGGAGGGGCGGGGCGAGCGGCCGCGCCGTCGCATGCCGCTGCTCGACGCCGCACGCGCCGATGCCGCGCGTGACCTCGTGGGGCTCGCGGTCACCGCGGCCACCGCCATGACCGTGGTGACGGCGTGACGATCATGCTCCGCGGCGCCGCCGCCGACCTCCCGCCGCCGCGCGGCCGTTAGGCACGTCGCGCGCGCCGCCGTGCCGCGCGCCGCCGTGCCGCGCGCCGCCGTGCCGCGCGCCGCCGTGCCGCGCGCCGCCCGCGCACCGAGAAGTCCCGCCGCTGCCGCACCGCTCCACGTTCCACACGTGACGCACCCGTTGCTCCACGTCCGGCCGAGTGAGGGCGATGACCACTCCAGCCCCTGGAGGACACGTATGGCAGTAGTCCGGTATCTCATGCTCGCGGCCGTCGGCGGCGCGCTCTGGTCGGCCGCGGCACACGCGCAGGCGACCGGCACCATCTCCGGCCGCGTCGTCGACTCGACCGCGCAGCAGCCGATCACGAACGCCACCATCGCCATCGTCGGCACGCAGCGCGGCACGCTGACGCGCAACGACGGCGGCTTCGTCATGTCGGGCATCCCGAGCGGCACGATCCGCGTGCGCGCCGCGCGCATCGGGTTCACCGCGCAGGAGCAGGAGGTGACGGTGCCGAGCGGCGGCACGGTGAGCGTGTCGTTCGCGCTCCATCCTGTCGCCGCGGTGCTCAGCGAGATCGTGACCGTCGGCTACGGCACGCAGCGCCGCGAGGCGATCACCGGCTCCGTCGCCACCGTGAAGGCGGAGGACGCGAACGTCGGCGTCGTGCCGAACGCGCAGGCGATGCTCTCGGCGCGCGTCGCCGGCGTGAACGTCACGCTGAACAACGGCGAGCCGGGCGCCGGCGCGCAGATCCGCATCCGCGGCGGCACCTCGCTCTCCGCCAGCAACGACCCGCTCTACGTCGTCGACGGCGTGCCGCTCCAGAACGACCAGACCGTCGCCACCGGCGGCGCGAACGGCGTCGGCGGGTCGCTCCCGCGCTCGCCGCTGAACGCGATCAGCCCGGACGACATCGCGTCGATCACCGTGCTGAAGGACGCGAGCGCGACGGCGATCTACGGCTCGCGCGGCGCGAACGGCGTCGTGCTCATCGAGACCAAGCGCGGCGCGACGGGCCGCAACTCGTCGAACATGGAGTACGACGGCTACGTCGCCGCCGCCGCCCCGTCGTCGAAGCTCGGCTTCCTGTCCGGCAACGAGTATCGCGCGTTCGTCACCCAGCAGGCCGCGGCCGGCATCGTCCCGCAGTCCACGGTCGCCGCGCTCGGCAACGCGAACACGAACTGGGAAGACGAGATCACGCGCACGTCGCTCAGCCAGAACCACAGCCTCTCGTTCTCCGGCGGCTCGGCAGCCACGCAGTACCGCGCGTCGCTGAACTACTTCGACCAGAACGGCGTCGTCATCGACAACGGCCTGCAGCGCTATCAGGCGCGGCTCAACGCGCAGAACCAGTCGCTGAACGGCAAGCTGCAGCTCGGCGCCAACCTCATGGCGTCGCGCGTCAACAACCGGTACCTCGCGTTCGAGAACACCGGCGGGTTCACCGGCGGCGTGTTCACGAACGTCGCCGTGTTCAACCCGACGTTCCCCGTCATCGACCCGAAGACGGGCAAGTACTACGAGCTCGGCGCGGGCAGCCAGTCGGTGCGCAACCCGGTCGCGCTCGCGGCCCAGGTCGACGACCGCGCGCCCGAGAACCGCGTGCTCGGCAACGTGAGCGGCTCGCTCAGCCTCCTCTCGAGCCTCACCGCGAAGACGACCGTCGGCGTCGACTACGCGGGCTCGGTGCGTCGCACGTTCCTGCCGCGCGACAATCCGGTCGGCGCGCAGACGAACGGCCTCGCGCGGCAGGAGGATCGCGACCTCACGAACATCAACTTCCAGCAGCTGCTCACCTGGACCCCGCACTTCTCCGACGCGCACGAGATCGACGTCGTCGGCGGCTACGAGTACACGAAGTTCGACAACACCGGCTTCACCGCCGAGTCGCACGACTTCATCACGAACGCGTTCTCGGTCTACAACCTCGGCGCCGGCGTCCAGGCCAGCTCCCCGCCGCCCGGGTCGTACCGCGAGCAGAGCCTCCTCGCGTCGTTCTTCGGACGCATGAACTACGGCTACCACAACAAGTACTTCCTCACCGGCGTGCTGCGGTACGACGGCTCGTCGCGGCTCGCGAAGGGGAACGAGTGGGCCCTCTTCCCCGCCGTGTCGGCGTCGTGGCACCTGAGCGAGGAAGGGTTCATGAAGGGCAACTTCTTCAGCAACCTGAACCTGCGGGCCGGGTGGGGGCGCCAGGGGAACCAGGCCGTTAGGCCGTACGCCACCGAGCTGCTGCTGCGCGCCGACAACGGCGCCCGCTACCCGTTCGGCAGCGGCATCACGACCGGCCTCGTCGCGGCGCAGGTGGCGAATCCCAACCTGAAGTGGGAGACCGCGCAGCAGACGAACGTCGGTCTCGACTACGGCTTCCGGAACAATCGCATCACCGGCACCCTCGACCTGTATCAGAAGGACACCAAGGACCTCCTGCTCAGCGTCCCCGTGCCGCAGCCGGCGGTCGTGACGAACCAGATCCAGAACGTCGGCAGCATCCGCAACCGCGGCGTCGAGGCGCAGATCGACGCGGACCTGTGGCAGTCCGGGCAGCGCTCGCTGTCGTCGGGGCTCGTGCTCACCGTGGAGCGCAACGAGGTGGTGAGCCTTGGCACGGGCACGAACTTCATCCTCACCGGCGTGGTGAGCGGGCAGGGGCAGTCGGGCAAGTTCGCGCAGCGCCTGATCCCCGGTAAGCCGGTCGGCACGTTCTGGGGCGCCGAGTACGTGGGCGTGAACGCGCAGGGACAGCAGCTGTTCAACAAGTACGACGTGACGCGCGACGCGAAGGGGAATGAGACGAGCCGCAAGCTCGCCGGCACGACGACCGCGCCGTCGGCCGACGACGAGACGATCATCGGCGACGCCAACCCCGCGTTCAGCCTCGGCCTGCGCAGCAACCTCACGTGGCACAAGCTCGACGCGAGCTGGCTGTGGCGCGGCGAGTTCGGGCGCGACGTGTTCAACAACACGGCGCTCGTCTACTCGACGAAGAGCGCGATCTCCCAGGGGCGCAACTTCATGCGCTCGGCGCTGAGCGACCCGATCGGCGTCAAGGAGCCCGCGATCTACTCGTCGAAGTGGATCGAGGACGGGTCGTTCGTGCGGCTGCAGAACGTCACGCTCGGCTACTCGTTCAACCTGCCGAGCATGGCCGGCAGCCGGCCGGCGCGGCTCTACGTGTCGGGCGACAACCTCCTGCTGTTCACGGGCTACAGCGGCTACGACCCCGAAGTGTTCGTGCGGGCCGGCGACGACATCACGGGCAGCGCGTCGCGCGGCATCGACTATCTCGTGTACCCGCGCGCCCGCACGTTCACGACGGGCGTGCGCATCCAGTTCTGACGTCGCTTCCTTCGCCTTCCAGCCTCAATCGATGACCCATATGGCGAAACTCTCCCCGAGATCGATGCGCAGGGCGGCGACGTCGACTCTCCTCCTGCTCGTGCCCGCGGTCGGCGCGCTCTCGTGCACCGACCTGACGGTGACGCCCAAGGACGCGCTCACCCCGTCGAACGCGTTCCGCAGCGACGCCGAGGTGCTCGCCGGCGTGGCCTCGGTGTACGCCCAGCTCCGGCAGACGGTCGAGAACTACTACAACATCAGCGAGATCTCGTCGGGCGAGATGATCGTGCCGACGCGCGGCTCGGACTGGTACGACAACGGCGTCTGGGTCGAGGAGTACCAGCAAGGCTGGACCGCGAACAGCGCGCTCGGCATCGGCGACATCAACGGCGTGTGGAACGCCATGTTCAGCGGCATCGCGCGCGCGAACCTGATGATCGACGTGATCAACACGGCCGGCGGCGCGAGCAAGGACACCACGCTGGCCGAGCTGCGCACGCTGCGCGCGTGGTACTACTACGTGCTGCAGGACTTCTTCGGCGGCGTGCCGCTCGTGACGTCGACGGAGGTGAAGCAGTACCCGCGTTCCTCGCGCGACGAGATCTTCAAGTTCATCGAGTCGGAGCTGAAGGCCTCGGCGGCGAACCTGCCGACGAAGTGGCCCGACGCGTTCTCCGGCCGCGTGACGAAGGGCGCCGCGAACGCGATCCTCGCGAGCCTCTACCTGAACGCGCAGGTGTACGACGGCAACGTCACCGCGGCGGGTCTCACGAAGGGGACGGCGCGGTGGCAGGACGCGATCAGCGCGGCGAACGCGGTGATCAACTCCGGCGTGTACTCGCTGGCCACGGACTGGAAGAGCAACTTCTCGACGGACAATCACAACTCGCCGGAGAACATCTTCTACGTCCAGCACACGGCGCAGCCCGGGCTCGGGATGTCGCTGCAGATGCGGTCCCTGCACTACAACCAGACGGGCGTGAACGGCGGCCCGTGGAACGGCTTCTCCACGACGGCCGAGGTCTATCGGCGGTGGGACGCGGCGGACCCGCGGCGCAGCATGTGGCTCGTCGGCCCGCAGCGGAGCTTCGACACCGGGCAGCCGACGACGGACCGGCAGGGCAACCCGCTCATCTTCACGGACACGATCGGCAACATCACCGCCGCGAACGAGAACGAAGGCGTGCGGCCGTACAAGTTCCCGGTGCTGTCGAGCGCGCCCTCGGGTGACGCGTTCCCGAACAACTACCCGATCTACCGCCTCGCCGAGATGTATCTCATCCGCGCGGAGGCGCAGAACGAGCTCGGTCAGACGGCGGCCGCGATCGCCGACGTCAACATCGTGCGGCGCCGCGTCGGACTCGCCGCGCTCAACACGGGCATGTCGCAGGCCGACGCGCGCACGGCGATCTTCGCCGAGCGGCAGTTCGAGCTCGCGGCCGAGGGCAAGTATCGCCAGGATGCGATCCGCGCCGGCGTCTACACCGCCGCGCGGCAGTTCAAGACGGCGAAGGAGCCGTACAAGATCCTGATGCCGATCCCGGCGACGCAGATCCAGACCAACCCGCTCCTCACGCAGAACCCCGGCTACTGAGCCGGATTGCTGCTGGCCAACGTCACGGCCTGCCCGCATCTTCGGGGCAGGCCGTGACGTTTCCGGCCCCTCGTCGCACCCCCTCCCGTCGTCTCCCCCCGTCGTGGCTTCACGAATGCACCCGGTCTCCGTCGGTCGTCGTCTGCTGCTGCTGTCGTGCACGTGCCTCGCGGCGGGGTGCACCGAGGGGCCACGGAGAGCGGCGCCGGCTGGCGCGCCGAGTGACGGAACGCTGCCGGGGGCCGACGGCCATCTCTTCACGACGCTGCCGTCGAGCTACACCGGCGTGCGCTTCGTGAACCGCGTGCGCGACACCGAGGAGCTGAACGTCTTCGCCTACCGCAACTTCTACAACGGCGGCGGCGTCGCGATCGGCGACCTCACGGGCGACGGGCTTCCGGAGATCGTGCTCACCGCGAACGACGGCGGGCCCACGCTCTACCTGAACGGCGGCAAGTTCCGCTTCCGCGACGTCACGGCGGCGAGCGGCATCCGCAGCGCGCCGCACTCGTGGACGACGGGCGTCACGCTCGCCGACGTGAACGGCGACGGGAAGCTCGACATCTACATCTGCAAGGCGGGCGCGGGCGACCCGGCGTCGCGCGCGAACGAGCTGTGGATCAACGACGGCGTCGGCGCCGACGGCGTGCCGCACTTCACCGAGCGCGCGAAGACGTACGGCGTCGACGACGAGGGGTGGAGCACCCAGGCCGCGTTCCTCGACTACGATCGCGACGGCGACCTCGATCTGCTCGTCGTCAACAACTCGCCGCGGCCGGTGAGCTCGTTCGGCGTGCGCAACGTGCGCGACGTCCCCGACCGCTTCGGCGGCGCGAAGCTGTACCGCAACGACGGCGGGCACTTCGTCGACGTCACGCAGAAGGCGGGGATCTACAGCCCCGAGAACGGCTTCGGCCTCGGCGTCGCGGTCGCCGACGTGAACCGCGACGGCTGGCCCGACGTCTACGTGTCGAACGACTTCTTCGAGCGCGACTTCCTGTACGTCAACGCGCGCGACGGCTCGTTCCACGAGGTGGGCGACCGCGACATGCCCGTCATGAGCTACTACTCGATGGGGCTGGACATCGCGGACGTGAACAACGACGGCTGGCCCGACGTCTACACGACGGACATGCTGCCGGAGGACGAGTATCGCCTGAAGACGATGTCGCAGTACGACGGGTGGGACGTGTACCAGTCCAAGGTGCGCAACGGGTACCACTACCAGCTCATGCGCAACATGCTGCAGCTGAACAACGGCCCGACCCCTGCCGGCTCGGCCGCCGTCACGTTCAGCGACGTCGGGCAGATGGCCGGCGTGGCGCGCACCGACTGGAGCTGGAGCGCGCTCATCGCGGACCTGGACCTCGACGGCTTCAAGGACATCTACGTCACGAACGGCCTCGCGAAGGACGTCACGTCGCAGGACTACATCGCGTTCCTGGCGAACCAGGAGACGATGACGCGCGTGACGAGCAGCGGCCGCGTGGACTACGCGCAGCTCATCGGCGCGATGACGTCGACGCCGATCCCGAACTACGCGTTCCACAACAACGGCGACCTCACGTTCGCGAACGCGAGCGCCGCGTGGGGGCTCGCCGCGCCGAGCTTCTCGAACGGCGCGGCGTACGGGGATCTCGACGGCGACGGCGCGCTGGACCTCGTGGTGAACAACGAGAACCAGGAGGCGTTCGTCTACCGCAACAACGCGCGCACGGTGCTGCCGCGGAACCACTGGCTCCAGGTGGCGCTCCAGGGCGCGGGCGCGAACCGCTTCGCGCTCGGCGCGCGCGTGACGCTGTGGACGGCGGGGACGCAGCGGATGCAGGAGGAGGCGCCGACGCGCGGCTTCCAGTCGAGCGTGGACTACGTGCTCACGTTCGGGCTCGGGCTGCGCGAGGACGTGGACTCGGTCGTGGTGGAGTGGCCCGACGGGCGGCGGAGCGTGCAGGCGAAGGTGGCGGCGAACCGGCGCGTGACCGTGGCGCAGGCGACGAGCGACACGACGGCGACGACGGCGACGACGGCGACGACATCGACGGCGGTGTTCCGGGACGTGACGGATTCGGTGGCGCTGCCGTTCGTGCACCACGAGAACGACTTCGTGGACTTCGACCGCGAGCGGCTCATGCCGCACCTGCTCTCCACCGAGGGGCCCGCGCTCGCCGTCGGCGACGTGAACGGCGACGGGTTGGACGACGTGTACCTCGGCGGCGCGAAGGAGCAGGCCGGGGCGCTGCTCGTGCAGCGGCCCAACGGCACGTTCGTGCGCATCGACTCGGCGCTGTTCGCCGCCGACTCGCTGTCGGAGGACGTCGGCGCGGTGTTCTTCGACGCGAACGGCGACCACGCGCCCGACCTGTACGTCGTGAGCGGCGGCAGCGAGTACTCGGAAGGGGCGCAGCCGCTGCAGGACCGGCTGTACCTGAACGACGGCAACGGCCGCTTCCGCAAGGCACCCGCCGGCGCGATCCCCGTCGAGTTCGAGTCGGGCTCGCGCGCCGTGGCCGCCGACTACGACGGCGACGGGAGGGTGGACCTGTTCGTCGGCGGGCGCGTGGTGCCGTGGCAGTACGGCGTCGCGCCGCGCTCCATGCTGCTGCACAACGACGGCCGCGGACACTTCACCGACGTGGCGGAGCGGCTCGCGCCGGAGCTGGCGCACGTCGGCATGGTGACCGACGCCGCGTGGCGCGACGTGGACGGCGACGGGAAGCTCGATCTCGTGGTCGTCGGCGAGTGGATGCCGATCACCGTGTTCCACAACGCCGGCGGCGGGCGGCTCGTGCGCCAGCAGGTGAAGGGGCTCGAGCGAAGCGACGGCTGGTGGAACCGCATCGTGCCGGGCGACTTCGACGGCGACGGCCGCCTCGACTTCCTCGTCACGAACCTCGGGCTCAACTCGCAGCTGCATGCGACCGAGCGCGAGCCGGTGACCATGTACGTGAAGGACTTCGACCACAACGGCTACACCGAGCAGGTCATCGCGAGCTACAACCACGGCGTGAGCTACCCGCTGCCGCTGCGCGACGATCTGGTGCGCACGCTGCCGTACCTGAAGGCGCGCTACCTGAAGTACGCGAGCTACGCGCGGCAGACGATCAACGACGTGTTCTCGTCGAGCGACCTCGCCGGCGCGCTCACGCTGCACGCGTACACGCTCGCCACGTCCATCGCGCACAACAACGGCGACGGCTCGTTCACGCTCGTGCCGCTGCCGGCCGAGGCGCAGCTCGCGCCGATGTTCGGCGCGCTCGCGCGCGATCTCGACGGCGACGGGCGCACCGACCTCCTGCTCGCCGGCAACTTCGACGGCTTCAGGCCGGAGTACGGGCGCATGAGCGCGAGCTACGGCGTGCTGCTCGCGGGCGGTCCGTCGGGCGCGTTCACGCCCGTGCGTTCCGGGGCGAGCGGCTTCTTCGTGCCGGGACAGGCGCGCGACATCGCGCGGCTGCGCGCGCGCAACGGCGTGCTCTATCTGGTGGCGCGCAACAACGACCGGCCCCTCCTCTTCCGTCCCGCAACGCCCGCGCCGAAGCCGGGGACCCCGCGATGAGGCGCCGCATCCGACTCGCCGCCGGAGCGACGCTCGTGGCGTTAGGCGCCTGCCGCCACGCGCCCGCCACCACCGCCACGCGACCGTCCGACGCGACGATGCTGCACACCGCGGTGGAGCAGCTCACGAACGTCATCGTCTACGACATCTTCTCGCCGCCGCAGGCGTCGCGGGTGTACTCCTACGCGAGCGTGGCGGCGTACGAGGCGATGCGTGCCGGCTACCCGTCGTACCGCTCGCTCGCCGGACAGCTGAACGGCCTCACGCCTCCGCCCGCGCCGCCCAACGGCGAGATCGACGCGCCGCTCGCGGCCGTGCACGCGTTCCTCACGGTCGGCCGGCAGCTCACGTTCTCGCGGCAGCGCATGGACTCGCTGCGGCGGGCGATGGACGAGCAGTTCCGCGGCGCCGGGCTGTCGAAGGCCGTGTACGAGCGCTCGGTGGCGTACGGCGACACGGTGGCGAAGCACGTGCTCGCGTGGGCGGCGAAGGACCGCTACCTCGAGACGCGCGGCATGCCGAAGTTCTCCCTCGTGACGGCCGCCGACCGGTGGATCCCGACGCCGCCGGCGTACATGGACGCGGTGGAGCCGAACTGGTCGCGCATCCGGCCGTTCGTGCTCGACTCGGCGAGCCAGTTCCGCCCCGAGCCGCCGCTCGCGTTCGACACGACGAAGGGGAGCCCGTACTGGACGCAGGTGCTCGAGGTCTACGCGACCCGCCGGCGCCTAACGGAGGAGCAGCGCGCGATCGCCGCGTTCTGGGACTGCAACCCGTACGTCATGCACGTGCAGGGGCACACCATGTTCGCGACGAAGAAGGTGACCCCCGGCGGGCACTGGATGAGCATCGTCGGCATCGCGGCGCGCAAGGCGGGCGCCGACCCGATGCAGTCGGCGTCGGCGTACGTGCGCACCGCCGTCGCGCTCTCCGACGGATTCCTCGCGGTGTGGGACGAGAAGTATCGCAGCGCGCGCATCCGCCCCGAGACGGTGATCGCCAAGTACGTCGACGGGGCGTGGGAGCCGCTGCTCCAGACGCCGCCGTTCCCCGAGTACACGAGTGGCCACAGCGGCATCTCGACCGCCGCGGCCGCGGTGCTCACCGACGAGTTCGGGCCCGGCTTCGCGTTCGCCGACTCGGCCGAGGTGGCCTATGGGCTGCCGGTGCGCGCGTTCCCGTCGTTCGAGGCGGCGGCCGCCGAGGCCGCGATCAGCCGGCTGTACGGCGGCATCCATTTCCGCCAGGCCATCGAGCAGGGCGTCGTGCAGGGGCGCAGGATCGGCCAGCTCGTCGTCGCGCGCGTCCGCACCCACGATCGCGTCATCGCCCGGCGATGACGCGTCGCGCGTCATGGCTTCTTCGCTTTCTTGGTCTTGATGAGGATCACGCCGTTCGCGCCGCGGCTGCCGTACATGGTGAGGCTCGCCGCGTCCTTCAGGACGCTGATCGACTCGATGTCGTACGGGTTGATGCCCGCCAGGCTGCCGCCGGGCCCCGCGGCGATCGGCACGCCGTCGACGACGTAGAGCGGCTCCTCGGGGCCGGTGAACGACGTCGCGCCGCGGATGCGCACGGTGAGGCTGCCGTCCGACGCGCGCCCGACGGTGACGCCGGCGACGCGGCCGTTCAACACCTGCTCGATGGGGACGTTCGCGCTCTGCTGCACGTCCTTCGAGGTCACCGTGGCGTTCGGCGGCGCTACCGGCTCGGGCGACGGTGCGGGAGCCTGGGAGCTCCCGCCCGCGCAACCGGCGATCGCCACGAGCGACGTCGCGGCGAGCCGGCGCAGTGCAGACGTGGACATGGGGCGGCGGAGTGGAAGGGTGGAGACGGGCGCTACCTGAAGCTCCCTCGCGCACGGCAGCGCGCAAGTGCGACGGCGCCTGCGCTCGCGCTGATGCTCCTGCTGGCAGCGGCGTGCCGCGGCGCACCGGCCACGCCGCCGCTGTTCGATCGGCTCGCGCCGGGAGCGACCGGCGTGTCGTTCGCGAACCGGCTGCCGGAGACGCCGGACTTCAACATCCTCAGCTACCTGTACTACTACAACGGCGGCGGCGTCGCGGTGGGCGACGTGAACGGCGACGGGCTCCCCGATCTCTACTTCACGTCGAACCTCGGCGCGAACCGGCTGTACCTGAACCGCGGCGGGTTCCGGTTCGAGGACGTCACCGCGCGCGCCGGCGTCGCCGACTCGGTGGGATGGAAGACCGGCGTGACGATGGCCGACGTGAACGGCGACGGCCGGCTCGACATCTTCGTCTCCGGCGTCGACTACCTCGGGATGCACGGCCGCAACGTGCTCTACGTGAACAACGGCGACGGCACGTTCACCGACCGCGCCTCGGAGGTCGGTCTGGCGCAGCCCGGCTATTCCACGCAGGCCGCGTTCTTCGACTACGACGGCGACGGCGATCTCGACGCGCTGCTGCTCCGCCACTCGACGCACGGCGAGCGCGCGATCGCCGGCGCGGCGAAGCGCGACGTGCACGCGGAGCGCGGCGGCGCGCGGCTGCTGCGGAACGACGGGGGGCGCTTCGTCGACGTCAGCGCGACGGCCGGGATCTACGGCGGCAGCGAGGGGTTCGGGCTCGGCGTCGTGGTGAGCGACGTGAACGGCGACGGCTGCCCCGACGTCTACGTCGCGAACGACTTCCAGGAGAACGACTTCCTGTACGTGAACCGGTGCGACGGCACGTTCGCCGAGTCGATCGCGCGCGCGACGGGGCACACGAGCCGCTTCTCGATGGGCGTCGACGCGGCCGACTTCGACAACGACCTGCGTCCCGATCTGTTCGTCGCCGACATGTTCCCCGAGCGCGAGGACGTGCTGAAGACATCGGCGAGCTCGGAGAGCTGGAGCCTGTTCAACGCTCGGCTGAAGGCCGGCTATCACCCGCAGTACGCGCGCAACACGCTGCAGTGGAACCGCGGCGACGGCCGCTTCAGCGAGATCGGCCTGCTCGCCGGCGTCGACGCGACCGACTGGAGCTGGGCCCCGCTGTTCGCGGACCTCGACAACGACGGGCGCAAGGACCTGTTCGTGACGAGCGGCGTGCTGCGCCGGCCGAACGATCTCGACTACATCACGTACGTCGGCGGCGACGCCGTGCAGGCGATGCTCGCCCGCAACGACACGTCGCAGACCGAGATCCTGCGGCACATGCCGAGCGTCCCCGTGCCGAGCCACGTCTTCCGCAACGAGGGCGGCCTGCGCTTCACCGACGTGACGCAGGCGTGGGGGCTCGGCACGCCCGGCTTCGCGAATGGGGCGGCGTACGTGGATCTCGACGGCGACGGCGCGCTCGATCTCGTGGTGAACGAGGTGAACGCGCCGGCCGCGATCTACCGCAACCTCGCGCGCCGCTCGCCCGCGACGACGAACTACCTCGCCGTCACGCTGCGCGGCGACTCCGGCAACACCGCGGGGATCGGCGCGAAGCTGCTCGTGTTCGCGGGCGGCGCGTCGCAGCTCGTGGAGCAGTCGCCGACGCGCGGCTTCGAGTCGTCGGTGGATCCGCGGCTGCACGTGGGGCTCGGCCGCGCGACGCACGCCGACTCGGTGGTCGTCGTATGGCCCGACCGACGGTTCCAGACGCTGCGCGGCGTGGCGGCGAACCAGGCGCTCGTGCTCGCGCAGCGCGACGCCGCGGGCCGCTGGACGTACGCCGTGCCGCACGGCGCGCCGCTCACGGTGACCGACGAGAGCGCGCGGCTCGCGTTCGACTGGCGGCACGTCGAGAACGCGTTCAGCGACTTCGACCGCGAGCCGCTCATCCCGCGGCTCGTCTCCACCGAGGGGCCCGCGCTCGCGGTGGGCGACGTGAACGGCGACGGCCTCGACGACCTGTACCTCGGCGGCGGCAAGTGGCAGCCGGGCCGGCTCGCGGTGCAGCGCGCCGACGGCTCGTTCGCGCTCGTGTCCGACTCGGCGATCGCGACCGACAGCCTGAACGAGGACGTGAGCGCGACGTTCGTCGACGCGAACGGCGACGGGAAGCTCGACCTCGTCGTGACGAGCGGCGGCAACGAGTTCTGGGGTGATGCGCCGGCGCTCGCGCCGAGGCTCTATCTCAACGACGGGACGGGGCGGTTCCGGCGCGTGACGGACGCGTTCCCAGGCGTGCGCGAGAACGCGTCGTGCGTCGTCGCCGCGGACTTCGACGGCGACGGCGACGTCGATCTGTTCGTCGGCGGACGCGTGGTGTCGAGGCGCTACGGCGAGGCGCCGCGGAGTCATCTGCTGCGCAACGACGGCACCGGGCACTTCACCGACGTCACGCGGCAGCTCGCGCCGGCGCTGGAGCGCGTGGGGATGGTGACGTCGGCGGCATGGGCCGACGTGGACGGCGACGGGGTGCCGGACCTCGTCGTCGTCGGCGAGTGGATGCCGGTGACGGTGTTCCGTCAGGATCGCGCCGGTGGACGGTTCGTCGACCGCACGCGCGAGTCGGGGCTCGCCGGCACGGCGGGATGGTGGAGCAGCGTGACGGCGGTCGACGTCACGGGCGACGGACGCCCCGACCTCGTGCTCGGGAACCTCGGCCGCAACGCTTACGTGAAGGCGTCGGCGGACGAGCCGGCGCGGCTCTACGTGCACGACTTCGCGCACGACGGATCGCTGCAGCAGATCGTCACGTTCTACAAGCACGGCACGAGCTACCCCATGGCGGGGCGCGACGAGATCGTGCGAGCGGTGCCCGCGCTGCGCGCGAAGTACCCGACGTACGCGTCGTTCGGCGCGGCGACGGTGCAGGACGTCTTCCCACGGGCGGATCTGCGCGCGGCGCGCGTGCTCGAAGCGCGGACGTTCGAGAGCGCGGTGGCGGTGAACGACGGGCACGGCGCGTTCGCGCTCCGGCCGCTGCCCGTGGAGGCGCAGCTCGCGCCGGTGTACGCGTCGCTGGCGCGCGACTTCGACGGCGACGGGCACGTCGACCTGCTGCTGGCCGGTGACTTCTGGGGCGCCCCACCGCTGCAGGGGCGCTACGACGCGAGCCACGGCGTGCTGCTGCGCGGGCTCGGCGACGGCCGGTTCCGGGCGGTGGACGAGGCGGGGAGCGGGCTGGCGATCGACGGGCAGGTGCGCGCGCTCGGCGTCGTGCGCGGCCCGGGCGGCCCGGTCGTGGCGGTGGCGCGGAACGACGACCGGCCGATGCTGCTGCGCGTGAGCGCGCCGGCGCGGCGGAGCGTCGCGTTAGGCACGCGCCCCGCGCACTGACGCGCGCTGACGGAGGGGATCCCCCGCATGCGCGCCCCATGCGCGCCGCATGCGCGCCGCATGCGTGCAGCGTGCGTGCAGCGTGCGTGCAGCGTGCGTCCGCACGCGTACCTATCGCCCGCGCAGTGCACGGGTAACTTCGCGGCGAGCACCACACTCCGTGCGCCAACCCCCCTCAATCGGCGGAGGACGTCGCGATGGTACGCCCTCGATGCAAGATCTCCCTCCTCGTCGGCGGCTTGCTGGTAGCCGTACGACTCGGCGCACAGGCGCCGACCGGCACCGTCAGCGGACGCGTCATCGACTCGACGTCGCGACTTCCCGTGACGAACGCGAACGTCGTCATCGAGGGCTCGCAGCGCGGCACCGTGACGCGCGCCGACGGCGCGTACGTGATCGCCGGCGTGCCCGCGGGACCGCAGCGCGTGCGCGTCAGTCGCATCGGCTACGCCGCGCAGACGCGTGACGTGACCGTGACGGCGGGCGGCACCGTCGAGGCGCAGTTCGCGATCGCGTCCGCGGCGACGGCGCTCACCGAGGTGGTCGTCGTCGGCTACGGCACGCAGCGGCGCGAGGCCATCACCGGCTCGGTCGCGACGGTGAACGCCGACGACGCGAAGGTCGGGCGCATCACCGCACCCACCGAGCTGCTGCAGGGCCGCGTCGCCGGCGTGACGATGATCCAGAACAACGGGTCGCCCGGCGCCGGCGTGCAGGTGCGCATCCGCGGCGGCACGTCGATCAGCGCGAGCAACGAGCCACTGTACGTGATCGACGGCGTGCCGCTCAACAACACCGCGATCGAGCCGACGTCGCTCGGCTCCGGCGACAACCGCAACACGTCGCTGCCGCGCAATCCGCTCAGCTCGATCGATCCGTCGGACATCGAGACGATCACGGTGCTGAAGGACGCCAGCGCGACGGCGATCTACGGGTCGCGCGGCGCGAACGGCGTGGTGCAGATCACGACGAAGCACGGGCGCGAGGGGCGCACGGAGCTCACGTACGAGGGCTACTTCTCGTCGTCGAGCCCGTCGAAGACGCTGGACGTGTTGAACGGCGACGAGTACCGCGCGTTCGTGCAGCAGCAGGTCACGGCGGGCAATCTCGCGGCGAGCCGCCTCACCGGCCTCGGCACGTCGAACACGGACTGGGAGAAGGAGGTCGTGCGCACGGCGCACACGCAGAACCACAACCTCGGCTTCTCCGGCGGCGCCGCGAGCACGCAGTACCGCGGCTCGCTGAACTACATGCAGCAGGAAGGCATCGTGCTGAGCAGCGGGTTGGAGCGCATCTCGGGGCGCATCAACGCCGGGCAGCAGGCGTTCGCCAACCGGCTCCGCATGGGGCTCAACCTGAACGCGTCGCAGGTGAAGAACGACTACGTGCCCTCGGAGAACACGGCCGGGTTCACGGGCACGACGTTCACGAACATGCTGATCATGAACCCGACGCAGCCGGTGCGCGTGACCGACCCGTCGACGGGCGTGTCGCGGTACTACGAGATCGGCACGGGCGCGGTCACGATCCGCAACCCGGTGGCGATCACCGACCAGGTGAAGGACGACGGCGTGTCGCGCCGCATCCTCGGCAACTTCACCGCCGACTACGACCTGTTCTCGTCGCTCACCGCGCAGCTCAACGTCGGCACCGACCGCTCGAACGGCACGCGCTCGGCCTACTATCCGCGCATCAGCCCGTTGGGCGCGTCGACGAACGGCGACGCGCTGTACGGCGAGCTGGCGAACACGACGAACACGCTGCAGACGTACCTCACGTACCGCGCGAGCCCGGGGCCGCACTCGCTCGAGCTGCTCGGCGGCTACGAGTTCAACAACTACTCCACGGTGAGCGAGAACTCCGAGGCGCAGGGGTTCATCACCGACGCGTTCGCCTACTACAATCTCGGCGCCGGCGCGACGCTGCAGCAGGGCTTCGTCACGTCTGGCCGCACCGACAGCCGGCTGGTGTCGTTCTTCGGTCGCGCGAACTACAGCCTGAAGGACCGCTACTTCCTCACCGGCGTCGTGCGGCGCGACGGCTCGTCGCGGTTCGGCGCGGGGAACAAGTGGGCGGTCTTTCCGGCCGTGTCGGGGTCGTGGCTGATGAGCGCCGAGCCGTTCATGAAGGGGCTGTTGGGCAGCGTCGTCTCCGAGCTGCGGCTCAAGGCTGGCTATGGATTGAACGGCAGCCAGGAGATCAGCCCATACTCGTCGCTGCTCACGCTTGCCACCGGCCCCAAAGCGAGCTTCGGGGAGACGACCGTGCTCGGCGTGTCGCCGAACCGGAACCCGAATCCCGATCTCAAGTGGGAGCAGACGGCGCAGACCAACGTCGGTCTCGACTTCGCGATCCTCGACGGCCGCTTCAGCGGCACCGTGGAGTACTATCTGAAGAACACGCGCGACCTGCTGCTCACCATCAACGTGCCGCAGCCGGCGGTCACCGACACGGTGCTGGCGAACGTCGGTGCGGTGCGCAACAAGGGGCTGGAGTTCACGCTCGACGCGCGCACGATCTCGCGTCCGCGGCTCGACCTCACGCTCGGCGTCCTCGGCTCGGTGGAGCGCAACCGGGTGGTGAGCCTCGGCAAGACGGCGTTCATCACGTCGGGCAACGTGAGCGGGCAGGGGCAGACGGGGCAGGTCTCGCAGCGCATCATGCCCGGGTTCCCGTTAGGCACGTTCTACGGCCCGGAGTACGTGGGCGTGGACGCGAACGGCCGGCAGCTGTTCAACAAGTACAAGGTGACGAAGAACGCGGCCGGCGTGATCACGAGCCGCGAGCTGACGGCCCAGACGACGACGCCGACGGCCGACGACTACAACGTGCTGGGCAACGCGAACCCGAAGTTCTCGCTCGGCGGACATGGGCAGCTCCGCGCCGGGCAGCTCGACGCGAGCTTCCTCGTGCGCGGCGTGTTCGGGCAGAAGGTGCTGAACAACACCGCGCTCGTCTACTCGACGAAGGGGAACGCGCTCCAGGACAAGAACTTCCTGAAGTCGGCGCTGAACGACCCGATCGGCATCAAGGAGCCGGCGATCTTCTCCTCGCGGTGGATCGAGGACGGCTCGTTCGTGCGGCTGCAGAACGTCACGGTGGGCTATACCGTCCGGCTGCCGAGCGGCACGCACGCGCGCCAGGCCCGCGTGTACGTGACGGGCGACAACCTGATCATGTCCACGAACTACACGGGGTACGACCCCGAGGCGTTCACGTCGGCCGGACGCGCATCGCGCGGCGTCGATTACCTCAACTATCCGAACCCGCGCACGGTGTCGCTCGGCGTGCGGGTCGGCTTCTGACGGAGGGCGAATCATGCGTCATACCAAGATCCTGACGTCGCTCTTCGTGGCGCTCGTCGTCGTGCCGCAGGGGTGCACGAACCTCTCCGAAGATCCGTACAGCGTCATCACGCCGGAGAAGTTCTACCAGAACGACGACGAGGTACGCTCCGGCCTCGCCGCCGTGTACAGCCAGCTCAACACGGTGTCGACGGGGAACCAGCAGTACCTGAACGAGATCACGTCCGACGAGGGCGTGATCCCCACGCGCGGCCAGGACTGGTTCGACAACGGCGTGCACCTGGAGGCCCAGCGGCACACGTGGCAGGCGGGGAGCCCGCTCGCGCTGAACCAGATCAACAGCACGTGGGTGCAGTCGTTCACCGGCGTCGCGCGTGCCAACGTGCTGCTCGCGGCCGTGGAGAACCTGCCGATCGCGAACAAGGCGCGCACGATCGCGGAGACGCGCGTGCTGCGCGCGTACTTCTACTACCATCTCATGGATCTGTTCGGCGGCGTGCCGCTCGTCACGACCACCGAGGTCGAGCCGCACGAGCGCACGACGCGCGCGGAGACGTTCGCGTTCATCGAGAAGGAGCTGACGGAGGCGCGCAAGGATCTGCCGGTCGCGTGGCCGTCGTCGGACTACGGCCGCGCGACGCAGGGGTGGGTGGACGCGATGCTCGCGCACATGTACCTGAACGCCGAGGTGTACACGGGCACCGTGACGGCGGGCGGGCTGCAGAAGGGCTCCGCGCAGTGGCAGAAGGCGATCGACGCCGCCGACCGCGTGATCGCCGGTCCGTACAAGCTCACCGCCGACCAGGCGGCGAACTTCCGCGCCGACAACAACACGTCGACCGAGATCGTGATGGTCTCCGCGCGGCGGCCGGAGAGTGGGCTGAACGGCTACGGGACGATCAGCAACAACCTGCACTACAACCAGTTCTCTCCCGCGCCCAACAACGGCCGCGCCGTGGAGCCGCCGACGTACCGGAAATTCGACCCGGACGACAAGCGCCGCGCCGCGATCCTGGAGGGGCCGCAGTTCCACCTCGTGACCGGCGCGGCGATCAACGACCGCTCGGGCGCGCGTCTCGTCTACACGGTCGACATCCCCGACATCACGCAGGCGACCGAGGGGAACGGCGTGCGCATCTACAAGTGGCCGTACGACCCCGCGCGCGTGACGAACCTGCACGGCAACGACTTCGCGATCTTCCGCCTCGCCGAGATCCTGCTCATCAAGGCGGAGGCGCTGAACGAGCTCGGTCGCACGTCGGAGGCGATCCCGCTCGTGAACCAGATCCGCGCCCGCGCGTTCACCCCGCCGAAGCCGATCGCATCGAACCTGTCGCAGGCGCAGCTGCGCACGGCGATCTTCGACGAGCGGCAGATCGAGCTGCTCGAGGAAGGGCGGCGGCGCACGGACCAGATCCGGCAGGGCACCTACCTGCTCGCGAGCTGGAACCACGAGGCCGACGCGCCGTTCCGCGTGCTGATGCCGATCCCGCAGACGCAGATGGACGCGAACCCGCTGCTCGTGCAGAACCCCGGGTACTGAGGCTCGGTACCTCGCGCGAGGTCGCGGAGGGCGCGAGGAACAACTATTGAACCGCAGAGGGCCGCAGAGGGCCGCAGAGGACTGCCCTTTTCTTGAGTTGAACCACAGAGGACACGGAGGACACGGAGAAAACCAACTTCTTCTCTTGAAAGGTTCTCCTCTGTGTCCTCTGTGTCCTCTGTGGTTACAAGAAAGGAATGGTGTCCTCTGCGGCCCTCTGCGGCCTCTGCGGTTCAATTCACACGCGCGAGTCACACGCAGCAACTCCATCGATGCAAATCTTCCGAAGTCTGCGGCTGATCGGTCTCGCGGTGCTCGTCGCCGGGTGCCACGCCGCGCCGCGGGTCGAGCCGGCGGCGACGGCGTCCGTGCGCCACGCGGAATGGACGCGCCGCGCGGTGATCTACGAGGTGAACGTACGGCAGTACACGCCGGAGGGGACGCTCTCGGCGATCCGCGCGCACGTGCCGCGGCTGAAGGCGCTGGGCGTCGACATCCTGTGGCTCATGCCGGTGCAGCCGATCGGCGTGAAGAACCGCAAGGGCCCGTTGGGCAGCTACTACTCGATCGCCAGCTACACGGCGGTGAACCCGGAGTTCGGCACGCTCGACGACTTCAAGGCCCTCGTCGCCGACGCGCACGCGCAGGGCATGCGCGTGATCCTCGACTGGGTGCCGAACCACACGTCGTTCGACCACCCGTGGATCACGGCGCATCCCGACTGGTACGTGCACAAGCCGGACGGGTCGATCTCGAACGCGCGCGACAACGAGAACCACGACACCGACTGGACCGACGTCGCGGAGCTGGACTACGACAACCGCGACCTGCGCGCGGCGATGATCGGCGAGATGCGGTGGTGGCTGGAGCGCACCGGCATCGACGGGTTCCGCTGCGACGTCGCGGGCGGCGTGCCCGACGACTTCTGGGCCGACGCGCGCGCCGCGCTCACGGCGGCGCGACCCGACCTGTTCATGCTGGCCGAGGCGGAGGGGCCGCGGTTCCACGCCGCGTTCGACATGACGTACGGCTGGGACCTCCACCACCTGCTGAACGACGTGGCGAGCGGCAAGCAGCCGGTCGGCGCGCTCGACGCGTACTTCGCGCGCGAGGACTCGCTCTACCCGCGCGACGCGTACCGCATGTACTTCACGAGCAACCACGACGAGAACAGCTGGAACGGCACGGAGTTCGAGCGGATGGGCGCGAACAACGTCCCCGCGTACGTGCTCGCCGCGACGGCGTACCACGGCATGCCGCTGCTGTACACGGGGCAGGAGGTGTCGATGAAGAAGCGGCTGCGCTTCTTCGAGAAGGACACCGTGGACTGGAGCGGCCCGTCGGTCGCGGCATTCTACCGCTCGCTGTTCGACCTGAAGCACACGCAGCCCGCGCTCGCGAACGGCGATGCCGGCGGCCGACAGCAGCGGATCGCGACGACGGGCGGCAGCGGCGTGTACGCGTACGCGCGCACGAAGGGGGCGAACACGGTGCTCGTCGCGCTCAACTTCGGCGACGCGCCGGTGACGGCGTCGTACACGGGGCTCGGCGCGGCGGGGGAGTACACCGACTGGGCGAGCCGCGCGAAGATCGCGTTAGGCGCGTCGGGCATCCTGCCGATCCCGGCGCACGGCTACCGGGTGCTCGTGCGGTGACCGGGCCCCGAGCGGACGGTGAAGTCGCGGTCGACGATCAGGTCCGCGACCGCCGCCTGGCGGCTGATGATGTCGTGCTCGATCGCGAGCACCTGGTCGACGAACGGCTCGTGGATGTCGCGGGCGCGCTCGCGCCGGCGATCGGCGGTGTCCGCGTGCGTCGCGGCGAGGAAGATCCGCACGTCGAGGTCGGGGAGGCCGAGCACGTAGGTGCCCTCGACGACGAGCGCGCCGGCGGCGGCGAAATCGTAGCGCTGCGACACGAAACGATTCGCCGGATAGTCGACCCGCGGCGCGACGACGCCGTCGCGGCCGGCGCGGAAGTCGGCGACGTGCTCGGCGAGCAGTTCGAGCCGCACCTCCTGCGGGCCGACGCTCGACAGGTCGCCGCGGCGGTGCTCGTGGTTCGTGCGCGGCGGGCGCACGAAGTAGTCGTCCTGGTGGATGACGGCGGTCGGCGCGCCGGCGTCGGCGAGTGCACGCGCGAGGCCGGTGGCGGTCACCGTCTTGCCGCTCCCGGACTCGCCCGCGACGCCGATCACGCGCCGCGCGCCGGGGCGCACGCCGAAGTCGCGCGCCAGGCGCGCCGCGAGCGCGCGGGCGAAGGCGTCGGGATCGCCGGTGCTCATGGGCCGAGGAGCGCGCGGTGAGCCTCGGAGCCCGCGTGCCGCAGCAGCACGAGCCCCGTGGCGCTGTAGGCCATGCGCGGCGTGCCGCCGGGCGCGCCCGTGACGCCGTGCAGGTACTCCTCGAACGCGAAGTCGTCGCGCGCGTCGATCGCGTCGGCCACGAGCGCGCGCAGCCGAGCGAGGGCCGCGTCGTGCCCGTGCTGCGCGAGAGCGAGCGCGAGCCAGCCGAGCCAGATGGGCCACACGCCGCCGTTGTGGTACTCGTGCGGCCGGTTGCGGAAGCCGTGCAGGTGGTAGCGGGCGAGCGCCGGCCAGTCCGGATCGTCCTCGTCGATCACCGGATGGAACGCGGGCGGCAGTGTGCGGCGCGCGAGGAACCGCTCGTCGATCCACGCGAGCGCGGCGTCGGCGCGGCGCGGCACGAGCCCGGCGACGGCGAGCAGCGCACACGCGGCGAGATCGAAGACGTCGAACGTCCGCGCCGGCGTGAACGCGGCCACCGGATAGCGCGCGGGATGCTCGCGTGCCGGGGCTCCGGGCCAGAACCGCGCGTCGATGGCAGCCGCGATGCGCTCGGCTTTCTCGCGCCACGCGGGCTCGCCGAGCGGCGTCGCGAGGAGACGCAGCGCCCACGCGCGCAGCACCTGGTCGTACAGGACGTAGCCCTCGTAGAGATACTCGTCGGCCCAGTTGCCGCCGGTCGGCACGTACAGCAGGTCGCGCCCGTTGTACTCGATCGCGTCGAGCAGCCGCACGACGCGGCGGGCGGAGTCGGCGAACGGCGCGAGGTCGAGCGCGTCGGCGCGCGCCGCGAGCGCGAGCCCCACCAGGTACCACGTGGCGCCGTCGAGGCGGGGCGCGAGCGTGCCGAAGCTGACGTGCGGCGGCGCGCCGTCGCGCAGCTCGTAGTTCGACGCGATCTGTCCCTCCGCCCCCTGCACGTCGCGCAGCCCGGCGAGGGTGCGCACGAGACCCGCGACGATCGCGTCGTCGCCGAGGAGCAGCCCGGCCACGCCCGCCATCACCGCGTCGCGCGCGAACACGGCGCGGTAGTTCGCGGTGTCCGACGCCGACGCATGGATGCCCGCCGCTCCGCTCAGCGCGCGGAGCAGCCGCACCGCCTCGTCGTACCGTCCGGCGCCGTCAGTCACGGACCCTCACGAGTCGACCGATGAGTGGCCACTCCGCCCCGCTGCCTAACACGAGCCGCCCGACGCGCCCGCACCTCACGTTCGCGCAGATCGTGAACATGAACTTCGGGTTCTTCGGGATCCAGTACAGCTTCGGGCTCCAGCAGGGGAACATGAGCCCGATCTACCGCTACCTCGGCGCGAACGAGGCGAGCCTGCCGCTGCTCTGGCTCGCCGGGCCGATGACGGGGCTCCTCGTGCAGCCGATCATCGGCGCGATGAGCGACCGCACGATCAGCCCGCGCGGGCGGCGCACGCCGTACTTCCTGGTGGGCGCGGTGCTGTGCTCCGTCGCGCTGCTCCTCATGCCGTTCAGCCCCGCGCTGTGGGCGGCGGCCGGACTGCTCTGGGTGCTCGACGCGGCGAACAACGTGACCATGGAGCCGTACCGCGCGTTCGTCAGCGACCGGCTCGACGAGAGCCAGCACCCCACGGGATTCCTCACCCAGAGCGCGTTCACGGGGCTGGGCCAGACGCTGTCGTACCTCACGCCGTCGATCCTCGTCGTGCTGGGGATGAGCCGGGACCGGACGAACGCGCACGGCATCCCGATCATCACGGTGGGGGCGTTCCTCATCGGCGCGCTCTTCTCCATCACGTCGATCCTGTGGACGGTGCGTACGACGCCGGAGCTGCCGCTCACGGAGGCGGAGCTCGCACGGATCCGCGCCATGCCGCGGGGGCTGGGCTCGACGCTGCGCGAGATCGCCGACGCGGCGCGCGAGATGCCGACGACGATGAAGCAGCTCGCGCTCGTGTACCTGTTCCAGTGGTACGCGATGTTCTGCTACTGGCAGTACATCGTCCTCGCGCTGGCCGCGACGCTGTTCCACACCCACGACCCGACGTCGAGCGGGTTTCGCGAGGCGGGGCTCGTGAACGGGCAGGTCGGCGGCTTCTACAACTTCGTCGCGTTCGTGTCGGCGATCGGGATGGTGCCGTTCACGCGGCGGTTCGGCGCGAAGACGATGCACACGGTCTGCCTCGTCGCGGCCGGCGCGGCGATGCTCGCCATTCCCGCGATCGAGAGCCGCGCGCTGCTCCTCGTGCCGATGCTCGGCATCGGCGTGGGATGGGCGAGCATGATGGGGAACCCGTACGTCATGCTCGCGGGCAGCATCCCCGAGGAGCGCGTGGGCGTCTACATGGGGATCTTCAACATGTTCATCGTCATCCCCATGATGATCCAGATCTTCACCGTGCCGCTGCTCTACGGGCCGCTGTTGGGCGGGCGGCCGGAGAACGTGATCCGGCTCGCCGGCGCGCTGCTGCTCTGCGCCGCCGCCGCGTGCGCGTTCGTGCGCGCGGGCGCGGCGTGGCGGGCGGAGCGCGCGGCGCTCGCGGCGGCTTCACCGTGAGGCGCGCGCGGTGCCTGGACTCCACGTACGAGTGCTCGAAGGACTGAAGAAGGACTGAAGGAGGACTGAAGAAGGACCAACAACACTTTGTTGGTATTTCCTTCTTCAGTCCTCCTTCAGTCCTTCTTCAGTCCCACAAGAACACGTACGTGGAGCCCAGGTCGGGCCGCCGAGGTGCGGACCTCGTCACTGAATCGCGAGGCCGTAGCGCGCGTCGATCGCCCGCACGGCGGCGTCGGCGAGGATCGATTGGCCCGCGGCGCTCGGGTGCACGCCGTCCAGGCTGATGTTCGGGCCGAACGGCGTGTTGGAGAACAGCACGTCGTACAGCTTGAACGACGGCTTCGGCAGATCGTACAGCGCGGAGAGCGCGAAGTACGCGTAGCCGCCGGCCGTCGCCTTCGCCTGGATGTGCGCGTTCATCTGCGCCATCCGCGCGTTGATGGCGCTCACGTCCGACGCCGTGAGCACGTAGTCCACCGCGCCGGGGACGTCGGCGCAGGTCGCCGTGGTGGGCGTGTGCTGGAGGAGCGTGAGGATGTAGCCGGGGATGTAGAGGTAGTTGGAGCTGAAGTAGCAGCTCGGGCTCACCGAGATGCCGAGCGTGAGCAGGTACGGCCACTCGTTGAAGAACTCGCGCGCACGGCGGATGCTCGGGAAGTTCGCCGCGTTGTCGGGCAGCCCGACCAGCACCGCGCGCGCGCCGGTGGACGCGACGCCGGCGACCATCGCGTCGAAGTCCGCCTCCCAGTTCGCGTACGGCGTCATCGCCGCGATGCGGCCCGTGCTCGCGGGGAGCACGTCGTTCGCGGCCGCCTCGAGCGACACGAACGTCGGCGCGAGCGCGAGCATGGCCGAGAGCTGCGTCTGCCCGGGCGCGAGCACGCGGCTGTAGAGCGTGCCCACGCGCGCGCTGCGCGCCGCCGCGAGCTCCGGCGTGGTGAAGCGCATGTCGTGCACGTCGGCGCCCGAGATCGCGAGGTTGCTCGTCGGCGGCACGATGCCGCTCTGCAGCGGCATGCACGTCGTCATCACCGCCGCGACGAGATCGTCGCCCGCGCCGAACGCGCTGAACGCGGCGATCAGCGCTGCGTCGGCGGCGAGGGGCGGCGGCAGCGGCGGGCTGCAGCCGGGGTCCTGGAACAGCGGCAGCGCGAACGGGACGCCGGCGCGCCCCGCGAGCCGCGCGGGCCACGCCGCGCGCTGCGTCGCGGCCGAGATGCCCGCCGACATCGCGCCCTGGCTGTTGCTCGTGCCGATGGCGACGTAGCGGGCGAGGACCGACGCGGCCGTGAGGGGAATGGCGTCGCGGCGGGGCGACGGCGGCGCGGTGAGGCGCGGTCCTACGGGGTCCGTGCAGGCGGCCATCGCGAGCGCGACGGCGGCCACGGCGCGGGACGACTTCATCGACTCCTCCCATCGAGGGGAGAGGCTACGGTGCGCCTCCCCCCGGGCGACGGCAAGGTCAGGACGTGGCGTGCGTCACCACCGCGGCGCCGAGCGAGCAGAACGCGGCCGCGGTGAGGACCGCGAACGCGGGGAGCATCGCGCGCGGCCCGCCCACGGCCAGCGCGAGGAACGCGGCCGGCAGCGCGAGCCCGCAGGCGAGCGGCGTCCAGCGCCGCCACCCGGTCCAGACGCGCGCGCGCGCAGCACCGCGACGCCCACGACGAGCATGAAGAGGTGGCTCAGCGGCCACGCCGCGTCACACACGCCGTACACGACGTCGCCTAACGGATGGGCGTGGAGCGCGTCCTGGATCTGCTGCCCCGCGGCGAGCGACAGCCCCACGAGCTGCACGGCGAGGATGACGGCGCCGCCGCGTCCGCGTCCCGTGGCGCGCAGGCGCCGGAGCGCGACCGCGCTGCACGCCCATCCCATGAGGTAGACGATGCCGAGCAGCGCGGCCGCCGTGGTGTCGGGCACCTTGAGGCTCGACGGCGCGGCGAGCCATTGCGCGAGGAACACGGGGCTGCCCAGAATGCCGAGCGCGCCGAGCACGCGCGGCGTCGAGGGGCGTGCGGAAGGGGCGAAGGGAGCGATCGTGGCGGTCATGCCGGGATTCCGAGGAGGATGGGGATGACGACCGAACAGTCGTACCAGTGGGCGCGGCACGATACGACGGGGACGCGTCGCGGATCATGGGTCATTCGTCCCCTTGTCACTTCGCTGCTCGTACTCGGCGCGTGCCGCGGCACGCCGTCGACGCCGGCGCCGAGCGCGCTGTACGACCCACCGCACGCGCTCGGCCCCCTGTTCGTCGACGTGCAGATGGCGCGCGTGTTCCCCGACTCGAAGACGCTCGTCGACGCGGAGCCGCGGCATGCGCCGGGCGACGTGCTGGCGGCGTATCTGTCGGCGAAGGGGCGGCCAGGATTCGATCTCAAGACGTTCGTGTGGCAGGAGTTCGAGCCGCCGGGCGCCGCCGGTGCGGGGTTCGTCCCCGACTCGTCGGCGACGATGGAGGACCACATCCGTGCGCTGTGGCCCGCGCTCACGCGCCAGGCCGACAGGCCCGATCCGCGCTCGACGCTGATCCCGCTGCCGTACGCGTACGTGGTGCCGGGCGGACGGTTTCGCGAGGTGTACTACTGGGACTCGTACTTCACGATGCTCGGCCTCGTGGAGAGCGGGCGCACGGATCTCGTGAAGAGCATGCTGGACAACTTCGCGCACCTCGCGCGCACGCTGGGCCACATCCCGAACGGCAACCGCACGTATTACCTGGGCCGCAGCCAGCCGCCGTACTTCGCGGCGATGGTGGGCCTCTACTCCACGGCGACCGACACGGCGCGCGCGCCCGGCTTCCTCGACGCGCTGGAGAAGGAGCACGCGTTCTGGATGGATGGCGCCGACCGGCTGCAGCCGGGGACCGCGTACCGGCGGGTCGTGCGGCTGCCGAACGGGGCGATCCTCAACCGCTACTGGGACGACATCCCGGAGCCGCGCCCCGAGTCCTTCTGCGAGGACTACTCGTTAGGCATGTCGGTGCCGGAAGGGCAGCGCGAGCGGCTGTACCGCAACCTGCGCGCGGGGGCGGAGAGCGGATGGGACTTCTCGAGCCGCTGGATGCGCGACCCGGCGGACCTGCGCTCGCTCGAGGTGATCGACATCGCGCCGGTGGATCTCAACAGCCTGCTCTATCACGCCGAGCGCACGATCGCGGCGCTGCTGCGGTTCCGCGGCGGTGCCGGCGATGCCGCGGCCGCCGACCGGTACGCCGCGCAGGCCGACGCGCGGCGCGCCGCGCTGCTCGCGGCGGCGTACGACAGCACGGATGGCTGGTTCTACGACGTGCGGTGGCGCACGATGGAGCGCGTGCGCGACCGTCCCACGCTCGCCGCCGCGGCGCCGCTGTACTTCGGGCTCGCGACGCCGGAGCAGGGACGCGCGGTGGCGGACCGGTTGGGCCGCGACTTCCTGAAGCCGGGCGGCTTCGTGACGACGCTGATCCGCTCGGGGCAGCAGTGGGACGCGCCTAACGGCTGGCCGCCGCTGCAGTGGCTCGCCATGCAGGGCGTTAGGCGCTACGGCCGCGCCGACCTCGCCGACACGGCGCGCGCGCGCGGTGGCTCGACGTGAACCGCCGCACCTACGCGTCGACGCGCAAGATGACGGAGAAGTACGACGTCATGGATCTCACGCGTCCGGCCGGCGGCGGCGAGTACCCGACGCAGGACGGCTTCGGGTGGACGAACGGCGTCGCGCTCGCGCTCTCGGCGCAGGCCCGCGGGCGGGCGACGCCGGTGCCGGACGCGGTGCGCCGGCCGCGCTGAGCGCCCGAGACGCCGCGCGTCACTGCTTCGTGACGGCGAACGTTCCGCTCTCTTTCGTGTCCGCGCTCCAGGTGCCCGTCATGCGCCCCACCGTGACGGGCGCCGTGAACGTCGCGCCGATGCCGTTGCACCCGTGGGTCGACACGGTGAGCCGGCCGTTCGAGACGGTCCAGGGGCCGGTGGCCGGGCAGTTCGGATTGGAATTCTGGACCACGACGGACGCCGTGGAGTCGGCCTTCAGGACCATGCTGAAGTTCACGGCGACGTCGTCGATGCTGCGCATGATGCCTCCCGTCCACGTCCCGACGAGCGACGCGTCGCTGGGGAAGACGGTGGTGGGCGCGTCGTCGCGGCACGCGGACGTCGTGGCGACCGTGGCAGCGAGCGCGGCGACGACGAGGATCGTCGTCGGCGCGGGGCGACGACCGGATCGTGGGGTGCCTGTCATGATGACCTCGGTGTGAGCTCGCCCGTGCCGGGAGCCGAGGATGCACGTATCTTGGCCCCGGGGGAACGCCGCGGCCGTCGGGCGCGGGGCCCCACGAGGGATTACACGAGAGCGCCCCGATTCTCATCACGCCTCGGCGCCGTGCGAGGCAGGGAGCGGCGCATGACGCAGGCACCGTCCGCCGACGTCGCACGTCTGCTCGAGGCGCTGCGGGGCGGCGACGCCGCGGCGCTCGACGCGCTCGTGCCGCTCCTCTACGACGAGCTCCGCACCCTGGCGCATCGACAGCGCCGCCGGTGGGTGGGCGACGACACGCTCGACACGACGGCGCTCGTCCACGAGACGTACCTCAAGCTCGCCGACCGACACGGCGCGTCGTGGGAGACGCGCGCCCACTTCATGGCCGCCGCCGCGCAGGCGATGCGGCACGTCCTGATCAACTACGCGCGCGACCGCCGCACGCGGAAGCGAGGCGGCGCGAGCGTGCGCGTGCCGCTCGACTCCGTGGAGGCGCAAGAGGGCGAGGCGGACGAGGAGGAGGAGCTGCTGCTCGCGCTCGACACAGCGCTGCGCGAGCTGGAGCGCGCGAACGCGCGGCAGGGACGCATCGTCGAGTGCCGCTTCTTCGCCGGCATGTCGATCGCCGAGACCGCGCTGGCGTTAGGCGTGTCGACGGCGAGCGTGAGCCGCGGCTGGGCGCTGGCGCAGGTGCGGCTGTACGAGGCGGTCCGGCGCGAGCTGCGGCGCTGACGCGGCGCCGTGGACACCGGACGCGAGTCCCGCCTCGAGCGCCTGTTCGAACGCGCGATGGCGCTGCCGCCGGAGCGGCGCGCTGCGTTCGTGCGGGACGCGTGCGGGCCCGACGCGGCGCTGTGCGCGACGCTCGGGGCGCTCGTCGAGGACGCGAGCGACGCGCGCGCCTTCATCGACGGCGTCGCCGGCCCCGCCGTCGCGCGCCTGACGGCGGCGGCGGTGGGATCCGCGCCGGAGCTGCTCCCCGGCGAGCAGGTCGCGCACTTCCGGATCCTCGAGGCCATCGGCGGCGGCGGCATGGGACGCGTGCACCGCGCGCTCGACCTGCGGCTCGGCCGCGTCGTGGCGCTCAAGTTCCTCCCGCCGCTCCTCGGCGCCGACGAGGGCGCGAAGCGTCGGTTCGTCGACGAGGCGCGCGCCGCGTCGGCGCTCGACCACCCGAACGTCTGCGCGATCCACGAGATCGGCGAGACCGCGGGCGGGCGGCCGTTCATCGCGATGGCCAGCTACGACGGCGAGACGGTGAAGCAGAAGCTCGCGCGCGGGGCGCTCCCGCCGCACGAGGCGATCGAGTACGGCGCGCAGATCGCCGACGGGCTGCAGGCGGCGCACGCGGCCGGGATCGTGCACCGCGACGTGAAGCCGGCGAACGTGATGATCACGGCGCGCGGCCAGGCGAAGATCCTCGACTTCGGCGTCGCGATGACGACGGCCGCGGGGTGCGGCGGCGACGGCGCCGCCGTCGGCACGATCGCCTACATGAGCCCCGAGCAGACGCGCGGTGACCCGGTCGACGCGCGCGGCGACGTGTGGAGCCTCGGCGCGGTGCTGTTCGAGATGCTCACCGGGCGGCGGCCGTTCCACGGCGCGACCGAGCGCGCGGTCGTCGACGCCATCCGTCACGTCGCGCCGCCGCGCGCGGATCGCCTGCGGCCCGACATCCCCGCGGCCGTCGCCGCGCTCGTGGAGCGCTGCCTCGAGAAGGACGCGGCGCGCCGCCCGGAAAGCGCGGGCGAGCTGCTGCGGGAGCTGCGGGCCGCGCAGTCAGGTCTCGCGACCGCGCGGGCGGCACGCCGGCGCGCCCGCCTCCGCGCCGGCCTGACGGCGCTCGCCGCATCGCTCGCCGCATCGCTCGCCGTGATCGGCCTCGCGGCGCGCGCACGCGTCGCGCCGACGGCGCCGCGCGCGATCACCAGCCGCGCGGCACACCGCGTCAACCCGGAGGCGCTCGCGCTCTACCTCCAGAGCGCGCGGGTCGCCGACAACGCTCGCAAGCGCGAGTACCTCGAGCAGGCGATCGCGAAGGACTCGCTGTTCGCGCCCGCGTACGCGCAGGTCGCCCACGCCTACATGTGGCTCGGCGACAAGGCCAAGGCCGAGCGGGCGATCGCGAAGGCCCTCGCGCTGGACCCGTCGCTCTCGGAGGCCTACGACGCGCTCGGCCTGCTCCGGATGTGGCGCGACTGGAACTGGCCGGCGGCGGAAGCGGCGCTCCGGCGATCGATCGAGCTGAACCCGCACAACCCCAAGGCGCACCACGAGCTCGGCCAGCTGCTCATGCGCGTCAGGCGGTGCGACGAGGCCGTCGTCGAGACGCAGCGCGAGATGATGGAGAGTCCGCGCGAGGCGTACGGGCAGGGTGGGCTCGCCGAGGTCTACCTGTTCTGCCGGCGCTACGACGACGCGATCCGGGAGTTCGAGAAGACGCTGAGCCTCGCGCGGGACTCGTCGGCCATCTACTTCAACATGGGCGACGCGTACTTCTTCCAGCACCGGTACGACGACGCGCTCGCGATGTACCGGCGGGCGCGATGGGTGCCCGGTTGGGCCTGGGCACGAGCCGGCGACCGCAGAGAGGCGTCGTGGCAGGCCGAGTCGCTCGCAGTGGAGTTCGCGCGGACGGGGCGCAACTACTGGATCGCGTGGACGGTGGCGCGGATCTACGCGAGCCTCGGCGACCGCGATCACGCGCTCGCGTGGCTGGAGCGGATCTACGACGCCCGCGAGGGGATCCTCGTGTATCTCGCGGTCCAGCCGCAGTTCGACGGGCTGCGCGGTGAGCCGCGCTTCCAGGCGCTGGTGGCCAGGGTCGGGCTGCCGAGGTGACCGTGGCGCTCGGCGTCGCCCCGATCGCGGCGACGTTCGCGGCCTATCTGGTCGCGCCCACCGTGGTGCTCCTCGGCCGCATCACGCCGGAGCGACGCGCGCCGGTGCGCGAGCTGACGGCGGTCGCTCTGTTCTGGCTTCCGATCGAGCTCGGGCTGCTGCCGAGGATCCCGGGGCCTAACGGTGTCGATCTCTCGAAGCTCGTCGCGTTCGGCGCGGCGCTGGTGCTGTTCCTCGTCGTCAGGCGCCTGCCGGACGTGGGATTCACGTTCGCGTTGCGATGGCGCGACGTCGGCGTGGCGGTCGTGGCCTGCGCGCTCTACGCGCCTGTGGCGATCGCGGTCGGCCTAACGACGAGGTTCATCGCGTGGCACCCGCAGCCGAGTGCCGCGACGCTCGTGGTGCGGCCGCTGCTCATCTACGCGCTCATCGCGCTCCCCGAGGAGTTCCTGTTCCGGGGGCTGATCCAGAACCTGCTCGCGCGATGGTGGGGACCGGAGCGTCCGTGGCCGCTGCTCGTCGCCTCGGTGATCTTCGGGCTCGCGCACCTGCCGGATCCGCGATACGTCGTGCTGGCGACGCTGGCCGGCGTCGCGTACGGGCTGGTGTACGAGCACACCGGCCGCGTGACAGCGTCGGCGATCACACACGCGCTGGTGGATGCGCTGTGGGTGCTGCTGCTGCCGCGTTAGGCCGCCGCCTTCGTTAGGCTCTCTCGCCGCCAGGCACCGCGCAGGTGACCGGCAAGAATCTCAACATATGGGTCGTTCGCGCGCATGGAGTATGTGACTCGCGTCACTGCCTAACGATCGTCCAGCGCGGACGCGAATTTGGTGCGTTCCGCGACGCCGTGGATCCTCGTTTGCGCTGCAGTCGGTCGCCGAGACGACGAGCCGACGGGCATGACGCCCGGACGAAGCGGAGGCGTCGGATCGGCGAGCCGCTCTCCATCCGCCGCGACGGACGGAGCATCACGGCAGAAGTACCGAGCGGACCTCGCGCACGAACCGGCGTCACTGGCCCGTGCGTGCGGAGGTGCACGGCACGCCGTACGTGGACGCTCGTAGCCGCGACGCGGCGCCGAGTCTCGTCGGCGCGAGTCGCGGCCTCACAATCGTCGATGTCGTGGAGGCAGGACTATGAAGAAGTGGATCGCTACCCTCGGTCTCGGTGCCGCGCTGGCCGTCGCCGCGCCAAACGCGCACGCGCAGCCGATCATCACCGGCGGTCTGGTGAACGTCACGGTCACCGACGTGGCGAACAACGTGCTCCAGAACGTGAACGTATCGCTCGGCGTCGCGCTGAACCTCGCCGCGAACGTCTGCGGCGTCGCCGTCAACGTGCTGGCGTCGCAGATCGGCTCCGGCCCGGTCTCGTGCACGAGCGCCACCAACGGGCAGACCGTGACGATCGCCAAGCTGCTGTAACGCCGAGGTGCGAGACCGGGCGGGCGGGGAGGTGTCGCGGCGCCTCCCCGCCCGTCGCGGCTCGCGGCGCGGTGGGTGCTGTCGCGGCGGCGTTAGGCCGTTCGGTCTCACGCGGAGGCGCGGAGAACGCGGAGACATTGAACCGCAGAGGACGCAGAGGGCCGCAGAGGAGAACCCATTGCCACTGGTTTCCTCTGCGGCCCTCTGCGTCCTCTGCGGTTCAATTCAACAGAGGCCTTTCTCCGCGTGCTCCGCGTGCGCAGGCCTAGAACACGCACCCCGTCCGCCGCGGGACGGTGATCACCACGCCCCCGCCCTCGGCGCGCGGTGCGGGGCAGAGGCCTAACGCATCCCCAGGCAGCGACGGCAGCGGCAGTCGGATCTCCACCGACTTCGTGTCGTTGTTGAGCGCCACCACGCTGCTGCCGCGGCGGTAGACGTACTGCTGCTCGCTGGCGAACAGGTGCTGCGTGGGCCCACGGCGCAGATCGGGGCGCGCGGCGCGCAGGCGGAGCAGCTTCTGCACGTGCGCCCACACCGCCTGCTGCCCGGCGCTGCGTCCCGCGCGCTCGAACGCGTTCGCGGAGTCGTCGGGCCATCCGCCGGGGAAGTCGCGGCGGTTGTCCGGGTCGTTGCCGCCGGGGAGCGCGATCTCGTCGCCGTAGTAGAGCAGCGGCGTGCCGCGCGCGGTGAGCAGGAACGTGTACGCGAGCTCCAGCCCCTCCGTGGTGGCGCCGCGCTCGTTCATGAAGCGCGACACGTCGTGCAGGCCGAGGAACGTGACGAGCGACGACGGGTCGCGGTACATGCGGTCGTGCGACAGCAGCTGCGCCACGTCGCGCACCGGGCGGCCGGACGCGAACGCGCTCCGCACCGCGTAGTACAGCGGGAAATCGAACAGCGACTGCACCTTGTCGTCGACGCCGTCGAACTGCGGCCGGCCGCCCTGGAAGAACGCGATCATCGCCGGATCACCGTCGAACACCTCGCCCACGACGCGCAGCGCCGGGTACTCGCGGTTGATCGCCGTCATCCAGTCGCGCCAGAACGTGCGCGGCACGTACGGCCACGTGTCCTGCCGGATGCCGTCGATGCCGCTCACGCCGACCCACCAGAGCGTGTTCTGCGTGATGTAGCGTGCGACGTCGGGATCGTCCTGGTTCAGATCGGGAAGGATGTCGATGAACCAGCCGTCGAGCGTGGCGCGGCGCATGTCGGGCGTCGCGTACGGGTCGGCGAGCGTCCACGTCTGCCACGTGTTGTTCGGGTGCCGCGCGGCGGTGCCATGGTACCACGTCGGCGTCGGCGGATCGGCGACCCACGGGTGGTACGCGCTCGTGTGGTTCGCGACCATGTCGAGGATGACCTTGATCCCCTGCGCGTGCGCCGCGTCGACGAGCCGCTTGAACTCGGCCACGTCGCCGAAGTGCTCGTCCACCGCGTAGTAGTCGATGGCGTGGTAGCCGTGGTACGCCGTGGTCGCCTTGCCGTCGTAGACCTCCTTCGTGTCGAGGACGTTCGTGTTGTCGTAGATCGGGTTGAGCCAGATCGCGGTGACGCCGAGGTCCTTGAGGTACGGCAGCTTCGCGCGCACGCCGGCGAGATCGCCGCCGTGGTAGCGCCGCCCCTCGGCCCGGTTCAGCAGCCCGCGCGACGCGGCCGGATCGTCGTTGCTCGGATCGCCGTCGGCGAACCGGTCGGGCATGATGAGGTAGATGACGTCGTCGTGCCCGAACCCGGCGAAGCGGCCGGCGCGCGCGAGCGGCGCGCTCACGGTGAACGGCACGCGCGCCGTGCCGGCGGGGGTGCGCAGCACGAGCGGGTAGTCCCCCGCGGTTCGCGCGCGCGGGATGGTGACGTCGACGAACGCGTACGTGCCCGCCGCATTGACGCGCGTGGCGCCGCACGCGAGGCGCGGGCACTCGACGCGCGCGCCCGCGAGGTTGCGCCCCTTGATGAGGAGCCGCACCGGGTTGATGGAGTGCGCGGCCCACCAGTTAGGCGGGTCGACCTTCTCGACGACCGGGGGCTGGGCCGCCGCGGCGGCCGAGAGCAGGGACGCGGCGAGGCCGCACAGGCGCGCGCGCTTCATATCGATGGCTTCTCGGTGAACTGACCCGGTCGTAATCTGCGTAATCTGCGGCTCGAAGAGTCAACGCAGCGCCCGGCCGTCCGCGCCGAACAGGTGCACGCGGTCGACGGAGAAGCGCGGCGTGACGGCTTCGCCGACGTCGGGCAGCGCGTCGCCGGTCAGCGCGGCGACGAGGCGGTGCGGGCCGACGTCGACGTGGACGTGGCTCGTCCCGCCGAGTCGCTCGACGAGCACCACGCGGCCCGCGCCGCCGGTGCCGTCGGCGGTGCGCTCCAGCGCGACGTCCTCGGGGCGGATGCCTAACGTCAGGTCGTCGCCGGCCGTCGGGAGCGGCACGCCGAGCGAGCCGGCCGCGAAGCGGGCAGGGACGAAGTTCATCGGCGGCGTGCCGATGAAGCCGGCGACGAAGCGGTTCGCCGGCGCGCGATAGAGGTCGATCGGCCGGCCGACCTGCTGCACCCGTCCGTTCGCGAGCACGACGATGCGGTCGCCGAGCGTCATCGCCTCCACCTGGTCGTGCGTGACGTAGATCGTCGTCGTCCCGAGCCGCCGCTGAAGCGCGCCGATCTCGACGCGCATCTGCGCGCGGAGCCCCGCGTCGAGGTTCGACAGTGGCTCGTCGAACAGGAACGCGGCCGGCTCGCGGACCATCGCGCGTCCCATCGCCACGCGCTGCCGCTGCCCGCCCGAGAGTGCCTTCGGCCGTCGGTCGAGCAGCGGCTCGAGGCCGAGGATCCCCGCGGCCCACGCGACGCGCCGCTCGATCTCGGCGCGCGCGACGCCGCGCAACTTGAGGCCCAACGACAGGTTCTCGCGCACCGTCATGTGCGGGTACAGCGCGTAGTCCTGGAACACCATCGCCACGTCGCGCGCCTTCGGCGACAGCGCGGTGACGTCGCGGTCGCCGATGCGGATGCGGCCGGTCGTCACCGTCTCCAGGCCGGCGAGCATGCGCAGGATCGTGCTCTTCCCGGACCCCGAGCCGCCGACGAGCACGAGCAGCTCGCCGTCCGCGACCTCGAGGTCGAACTCCTCGACGACGCGCACGTCGCCGAAGCGCTTGGTCACGTGCTCGAACGAGATCGGAGGCATGCTGTCGGTCGCGGAGAACTGCTTCGCTGTGTGAATAAACCGCAGAGGACGCAGAGGGCCGCA
The DNA here is from genome assembly GCF_000522985.1 of Gemmatirosa kalamazoonensis. Classification (NCBI taxonomy): domain Bacteria; kingdom Pseudomonadati; phylum Gemmatimonadota; class Gemmatimonadia; order Gemmatimonadales; family Gemmatimonadaceae; genus Gemmatirosa; species Gemmatirosa kalamazoonensis. Next base: position 893,866 of record NZ_CP007130.1, read on the forward strand.
GAGAACACCGATGGGGCGAGGCAGCAGGCGAGTACTCGGGGGATCCAAGTGCGATTGAAACGATCTCGAGATCCTTTTCATCGCCGTTGGATCCCCAGGGTACTCGCCCAGCACCTCGAAGCTGTGGTTCGATCAAAGAGGACAGTCCTCTGCGGCCCTCTGCTCGCGGTTCAATTTCGAAGAGGCAGCCGGTTCATCCCTTGACCCCGCTCCCCGCCATGCTCTCGATGAAGTAGCGCTGCAGGAACCCGTACGCGATCACCACCGGCACCACGAGCACCATCGTCGACGCGAGCGAGACGGCGAGCGAGCCCGCGCCGCCGCCGAGCGCGAAGACGGTGAGCAGCTGCGGGAGCGTCATGAGCCGCTGCTCGCGCACGACGAGCAGGGGCCACAGCACTTCGTTCCACGATCCCATGAACGTGAAGATCGCGACCGTCGCGAGCACCGGCCTCGCGAGCGGCCAGAAGATCGTGAACAGGATGCGGAGCTCGCCCATCCCATCCATGCGGGCCGAGTCGACGAGCGACTGCGGGATCTGGAGGAAGAACTGGCGCAGCATGAGGATCGCCGTGGCGTTGAACAGGTATGGCACGACGAGCGCCGCGTAGCTGTCCACCCACCCGAGCTGCACGACGAGCGTGTACAGCGGGATGAGCGTGAGCTGTCCCGGCACGAGCAGCACGGCGAGCGTCACCACGTCGAGGGCGCGGCGGCCGCGGAAGCGGAGCCGCGCCATCGCGTACGCCGTCATCGATCCCAGCACGAGCACCGCGGCCGTGATCGTCGAGGCGACGAGCAGGCTGTTGAGCAGCGCGCGGCCGAACGGTGCCCGCGCCCACATCGTGCGATAGTTGTCGAGCGTGGGATGCGCGGGCACGAGCGTGAGCGAGCCGACCTCGGTGGGCGGCTTCAGCGTCGTCGCGACCATCCACAGGAACGGCACGACGAACGTCGCCGCGGCGACGGCGAGAACCGCGTAGAGGAGCGTCCGCCTAACGAAGCGCATCACGGGTTGCGGTGTGGGTCGGCCGCAGATTACGCCGATTACGCAGAAGACACAGCGAGCGAGTCTGCGTAACCTGCGTGATCTGCGGCTCATTCATGAGCGATCCGCGCCGAGCACGCGCCGCTGGATCGCGACGACGATCCCGATCATCGCCGCGAGCGCGACGCCGATCGTCGCCGCGTAGCCCATCTTCTGGTACGAGAACGCGTTCGTGTAGAGGTACAGCACGATGGAGTACGTGCGCCGCAGCGGCCCGCCGCCGGTCATCACGTACGGCTCGATGAAGAGCTGGAAGCCGTTGATCGTCGACAGCGTGACGACGAGCAGCGTCTGCGGAAGGAGCAGCGGGAGCGTCAGGTAGCGGAACCGCTGCCACGCCGTCGCGCCGTCGAGCGCGATCGCCTCCTGACAGCTCCGCGGCACGTACTGCAGGCCCGCGAGATAGATGATGACGTAGAACCCGACGTTCTTCCACGTCACCATCGCGGCGATCGCCGGCATCGCCGTGGCGGGGCTCGTGAGCCACGGCACCGGGGCGAGTCCCACGCGCGCCAGCAGCTCGTTGATGAGCCCCACGTCGGTCGCGTACAGCGCGTTCCACAGGATCGCGACGACCGCGCCCGAGATGACGACCGGGAGGAAGAACGCCGCGCGCCAGAACGCGCGCAGTGCGAGCGGGCGGTCGAGCGCCAGCGCGAGGCCGAGCGCGACGACGATCTGCAGCGGCACGTGGATCGCCAGGAACACGAACGTGTTGCCCACCGCCTGCCAGAAGCGCCCGTCGGTCGCCAGGTGCCGCACGTTGTCGAGCCCCGCGAACGTCGGCGGCGTGACGAGATCCCAGCGCAGCAGCACGAGCGCCAGCGCGAACACCACCGGGTACGCCGCGAACGTCAGCAGGAACAGCGCGTACGGCGCCGTGAGCAGCCACCCCGCGCGCGACTCGGCACCGGCTCGCTCAACGCGCACGGAGGATCCCTCGCGTCTCGCGCGCGGCACGCGCGAGCGCGTCGCGCACGGGCACCGTGCCATAGATCGACGCGGCCTCGTACGCCTCGGACAGCACGTCGAAGATCTCCACCACGTCGGGGTCGACGTCGAGGTCGCGCGCGCGCTCCACGTAGCGCGCGTACGTGGGCAGCGTGGGCCAGCGCGCGAGCGCCCGCGCGAACCGCGCATCGTCGGCGAGCGCGCGTCGGTAGGGGAGCTGGCTCGCCTCCTCGACCAGCATGCGGTCCGCCTCGGGCGACGTGAGGAACGCGACGAAGCGCGCCGCGGCCTCCGGGTGCCGCGTGGTCGCGAACACGGCGATGCTGCGCAGGTCGGCGAACGCGTAGCGCTGCTCGGGCGGCGCGCCGTCGGCCGCCGGGATCGGCACGGCGCCGTAGCGCATGCCGGGCGTCTTGATCTCCTCCAGCTCGCGCACGAACCACGGACCGATGATCTTCATCGCCACGGTGCCGTCGGCGAACGGGTCGCGCCCCTGCGAGAAGTTCGCGCGCGGCAGCAGCCCCTCGGCGAACCCGCGACGCAGCAGCTCGAGCGCCGACGCCGCGGCGGCGTTGTCGAACAGCACCGAGTCGCCGCGCACGAGCGTGCGGCCGCCGGAGCTCGCGAGGTACAGCGGGTAGAAGTCGTAGAACCGCTCGTACCACGTCGTCTTCAGCGGCGCCCACAGCGCCCAGTGGTCGCGCCGCCCGTCGCCGTCGGCGTCGCGCGCGAGCTTCCGGAACGCGTCGAGCAGCTCGCTCTGGGTGGTGGGCGGCGACACGCCGGCCCGCGCGAGCAGGTCGACGTTGTACAGCAGCAGCTCGGGGTTCGTCTTCCACGGGAACGCGTACACGCCGCCGTCGGGGAGCCTGAGCGGCGCGAGCATCGCCGGCGACGTGCGCTCGCGGAGCCGAGCGGCCGTCGCCACGCGATCGTCGAGCCGCACCACCCCGCCCGCGCGCACGAGCCGCGACAGCAGCGCGGACGACACGTTCGACGACACGTCCGGCGTCGCGCGCGCGACGATGGCGGCGAGCAGCACCTCCTCGGTGGACCGCCCCGCGGGGAGCGGCTGCACACGCACCTGCACGTCGGGATGCTCGGCGTTCCACCGCGCGACGAGGCGCGTGGCGAGGCGCGTCTCGGCGGGGTTCGCGGCGGGCCAGTAGGTGAGCGTGATCGGACCACCGTTAGGCGTCTCGTCCACGTGCAGGCCGGACGCGTCGCGGCGCAGCGTGAGGCGCTCGCCACCGGGACCGACGAACTCGCGGCGGTCGGGCACGACGGCAAGCGACGCGCTGGGCGCGCCGCGGGTGCCATAGCGCGCGTAGGTCGCGGCGTCGGGATTGGCGGCGACGCGCTGCAGTGCGAGCAGCGCCTCGATCGTGGACTCCGCGCCGGCATCGCGATTCACCGCGCCCGGCCCGTCGACGCCGTCGAACGTGCGGCCGGTGCGCTCGTCGTACATGCCGACGAGCCACGACGCGGCCAGCCCCGCCTGCACGGCGTAGCGTCGGTCGCCCGTCGCGTCGGCGAGCGCGAGCCATCCCTCCACCACCGGACCGACGCCGTACGCGATCTGCGGGTACCAGGTGGCGCCGCCGTCGGGCGCGACCGTGGCGGGGATGCGGCCGGCGAGGGCGAAGCGTGTCCACAGTGCGTCGGCCTCGCGGCGCGCCGCGGTCGCGAGCTCCGGCCGTCCGAGCGCGACGGCGGCGGTCGCGAGCGCCTCAGTCGATCGGCTGCCCCACGCGTGCCATGCGGCGGCCGGTGCATCGGTGCGCGCGCCCCACGGCGCGGCGTCCGGTCCGCCGCGCGACAGCGGCACGAGCAGCTCCGCCGCACGCTCGGCCAGTGCCGCGTGCTCCGGCGACGGCTCCGCGCGCTGCAGCGCCAGCATGCCCAACAGCGCCTCGGACGTGGCGGTGGCCGAGCCGCCGACGAGCCGGCCGGCGTCGACGTCGCGGCGCGCGCGCGCGACGGTGCGGTCGAGCACCGCGCGCAGATCCGGCGGCAGCGCGGCCGCGCCGAGCACGCGGTCGGCCTCGCCGAGCGCCCAGAGCGCGCGCGCGCCCCAGAACGACATGCCCTTGCGCCCGCTCGCGACCCGATCGTTAGGCACTCCGCGCCCGTCGACGAAGTTCAGGTACTCGCCGTCGCCGCGCTCCATGGCGGCGACGAACGCGAGCAGCCCGAGCGCGTCGTCGCGATCGCGCGCGTCGCCGCTCGCCTCGTACGCGCGCAGCAGCGCGACGGCGGCCCGCGCCGCGTCGTCCACGCTCGCGATCCCCTCCGAGCCGTCGCGCTGCGGGGAGCCCGTGGGCCGGTAGTCCGGCGCCGGCGCGTACAGCGCGACGATCTTCACGCGGTGTCCGTCGACGAAGAGGTCGCGCGTGAGGTGCCGCAGGTGGTCGTAGGTGAGGCCTAACGGCTTCGATGCGTGCGGCTCGGGCAGGGGGAGAGGGGCGCGGTGGCAGCTCTGCACGAGCATCGAACCGCAGAGGGCGCGGAGGACGCAGAGGAGAACAACAACACGAGACGATTGTTGTTGTTCTCCTCTGCGTCCTCTGCGTCCTCTGCGGTTCGATGTCGTCACCACGGCACGCCTCCCTCGCCCCGCGCGATCGCCACGTCCAGCGCATCGAGCAGCGCGGCCTTCGACACGCGCGCACCCGCTACCGACACGTCTGCCGCGCCGTAGTACACGAGGTAGTCGGCGCCGCGCTCGACGAGGCCCTGTGGGAAGACGACGCGCACGCCGGTGCGGAAGTTCGCCATGTCGACCTGCGGGATGGGACCCGGCTCGATCTCGTACGGCGCCTCGGGCGTGAGCGCGGGTGCGTCGCTCACGTAGCGCACGCGCTCCGGTCGCTCGAGGTCGAGCACGCACCAGCCCATCGAGTAGACGTTCCCCTCGTCGATCGTCGTCGCGCCGTGGAACGGCAGGAGCCAGCCGAGCCGAGTGCGCACCGGCGGCGCGCCGGCGCCGACTCGGGCGCTGCGCCACGTGCCCGGGCGCGGGCCGAGCACCGTCGGTCCATCGTTAGGCCACTCGGCCTCGAGCGCATCGGCGCGGGCGAGCACCGCGCGCGGCATCGGCCGGTGCAGGATCGCGTAGCGGCCGTCGATGCGCTCGGGGAAAACGACGCAGTTCTTGTTCTCCCCGGCGAGGCGCGGCCCGTGGCGCACGTAGCGCTCCGGCGCGAGCAGGTCGTCGGTCGTCGCGAGGCAGACGCGCGGGCCGTCGGGGGAGTAGCCGGTGTAGGTGATCGCGTAGCGTCCCTCGTCGGCGAGGAACGTGATGCGCGCGTCTTCCACGCCCCACTGCTCGTACGGCATCTCGCGCGTGAGCACTGGCCGGTCGAGGATCTCGTCGACCGTCTCGCCGTCCGACGAGACCGCGAGCGCGAGCGACGAGCGTTCCGTGTCCGACTCGAACACCCGCACGAGCAGCACGACGCTCCCGGTGCGATGATCGATCGCCGCGCCGGCATTGAACGCGCCGGCCGCGCGCGCGTACGGGATCCGCTCCGGGCGCACGATCGGGTTCGTGGGGAAGCGCTGCAGGGCGGGAAGCCGGATCATCCTCTCGTTCTCGTGGCTCGGCATGAGACGTCACAGCGCCTCCACCGACGACAGTATCTCGTCGAGCGAGAGGTCCGCCACGGCCGTCACGCCGTCAGCCGCGCCGTAGTAGACGCGCACGAGATCCCCGTCCGTCACGAGTCCGCACGTGAACACCACGCCGCCGAAGAATCCCTCGCGCTCGTACGGCGCTTCCGGTGCGAGGATCGGGGTGGCCGAGCGGGCGAGCACGCGCGACGGGTCGTCGGCGTCGAGGAGGAGCGCGCCGAGCGCGTAGCTGTCCGGCGACGTCACGCCGTGGTAGACCGCGAGCCACGCGTCGCGGCCGCGCCAGCGCACGCGGAACGGCACCGCGCCGCCGCCGATCTTCGTGTCGTCCCACATCTCCGGGCGCGCCCCGGCGACGAAGCGGTGCTCGCCCCATGCGAACAGGTCCGGCGACGTCGCGACCCAGATCGCCGGCGTGCCGAGCCCCGACGGCATCGGGCGGTGGAGCGCGACGTAGTGGTCGCCGAGTCGCTCGGGGAGGATCGTCACGTCCCGGTTGTTCG